>CALHCJ010000259.1 GCA_937936275.1 uncultured Flavobacteriaceae bacterium
GTACTTCGGATTAAAGAATTTATAGAAAATCCTGAGGTGATAGATGAGGTGTACGGTTACACTATTGACTACGAAGAATCAGAAGAAGCACCATTTCGATGGCAATGGTATCATGTTTTCCTATTGTTGTACGGTTTGAGCTGTTCACTCTTGGGAATATGGTATTATGCGCAGGCTTTTGCCATTCAATTGTCAAAAGATGATTATTATGATAAATACCATCGGTTGTATACCTTGAAATTTGGTTGTATTCAATACCTGTTTCCCTTACCCATGTTCTTTTTCGCTAAGATGGCAGAGAGCAGACTAGAAAAGTATCGAACCGCACCTCGTTTCAGTAAAAAGAATGGATTACCTATGACTTTGTTGACCAACTATGATGAAATCGATTTTTTGGAGGAAGTGCAATTGTTGGAAGAAGAATTGAAATCTATTCTCTATGACGTTTGGATTACTGAAGACCACAGTGATATTATGATTTTGGAATATGAAGGACCAAACGGACGGAAGTATTCCAATTGCAAGGAATGTGGTTATAAAACTTTCGGTAAGAAATATTCTTTAGTGCTGGTAAAAGCCACTTATGACCAGGGCGGCACTAGAATTGACCGCTTTGAATGCCGTAATTGTAATTACTTAGAAGAAAAAGAAGTAGAAACGCCAAGAAAATCTAGACCTAGCGAATCTTCGTCTTCAGGTTCATCGTTTTCTTCTTCTTCTTCGTCATCGATGAGTAGTTCATCATCCAGTTTTGGTGGAGGAAGTTCTGGTGGCGGAGGAGCAGGGGTGAGTTGGTGATTCATCAAAAAAGTAATACCTTTTAACAACATTAACTTTCAGTTGCTGTTTTGATGGGATTTAAAGTAACCGCAGATTTAGTCCCCCTATTTCGTGGTCTAGTTACCGGACTACAACCTTTTGCCGCTGCACAAGAGGTAAATTTGATTTTTCAATCTCGGGTTTCAAATTTACAAGCGTCGTATAATCCAGAAGAAGTGCTTTCGGAGATTACAGTATTATTGAGCCGTGTTATTACTTTTACCCCACAATCGTATTCAATTACAGTTTTAGTTGGGCAATGTGATGTGAATTCAAATCACAGTATTCTTACTATTGAGAACAGTGGCGTAGATCTTTCCAAGCTAGGGGAAATTTTATCGGCTGTTCGCAATGGATTATCAGTTGAACGCCTTGAGAAGGGTACTCGTTTTATCGTTTTAATCCCCACCAAGAAAGTTGGGAACACGAACAAACGCCATAATGGAAATGAGAAGCTATTGCCAAAGCAATACCCGATGTATCATGCAGTAATGCACAAGCGATTAGCTTCACATTTTTCGAACACTGCAAATCTCCAAAAGTACGCAGAACATAAGGGGTCAAGTGAGGGTGTATTTTTGAAAAAGGTGAATGCGGTCATACATTCCCATCTGTCTGACACTAATTTTAAAGTAGATACGCTTTCGAACGCAATGGCACTGAGCAGAACACAGTTATTTAGAAAAGTAAAGGGATTAACGCAAATGTCTCCTCAGCAATACCTGCGTTTTGTACGTTTGGAAACTGCTAAAAAATTGCTACAATCCAAAGATAAAGACCTCAATGTTAGTGAGGTATGCTATGCGGTGGGTTTTGCAAGTAAGAGCCATTTTACCCGTTCCTTTCAAAAGGAGTTTGGTTTTAACCCTTCGGAATACAAATAGCGAAAATGCAACTAGGGTGCAAATTTTCGCAACATCTGGTCAATTTTCATCAAAATCTTCCCCCTAACTTTGGACAAAGAAAACAGCTATTATCTTACTCAAAAAATGTAAAATATGGATAATTTAAAGAAAAATCGGGAATTTATTCTCCGTTATTTTAATGCAATTTCAGGAAAAGACAAGACACGGGAATTATGCGAACAATTCACAAATGATGAAAAGCTCTTGGAACATATTCAATTCTTTGAAAGTGCCTTTCCAAAATATGAGCTTTTTGTAGAAGAGATGATTACCGAAGGCAACAAGGTAGTCGTACAGGGTCGAGCTACGGGACTACACCAAGGAGCCTTGAACGGCATTCCACCTACAGGCAAGATGATGGATTTGCCATTTGTGATTCGTTACATAATTGAAAATGAAAAGATAACCGATATGTGGTTAATTGCGGATCAAATGATTCTGATGGAGCAGTTGGGGGTCATAGCCAATACAACTGAAGAACAAACCCATTAAATAATACAAATGAAAAAGTTAGTATTCACTTTGGCTCTGTTTTGTTTGGTCTCATGTATAGATAAGAATGATGCAACTCAGAATCAAACCATCTTGGCTGAATTAAAGGTTTATCAGGATTTCGAAAACTCAGAAGAGCTGGCAAGACAGCTTATGAAAGATTATATAAGAGATGTCAATTCGTCGGATTGGAAATCAAAGATTCCCAATTATTTTAAGGCCACCCCTGCACTAGATGCTTTTTTAGAAGAGCATTCTGCGTTTAGAGCTTCTTTCCCCAATTATAAATCGACCATAAAGCATATGGCTATGGACGGTAATAAAGGAATTGTATGGATGAATATCACCGCGAATTATGTGGAAACATATACCTATGATAACAGCGTTGAAGTCGTAAAGGATATTGAAGCTAAAAATCAAGCCCTTTCTTGGGATGAAGCTTGGGCTTTCGGTGTTAATGCTGATGGAAACTTCAATGATGAATGGTATTATTTAAAGGATAATTATAAGATCTTGGAAGATTTGAAGGAATGAGTTCAATAGCTTTTACTAAAAAAATAAAAAATAAACAGCCCCTAAGAATTCAAAACTTTTGGGGCTGTTTTTATGACTATCGATTGTTTAGATGTTTTCCGCTAACCAATCGCCAACTTCACTGGTTTTATAGGCTCTTGCACCATCTGCCAAATCTTCGGTAACAATACCTTCGGCTAACGATTTATTGACCACATCACGTATTGCTTGCGCTTCTTCAGATAAATTCATATCCTCAAAAAGCATGGCTGCAGACAATACGGTCGCTAATGGGTTTGCAATATCTTTACCTGCGGCTTGTGGATATGAACCGTGAATAGGCTCGTATAAAGACACTTTGCTTCCAACGGACGAAGAAGGCATTAGTCCCATAGAACCCGATATTACAGAAGCTTCATCCGTTAATATATCTCCAAATAGGTTCGCTGTAATCATCACATCGTAAGCACTTGGCCATTGCACTAATCGCATGGCTACAGCATCAACAAATTCATAAGAAACTTCCACTTCTGGATAATCTTTTTCCATCGCTTGTACTGTTTCTCTCCAGAGTCTTGAAGATTCTAAAACGTTGGCTTTATCCACGCAGCATAGTCTTTTTGAACGTTTCATGGCCATTTCGAACCCCTTTTTTGCGAGCCGTACAATTTCATGACGCTCGTAAGTCATGGTATCGTAAGCGGTATTGCCATTATCTTTTCTACCTCTTTCTCCAAAGTAAACTCCCCCAGTTAGTTCTCGTAAAATGATCAAGTCCGTTCCTTCAATGCGTTCTCTTTTTAAGGGTGATTTATCAATTAGCGAAGGAAACGTAAAGGTGGGACGTACATTTGCAAATAAGCCCAACTTTTGACGCATTTTTAGTAAACCCTGCTCTGGACGTAATGTCGCCGAAGGATCATTATCAAAACGTGGATGTCCGATGGCTCCAAAAAGAACAGCATCTGCATTTGCGCAAATGTCGTGCGTTTCATCTGGATAAGGTTCACCTACCGCATCAATAGCGGCGGCACCTGTAAGTGCTGGCTGCCAATTGATATCATGATGGTGTTTTTTAGCAATAGCATCACAAACTTTAACAGCTTGATCAATTACTTCTGGTCCGATGCCGTCACCGGCTAAAAGGGCAATATTTAGTTTCATATTTTTCGCTGCGCGAAACGCTGTACGCTTATCGCTATACGCAAATCGCTTTTTATAGTATTGATATTTGTATTATGTTGATTAAACTATTTAAGCTTCTTCTTAATTTGTCTATTTTATCATTTATTGTTGAAAAAAATGCTTCTTCTAATAAATATCCTAGATCCTTCGCGAGTATCGTAAAATATTCTAATTCGTTCGCCGAACCTTTTGCTATGATTAGAAAGCGTTTGAATTCACCTTCCGATTCCCTTCCACATCCTTCAGCAATATTAGCTGGAACTGAACTGGAAGCTCGTCTCATTTGACTCACTAAACCATAAATTTCATCCTTTGGAAAACTACGAGTTGCTTTATAACTTTCCAAAGTTACTTCATGACCTAAAGCCCACAGCTTATATTTTTTATAATCTCTCATTTATTAAAAATACGTTCAATAATTAGCGATAAGAGTCTATATTATATTGAGCATCTTCTCCGTCGCCTTTATAGCTGATACAGTTTGATCAGAATCTAATCCTCTGGAGATGAATTCTTTTCCGTCGAGTTCCCAAGTTATAATGGTTTCGCACAACGCGTCAGAATTACTTCCAGGAGGAATACGTACCGCATAATCCACCAAATCGGGTAATTCTACTTTTCGTGCGCTATATATTTTATGTAAGGCATTGATAAAAGCATCATACTGACCATCACCCGAGGCATTCTCCTCATATGTTTTTCCATTGATTTCTAATGAAAGTGTAGTTGAAGGTTTTAAGCCTTTGGAATGCGTTAGCACATACGATTTTACAAATACTTTTTGCTGATAATCGGTATCTAAAACATCAGAAATAATATAGGGTAGATCTTCTTTAGTAACACGCTCTTTTTTATCACCTAACTCGATAATTCGAGCAGTCACCTTTTTTAATTCGTCATCGTTTAAGGTAAGACCAAGTTCTTGTAAATTCTTTTGAATGTTGGCTTTACCGGACATCTTACCTAAGGCATACCTACGCTTTCTTCCAAAACGCTCTGGCATTAAATCACTAAAGTAAAGGTTGTTTTTATTATCTCCATCTGCATGTATACCAGCAGTTTGCGTAAAAACACTATCTCCTACAATGGGTTTGTTCGATGGTATGCCAACACCAGTAAAAGCAGAAACTAACTTACTGACTTTAAACAATGCTTTTTCGTTGACATTAATCTTTACCTCAGGTAAAAAGTCGTTAATTACAGCAATGGCACTGGCCATGGGAGCGTTACCCGCGCGTTCACCCATACCGTTAACGGTTAAGTGTAAACCATGGCAACCCGCTTTAACGGCCTCCATGATGTTAGCAACTCCTAAATCATAGTCGTTGTGTCCGTGAAAATCAATATGCATTTCAGGATGACGCTCAATGATTTCAGATAGAAAATCGAAGGTTTCGGTATAGGTAATAATTCCTAAGGTATCGGGGAGGAGCACTCTTTTAACCGGTTGTGTAGCTAGAAAATCTAAAAACTCTAGAACATATTCTTTGGAGTTTCGCATTCCGTTGCTCCAATCTTCTAGGTAAATATTGTTAATAATTTCCTTTTTTTCTGCCGCTTTGAAAATCTTGCTGATATCACTGAAATGCTCTTTTGGCGTTTTTTTGAGCTGATATTTCAAGTGATTCATGGAGCCTTTGGTCAATAAATTTTGAGATTTGGCACCCGCTTTCTCCATCCATTTTAAAGAAACACCACCGTCTGTAAAGGTCAACACCTCTATTTTATCTAAATATCCGTTGATAGCCGCCCATTCAGTAATTTGTTGCACAGCCTGTAATTCGCCTTCAGAGACACGAGCGGAAGCAACTTCAATACGATCCACTTTGAGCTCGTCTAATAAAAGCTTTGCTAAAGTTAGCTTTTCAGACGCCGAAAATGATACACCCGAAGTTTGTTCGCCATCGCGAAGGGTAGTATCCATGATTTCCAAGACTCTTTTCTGCATTTTAAAAAGGTCTCGTCTGTGCGAACTTTTGAATATCTTCTTTGATATTCAAAAGGTAATCGATATCATCAAAGCCATTGGTCATATTACCTTTTTTGTAATCGTTAATGTCAAAAGGCTCGCTTTCACCAGTTGCTAAGATGGTTACTTTTTGCTCTGAAAGGCTCACTTCAAATTCCGTATCCGGATTCTTTTCAATCTCGGCGAATATTTTCTGAAGGAATTCAGCGCTAACTTGAACTGGTAAAACCCCTATGTTTAAACAGTTTCCACGGAAAATATCTGCAAAAAAGCTAGAAATTACGCAACGAAATCCGTAGTCATAAACTGCCCAGGCAGCATGCTCACGTGAGGATCCTGAACCGAAATTTTTCCCGCCAACAAGAATTTTTCCGCTGTAGGTATCATTATTTAAAACAAAATCGGTTTTAGGAGTATTATCTTGATTGTAGCGCCAATCTCTAAAAAGATTATCGCCAAAGCCTTTACGCTCGGTAGCTTTTAAAAA
>CALHCJ010000260.1 GCA_937936275.1 uncultured Flavobacteriaceae bacterium
CGCGGTACTACCTATGGGTTTTTGTTTTCCTGGGAAAGCAAAGACAGGTGATCTCCCACCACGAAAAGAATGCGCCCCATTATGGCACGATTTAGTTTGGGAGCAATTTGAAAATGTAAAACTGATTATTGTTATTGGTAAATATGCACAAGACCGATATCTTAAAGCAAGAGGAAAGCGGAATCTAACCGAAAACGTTTCCAGCTATAAAGAATTTTTACCAAAGTATTTTCCGTTGCCGCATCCTTCACCCGTAAATCGCTTTTGGATGGCTAAGAATCCTTGGTTTGAGGAGGAGGTTGTTAAGAAACTTAAGGTTGAAATTAATAGCATAATTTCTTTTATGAAGCAATAATAACATAGTAAAATGAGTATTCTTTGAAACTTAATTTTCAATCATCTTTTCAAATTCAATTGCTGATTTTAAAGCATAAATTAATGAGGAGAGGATTACTATTTTCCAGATAATACCTTTAAAGAGACCATCAAGGTCAATATAAAATTGATAAGCATAGATTCCAACAACAAAGATAATACCCACAATTACACTTGGTATAGGATAATCATTTGTTAAAAATCCAGCTGCTACTAATAATCCACTTAGGCCTCCCAAAAAGATAAAATCCGCCAATTCTATTTTACCGAGATATAGTAGAAAAAAATGAAAAAATAAAGATGCAAAGCCAATCACGAAAAGAACCCATTTAGCCCTATGCATCGCGCCTGACGCTTCTACAAATTTTTCTCTTGCCCTATGAATATTTGTTATATACTTTGACTTTTCATCTTCACTAGCATATAACGAAATACCACAATTTGAACAATGTGGACTATCAATTTCTATTTTGGTTTTACAATAGCTACAGAATTCCATATTCTAAATAATTCTTTATAACTACAAAAAATCTAATACCTACTCCCATCGTGCTTCCCTTTTTCCCAGCCATGTTTTCCTAAATATTGATTTGCACTCTCAACAGCACCTTCTTCAATATCTGTTCCTTGGCTGTCATTCCATCTATTCAAATATCCAAAGAGCGAAATTACTCCTAACATTTCAACGATTTCACCTTCGTTCCAATGTTCATAGAGTCGCGCCTTGATTTCAGCATCTACCGCATTGGGTACTTGCGAAGCTTGTAAAGAAAAATCTAGTGCAGCACGCTCGGCTTCTGAGAAAGCTGGGTGAGTTCTGTACTCCCAAATGTTGTCTAATTGTTCTTGTTCTGCTCCATAACGTTCTGCGGCGCGAATAGCATGTGCTTGGCAATAGCGACAGCCTGTAGCATTACTACTGACCCAAGCAATCATTCTTTTTAAAGCTGAAGTAACACGACCTTCATTAGCCATAACGGCCATATTGAGGTTGATAAAGGCTTTCGATATTGCAGGGCGATGCTGCATGGTTAAGATAGAATTCGGACAAAAACCAAGCGTTTCATTAAAGAATTTTGCAAGCTCCGCGGTTTCAGGACTATGGCTAGGATCAAGAGGTTTTACTAAGGGCATATTGTGAAATTAGAAGTTAAAAA
Organism: uncultured Flavobacteriaceae bacterium; assembly: GCA_937936275.1. GTDB lineage: Bacteria > Bacteroidota > Bacteroidia > Flavobacteriales > Flavobacteriaceae > Maribacter_C. The sequence goes on from CALHCJ010000260.1 coordinate 1,533, forward strand.
TATGAAGTACGAAATCAGAAATGAACCGTTTTCTAAGGCTCTAAATTATCGTACATTTATCTTGAATTTGTATAGTGTTTTATTTGGAACCGAGAATTTTGGCTTTTGTGTTATAATGAAGATTTTTTTCAGTCGCATAGCATTAGCTACGATACTAAAAAAAAGCAAAATTAAGGCGCAAAATGTAAAATTCGCAGGTAAAATAAAATACTAAATTAATTCTTAACAAGAAACGAAAATTTATGGCGACTACAAATCATATTACCACGAAATGGCTAGGCAATATGGCCTTTGAAAGTAACAATCCGTCAGGGCATAGTTTGAAAATTGATATTGCAAAAGAAGATGGGGGAGATAGCAGCGGTTTTCGACCAAAAGCATTGATGTTGTCTTCCTTGGCAGGCTGTTCAGGGCTTGACGTAGCCTCTCTAATGAAGAAAATGAAGTTAGATGTTGATGAATTTACCATCGAAACCATCGCAAATCTTACAGATGAACATCCTAAATTTTATGACAAAGTGGTCATAGAATATCATTTTCATGGAAGCAATTTGAAAGAAGAAAAATTGCAGAGAGCTGTTGATTTATCCATAGAAAAATACTGTGGGGTAATGGAAATGTTTCGACAATTTGCAGCATTGGAGATTAAAACAGTTTTTCATAAGAACTGAACTTGAAATGCGCTGGACGATAAAACCAAAACCTGAGCAAAAAGACATCAATGCGCTTACGAAAGCTTTGAATGTTAACGAATTGGTTGCACAGCTTCTTTTACAAAGAGGAATTACAACATACGAAGAAGCCAAGAAATTCTTCCGTCCAAAGTTATCGGACTTACACAATCCTTTTCTAATGAAGAATATGGATGTTGCCGTAGAGCGCGTTGAAAAGGCAATTTCTTCAAATGAAAATATTTTGGTTTATGGTGATTATGATGTTGACGGAACTACCTCCGTCGCTTTGGTTTCATCTTATTTATTAAGCTATTATCCGAATGTTGCTACATACATTCCCGATCGTTATGATGAAGGTTATGGAGTATCTTATAAAGGCATTGATTTTGCCGAGGACAATAGTTTTTCCTTAATTATTGCCTTAGACTGCGGTGTTAAGGCCATAGATAAAGTAGCATATGCCAAAGAAAAAGGAATTGACTTTATCATCTGTGACCACCACCGTCCGGGAGATATTTTACCTGAGGCGGTTGCCGTTCTAGATCCGAAGCGAGATGATTGTACGTATCCGTACGATGAATTGTGTGGTTGTGGTGTTGGGTTTAAATTAATTCAAGCTTTAGGAGTTCGTCGTGAGGAAACCATTGAAGATTTGATTCCTTATCTTGATTTGGTAGCTACTGCCATTGGTGCAGATATTGTACCAATGACTGGAGAGAATCGCGTACTGGCTCATTTTGGTTTGGAAGTGATTAATTCCAATCCAAGAATTGGGTTTAAAGCAATTATCAATCAGATTAAAAAAACAGTTCTGACCATTACAGATGTTGTTTTTATCATTGCTCCAAGAATCAACGCAGCTGGGCGTATGAAACATGGTCAACATGCGGTCAATTTATTAACCGAGACCGATATGAGTCAAGCGACGAAGTTCGCCGCAGGAATCGAAAAATATAATCTAGATCGAAGGAGTTTAGATCAAGAAATCACCAAAGAAGCCTTACAGCAAATCAAAGAAAATCAAGAAGAAAAAGGTTTTACTTCAGTGGTATATAAAGATTCTTGGCACAAAGGAGTGATAGGTATTGTTGCATCGCGTCTAACAGAAACTTATTATCGCCCCACCTTAGTGTTCACAAAGAGTGGTGAAAAATTAGCAGCTTCTGCACGCTCAGTGAAAGGTTTTGATGTGTATAATGCGCTTCAAGGTTGTTCAGACTATATAGAACAGTTTGGGGGTCATAAGTATGCAGCGGGGTTGACTTTATTAGAAGAACAGTACGGTAATTTTAAACATCAATTTGAAAAAGTTGTATCAGAAACGATTGACCCTAAGATGTTGCAGCCAGAAATTCTTATTGATGCTTTGGTTGAGATTAAGGATATGAACCCCAAATTAATGCGCATTCTAAAACAATTTGCTCCCTTTGGTCCTGGTAATATGTCTCCGGTGTTCATGGCAGAAAATCTTCAAGACTCTGGTTATGCTAAAGGTGTCGGTCAAGATGCAGCCCATCTAAAGTTAGCTGTTACCCAAAATGGGTACGGACCACTGGGCGGCATAGGTTTTAATCTGGGGGATAAATTGAATACAGTTATCAATAGACAAACTTTTGATGCTGTTTTTTCTTTGGATGAAAATGAATGGCAAGGTAATGTGAGTCTCCAATTGAAATTAAGAGATTTGCGCTAATGGATCCGTATGCAGCACTTCGATTTAGAGAATTCAACATATTTTTAGTCGCTCGATTTGCAATGGTTTTTGCTTGGTCTATGCAATTTATTGTTATTGAATGGCAAGTATATTCGATGACAAAAGATCCTTGGTCTCTTGGGATTATTGGATTGATGGAAGTGATACCTGCCGTCTCCATGGCGTTGTTTGCAGGACATATAGTAGATCAAAAAGAGAAACGGAATCTATTGATCAAATGTATTCTAGGTTTTTCAGTCATCAGTTTCGGACTTTTTCTATTGAGTGAACCCTCTTTATCCTCTGAGTTTAGTAAAACAACTGTTTTGTACGCTATCTATTTTCTAGTTTTTCTAGGCGGATTGGTACGTGCTTTCTTAGGACCAACAATTTTCTCATTAATCGCCTTGATCGTTCCTAAGAAAATATATCCTAACGCTGCAACTTGGAGCAGTACAACGTGGCAAATGGCATCTGTTTTAGGTCCAGCTTTGGCGGGATTTTCCATCAGTTGGATCGGCGTACATTGGTCAATGTGTCTCATATTTACATTTTCCATTATGGCTTTAGTAGCGATTCTTCAAATTGGACGTAAACCGATTATGAATCCAAAAATTGGAGAACCGGTTATAGATAGTCTTCGGGAAGGACTTCGTTTTGTTTTTAATTCTAAAGCTGTTTTTGGCGCGCTCACCCTTGATATGATTGCGGTTTTATTCGGAGGAGCAGTTGCTTTACTTCCAGTTTTTGCTCAAGATATTCTACAAGTTGGTTCAGAAGGTTTCGGGGTTTTAAGAGCTGCCCCTGCAGTAGGTGCTGCTATTACCATGGTTGGATCTACTCGATTTCCTGTTCATAAATTTGCTGGTAAGAAACTGTTGTGGGCTGTATTTGGCTTTGGGATTTCTATAATCGTTTTTGGCCTGTCAACATCATTTTGGCTATCTGTATTTGCCCTTTTTATGAGCGGTGCTTTAGATGGAATTTCTATGGTAATTCGACAAACCATATTACAACTCAAAACTCCAGATCACATGCGCGGTAGAGTGGCGTCAGTAAATTCAATGTTTGTAGGTTCTTCAAATGAGCTAGGGGCTTTTGAAAGTGGAGCAACCGCTAAACTCATGGGAACGGTAACCGCAGTTGTTTTTGGTGGTATAATGACATTATTAACAGTAGGTTTTACAGCGCTAATTTCACCAACTTTTCGAAATTTAGATCTAACAAAGGATGTCGCAGAACATGAAGGTGATAGCTAAGTAAATTTTTAGGAGTTGTGCTTTTTTAGTTCTAAGACCGTACCATCGAAAACAGCGTATGTATAGTATTTTATCCAATCTCCTAAATTGGTATACTTAGATTTTCCATTTAATTTAATTTCTAGAGGAAGGTGTCGGTGACCAAAAATGAAGTGATCATAATGTTGTGTTTCTAGCTTTCTTTTAGCGTATTGTACGAGCCATTCTTTATCTTCCCCAAGAAATTTTGCATCATCATCTCCAGAAATTAGTTTGTTTTTTACAGAAAAATACTGAGCTACTTTAACCCCAATATCAGGATGCATCCAACGAAAGAACCATTTCGCGATGGGGTTCGTGAAGAGTTTTTTCATTCGTTTATAACCTTTATCGTGGGGACCTAAGCCATCGCCGTGCCCTATAAAAAAAGTGGTGTTATTAATAGAATACCGTTGCGGTTTATGGAATACGGGAATGTTGAGTTCTTCTTCAAAATAACCATCCATCCATAAATCATGATTACCTACGAAGTAATAGATTGGAAT
>CALHCJ010000261.1 GCA_937936275.1 uncultured Flavobacteriaceae bacterium
ATTTCAGGCAATAAATCACCATCGATAGCACATTGTACGATTTGACCTTCAACATCATTAGTGACATCTGCATCTGTATTTGAATTGTTAAACCAGTCTACAATAGGATTAGTTTGAGTGGTTCCAAAACGTTCAACAACGAAAATTTCTTTAAAGCCTTTACAAGGGTCAGCAACTATTTTATCTACGATATAAGTTCCGATATCATCAACCAAAAGAGTACTTTGATCCCCATCTGGATCCCCATCGTTTAACACAGTATCGGTGGCGTCAAAAAGACCGTTTCCGTTATCATCTCGTACCCAAACATAAGTGTCAAAATTGTCACCGGCATCTAATACTACATCATCACCACAAAGTTGAACGGTTCGAGTGAAGTTGCAATTTTCTAGATCATCTAGTAAAAAGTTAGTCGCTCCAGGAACAACGAAACCACAAGAATTAAAGTCAGTAACACTAGGGTCATCTGTAATTTGATTGTCGTTGACAACACCTTGGTATGTCGAATACGCTAAATTTTGTATAAGATCTGTACATGCATCAATAAAATCAAAACAATTTTCTGCTACACGAACACGCATGCGAATAGAAGTAACAGGTTGGCCAACCACAACTAAATTATCAGGTATAGTAAATATTACGGTTCTGGTTGCAAGATCATAGGTGTAGGTTACCCCTGTTGGTAGAACGAAATTGGCTTCGTCAAGGGTAACGTTTATGGGAAGTATATCGCGAATAGTGTAATTGGTACCGTTGTCATTTCCTAAATTTTCAAAGGAAAGCACGTAGTCTAAGGTTTGACCTAGATTAACACCTAAACCCGTAATATCATTTCCTGCAATATCTTCTACCCTCTTTTCTAGAACAATATCTGGTTCAATGATTTCAATATTAAAGGAGTTGAAAAAAGGATAATATTGATCTCCATTGGTTTGAAATCTAAAAGTTGCTGCAGTTTCGTTATTCGGTATTACCGAGTTGGCGAAATTGTTAAGTGTAAAAATGTCTGTATCAAACCCTAAGGTATTAGCACTACTCGGGTTTCGTCCAGGTAGAGGAATAGCATTTAACGAAATATTACTATTAAAAAAGTTATTAGCAGGGTTGGCACCATTACTCATTGTAGTGAATCCTCCATTGCTTGCAGCTCGAATTCTCATTCGGTCTCCAGTAATTCGAAAATCACCTTCTAAGGCCGCAGCACCGATATCAGCATTTACTTGACCAGCAGGAATCGTTGTAAATCCATTATAATTGATATTCACATTGTCGGTCCCAGTAACTCGAGCAAAACCATCAAAGGTTGTAATTAATTTACCTGTCAGTGTCGGGTTTTCATAAACAATTACTAAAGTCCAACCTCCTGCTGATCCCCCAGGCATTAAACTAGTAAAAGTATTTAAATCGTAGCCTACTCCTTGAGCTGCTGGAATATTTGCAACTGTATAGTCGCCTGTAGGGTTTGCAAGTGAGGTAATTAAAGTTGTGACATCTGCGTAGGCCGCATATGGTGCATTGGATGCTAAGTCCGTATTGGTTAAACCGTCGAAGAGTATTTCATCTGCAGTTACGTCTACGTAGGGTTGCCCAGGGACTTGAAATCGCACTTGATTTATAGGGTGTTGTCTTGCAGTTCCAACAGGATCGGCAGTATAATCTCGAGGATATGTTGCCGTCCAATAGAGGCCCGCATAACGGATTAAATTACAATCTGGATTAGGAAAATTAAAGGTAGTAGTACTGGAGCTAAACGTTGTGGGGTCTGAATCCACATCAACATAGCGCATGTCTTTATAATCGTTGTAATTTAGTCCTCCTCCCGTCTCTGGATTAGTATCGCCATCGGTACTTAGATTGTTGTAAGGATCGTTAGGTTCTGTAGTAGCCGTTCCGCCGTCACGATTTACAATCTGATTTGAGATAAATGTGAGATCACCTTTAATGTTATTTTGATAACGAACTTCGAAGGAATTGTATTCTTGTGCGAATCCAAAAGCGCTCAACAGAAAAATACTGAAAACAATTATGTTTTTGGTAAAATTTGGTATCATTTAGCCAGTAGGTTTGGTTTAACACTCATAAACTCATAATTGTTATAAATTGAAGAGTGCTTAATTTTTCGATTTAATATGCTTTGTTGAACCGAAAAAAATACTAGGTATTACTAACAAATATTAATCTTAATAATGAAGCGCAGAATTTAATGTTGTAGCATGGTCTAATTCTGTTGTGAAAGGCTAAATAATAGGGGTTTAAAGCAGTTAAAAATCGCTAAAAAATTAGTGTTGGAACGGTGTTTTGTCAAATGAAATAATAGTAAGTAATACCTAAAATTATTTATCCTTTAACCTGACGGAGTCATTTTTATGTCGGGAAAAACCGCTTTAAGTGGGTTAGAATTTAGATCAAAAATGGCTTAAAAACCTATTTGAATAAAGTCCTTCAAGAGCTTAAATATTGAATATAGTTAGAAGAGCATTGACCAGAGTGCTCGTATAAGTAGTGATATTGGTTTTGTGATGACTTGTTACGAAAAATTACATTGACCTTTGACCGCACACGAAAGATGAAAAATTATAATAAATCCTAATATTTATTCAGCCGTAATTAGCTATACGAGATATTACCACACGTTTTATTATTGCAGTTTGATATTATTATGGATTTTCATCTTCAGTTTTTCCATCGTAACGTATTGAAAATTCCATGTTATTTTCTTTAGATTCTAAAGTTTTTATTCGATTAATTCCAGTCACGCAAGAATTATTTCCAAGGTATTGTGATGTCTTAAGAACTAAATTTTCTCTGCAAACGAAAAACTCGCTTGCACGGACTTCAAAATTATGATTTTAGCTAATTTTAGATTTTGTCATAGGAGTGTAATAAAGGAAGAGTTATAAAATAAAAAAGAACAAACCCTATTTCTGAAAAACAGACTTAGAATTCCAATAAGAAAAATTGGGATGATTGAAATACTGCTCAATATTTTGGTTAGAATTTTTTAGGCAATGCGAATATTAGAATTGTAGATAGCGATAAGTGCACTCCGATTATTGAGGTTGTATATTTTCCTTTAAGTCGTAAGTCAAAAACATTAGACAGATTAGAAAATTTCTATTAATGAGCAGAATCAGATTTTTCAAATACTGGGGCAAATTAATTCCTGAAAATATTGTTATTAAAATTGAAAACACGTTCATTTTTCAAACGGATTCTTATATAATATAAATGCTTCAATAGTTAGGAAGAATTCCGAATAAATATAATCTAAGGGGTAATATGTAAGTTACTTCAATAATTATTAACGCTAAACGGAAAAGCCTCACTGTTACAACTTAATTATTTAATGAGCTGAGCCGTTAAAAATACCTAAAGGTATATTATTTCAAATGCTTATGCATTCAAACCTTGCTGAACACGCATAATCCACATCTTATCGTCGTAAGAATCATTAATCTTTGAGTAATAGGATATCAAAGCGTTGTTCCAAGACTCATGTCTTTTCAAATACACGTATCTCCAGTTATTTTCAGGATTTACAAAATAGCTAGCGTTTAGTCCATAAGAATTTAAGAGTTTTACAAATTTTCTGGCGTTGGTGGGGTTCGCAAATACATTTGCGATAATATAGTACCCTTGTCCTATTACCCCATTCAGATTGACAGATTTTGTTTTAACATCAGTTGCAGTAACCTTGTCTTTTACTATGGTATTATTTTCTAATGCGTTCACATTATATTTTGTTGCTTTTCGTTCTAGTTGATCCACATTGTTGGCATACGCTTCATTGGTATAGCGATTGTCTATGTTCATAATCCAAAGTGCATCATCATAAGTACCTCTTACATTAGTCTTATAGGCATCTGCAGCCTCTTGCCAAGTATCGTAACGCTCAACGTATACATATTTTAGGCCGTTATTCGTATTATTTATATAACCTGAAGAAAATCCTTTATCGCTAAGTTTGTTCATAAACTGGTTCATGTATTTACCACCTTTGTAAACATTAGCAATAAGGTAGTAACCATCTTCAGTGCCCTTAATATTCTTGAATTTCGCACTTTTAATTGCATCACGATTTACGGGCTGTGTATAGTTGGTTTGGCTGGTGTTGTCTTGTGCAATAGCAGCCGGCTGAGTAGTCTTTACAGTATTGCTGGAAGCAAGTATTGTATTTGAATTATCTCGAGACCTAGGTTGCTTTATTACTCGATTACGACTACTTTGAGAAGTACTATTTGTGTTTGAATTATCATCAGCCAAGAGTCTCTGTTTCGCTTCGCTATTTGTATTAACCGTATTGTTTTCAGCTGGCGTTTCTATTAGCCTGTTATTAGTTGCTACAGACGTTTCAGAATCCTGACCTGATAAAAATAATTGTTCAGCACGCTTTTCTAAATCTGGCCGTTGGCCGTTAGTTTCATTTCTTACCATTCGCATTACCATTTCGAAGCGACGTTCCAAATCTTTTTCTCGACTCGCTTCTAGTGAGTCTTGTCTGAACATTAATTCAGCAAGTACCTCATCGTTCTCTGCCAGTCTTTTCTTTAATTCCTCTAATTCATCGTTAGTTGCAAGATCATCTTGCGTTATTTCTTCTGTATCTACAAGCTGTTCTTCGGGCTCTTCCAGCATCACACGATCTTCTGTTAGATTTGGTGTAAAGGAATAAGCAAATGAAATCTCATGGGTAACTCCGAGGTTGTTCAAATCTGTGCCGAAACCTTTCTCCATCGTATAGCCTAGGGAAAGTCTTTTATTGAGGTTGAATCCTGCCCCAGCGGAGGCGCCATAAAAAGAATCATATCCCCCTTGCACCCAACCTAACTTTGGCAGATCTAAAATGAGACTTCCACCAAAAGACAAATCTTGTTGATCTTCAATTAAAGGACCATCTTGAGCATTCATACGAACTCGAGCTAATGGCATTAAACGTGAATTTTCCATAATGCCAGACCCATTTTTAAACTGATGAGTATATTGTAAATGTCCAGAATACGTCTTATCTGCAAAATCAGTTAATTGTTCACTAGTCTTTATATTATAGTCGAAAAGATTTTCAGCGTACAACCCAAAATCAAACTGACCATAAGACAGGTTGAAACCGGGTTGAAAAGAAAGAACGTTGCTATCGATAGTTCCGTTTAATAAGGGATCATTGGGATCAAGCTGACTTGCTCTATTTCTGTCAAACCCTGTATTGTAATAAGCAAGATTTGCTCCAAAAGTGAAATTACTCTTATCACTTAGTTTAATACCGTATGCATAGTTGGCCATGATACCGATATTAGATACTAAACCTTTTTGCTGAGAGTATAAACTGAGACCCAAGCCATTTCTGTCTCCCATTCGACCACTATAGCTTACAAAATAGGTCTGATCATTATTGTCAAATTGAAAGGACTGGTTTCTATGTAAAAAATTGATGTAAGAGTTGTCTTCACGAACTGTTGTGAAAGTAGGGTTGATTAAGAACCTATTAAATTTCATTAGGTTTTGTGGAGCAACTTTCAAAGGTAAAATTGGATCAGACTCCTGTGCAAATACCGTAGTAAATGACAAGAAAGCAATAAAGGACAGTGCAAGTATATGTTTTAGCTTCATGATAATCATGGTAGGTTATTAGCGTATGACGGTAATGGTTCCTTGTTTTAATGTTTCGGAGGCATTCTTGATTACATAGTAGAATACCATATTTTGTTTTGGGAACGATACTGATGATTGTGGCCAGTTGTTTGCATATGAGGTTTCATTCATCTGTTCTACCCCTTTATCGTCATATATAATGACGGTAACATCTGATTGGTTAGAATAGGAATTGGGAATGACCCACAGGTCATTAGAGCCATCTCCGTTGGGCGTTATAACGTTCGGTACTTTAAATGTATCTAGAAAGACCGCTGTAAGCTGTCTTGATATTTCGCAGTTGTCAATATTAGCAATGAGTAAAAATTCACCTTCTTCAGTAAAAGTCATTGAATCAGAAGTGCTCATTAAGTTGCTATTACTGTCGAACCATTGGTATGCGGTACCACCACTTGCCCTTACCGTTCTAGAGCTACCCTCTGGAAAAATAATATCACCATCAACATCTAAGGAGATTAGATCTGGATCAAGCGGAGCTAATGTTATTTCGTTTGACGATTGTGGACATCCGTTTCTGTCGACTACTAATCGATACGTACCCGGTTCGTTTACATCGATGGAGGTATCTGTTGAGTTGATAGAAACTCCATCACGTTCCCAATTGTACATTGCTCCACTTAGATCAGTTGTTGTAGATATTGTGATACTATCTGAAGCATTACAGTAGGTGGTACTTGTACTACTTATTACGATGGTTTCATTGGTAAGCAATTGAACAGAAAGATTATTTGAGGTTTCATCATAACTGCCAAGTGTAGCGTTGACAAAGTAATCTCCATTTTCGACCGGATCTGTAAGATTTATATTTTGATTGGTCTCTCCGGTAATAGGAGTACCATTTCTATTCCATTGATAATTGAACGCAGATTCCATTTGAGCAGTAACATCTGAAGAGCTTCCGTCAGTGGCTATTGCATTTATAGTCACTACTTCTAAGGCGATATTTGTGTTAACGCAAGCGGTGTAGGCCGTGTCATAGTCTACGATGATTTCAAATGAAGCCGGTGTAACTGCCTCAGTAATATCTGAATCTATAGTAGAAGAGCAGGCACCAGTCGAAGTTACAGCGACATAGTAAGAGCCTTCCTGAGTAATATTTAATGAAGAACTATCATTACCAATAGAGACCCCATTTCTAAACCATTCAAAAGATGGCGATGCAGCGTCTGTTGTGACACTAAGCGTTTCAGGTTGTGATGGAAGAACAACCACGTTCGCTGGATTATTTCTTGTTACACTAAAACCTGCAGCGTTAGTCATCGTAACCGAAGGAGACCGTTCGGTACAAATCCCACTTCCTGAAATTTCTACCTCGTAATCACCCTCAAATCCGGGGGTACTACCATCCACTACAAATGACGTTCCAGTTGCTCCAGAGATAATTGTTCCGTTTTGATACCATTGATAATTGGCAGAGCCATCTGGCATTTCTACGGTAAGCGTTTCTGTTTGTCCTGCGCACAATGCCGTTTGAGTTGGTGTTGTGATATTTACACCAGAACCAGCTGCGCCAATGGTCACAGTTACAAAATTTGAATCCGTATTACCGTTGAATGTACAATCGCCGTAATCAACTAGGGCTTGGTACATTCCGCTTGTATCTGCTAAAATCGTATGACCAGTTTCGGCTAATAGAGTCCCACCTCTATACCATTGATATTGGTACGTTTCAGGATTTGCAATATTATCTACCTGCAAAGTAATCGCATTTGTACTACAAATATTTCCTGGTGGATTACCGTCACCAAGCTCACTTATATTTAGGTTGTTGGTTATGTTCATGTAGTATACATGGTATGAGTTGTCTGATTCTGCAGAGCTCACATTGTCGGTACTTCTTGCTCTAAATTTGTATCCCGACCCTCTAGTGTCTGTGGGAATGGAAAAGTTCACGTCAAACTCTTTCGCAGTATTCGTGTTTTGGTTGGTGACACGAGCTAATTCAATTGGCGTCGTAAAGTCACCATTAGCATCAGAAAGTTCAAGAATAAACTCGTTACCTGCATTCGGCAGTGCTCCAGCCCAAGAAATGGTGATATCGTAAGAGTTGAAGGGACCAGACCCAGTATCAATACCAGCACAGATTTTAGTAAAGGCTCCTGTTCCTCCTGCAGGAACTGGAGGGCGCATTGCAATTTGGGCTGTTATGTTGCTTGCACACAACAGCAGTATAGCCAGTGTTAAAAATCTCAGTGTAGTTCTAGTATTTGGTTTCATAAGTAGTTGTAGTTTTGGGGTACTACAGGTCCAATCAAAAGATTAAGACCATAAATTAAGCAGTTTTGAGATGATGAGTTTTTGAAATGAATCAATTTTAAAGTTGAATATCAACTCAATACGTTACCTAACAACAAATATGTCTTTTAATTACTGTTCTGTGAATTTATTGTTGTATGCGTGATAAAAGTTGTTGTGAAACACTATAATTTGTATGCTGCATGTTTTTTGTAGCCTGTTATCATTGCATTTTTGCTATTTTTGTGGTTCTC
>CALHCJ010000262.1 GCA_937936275.1 uncultured Flavobacteriaceae bacterium
CATATCGATCAAACGCGTTCGAAATTAAAATTTTTAGACGATCGAGATCTATTTTCAATTCACTGAGCGGCGTTATTATTATCATTGTAAAATTGAAAAGCACGTATGAGGTCAGCTTCTTTTTTCAAAGAGAGCTTCTCCTTTTTGACAAATACTTGAGTTGGCTTATCCAATAACGCTAAAAGACTTTTACTTTTTTTAGGAAGCGTATTTATTACTCCGTCCATATTGCGGAAATACAACTTTTCTTTTATCACCACACGATCTTTGTTTTCGATATTAAGCAAAGAAGCATCTGACGCCGCTTTAATTATTTTAACATCATAGGCTTTGTAAAGTGATAATTTACCCTGAAGCAATGATTCAACAAAGGTAGTTTTAGCGGAAGGTGTAATTTTAATTGGAACAAATTTTTTGCTCTCTAGCTCAACCGATATTCCTGCTACAGGTTCAAGAGATACGAAATCGTTTTCTTTTAAGATTTCAATTTCTTGGGTATACGCATTAAACCGAGCAAGTAATGTAACTATTTTCTTTTTTGATAATGTGGTTACACGTGCTTGAGTCCATTCCTCATTTAGATACACCGAGCCATCAAGTTCTGGCAAAGATTTGGAAGTGGCACGAATAAATGGAGCCTGTTCAGTACCAATGGCTAGGGTAGCATTTTCTTCATTAACATCTCCTGATTGTTGAGCAATTGCAAGTTGTGTACTTAAGGCAAGTACTAATAATAAGTATCTCATAGCTATTTATTGTTTTATTATTGTGAACGTCTCATTTTGTTCCCAGTTAGCTCTAATTTCGATTTCATCGGGAAAGTAGCTTACCTTTTCGGGAGGTATTCGTTTTAAAAAACTTCCTGTATCCCATTGCCTATTCTCATTTTCATCTTGAACAACTCGAATAAAGTAAGTGCCAGGATCTATATATTTAAATTGAAATGGAAGTTCTTCCTTTCCATATAACTCTAGTATTACTTTGTTATTATTATCTAAAAGCTGAACGAGAACAGGGTAGTTCACTTCCCCATTTAAGTTAAGGGTTAATGTGCCAAAATCGGAATAACTTCTAGTATTTAACCTATAATTAATAGTGTCATTTGTCTGTCCAAAAAAATCAGTTAATGCTCCAGGTAATAATTCTAAGCTATAATTTTGCTCTGGTTCTTTCTTAAAAGCAAAATCGACTTTATTCGCAAGGGTATCGTACTGAGCAGTAAACGGTAGTTCAAGTGAATCTTTTACGATCATTTTCATTTTAGTCGTATCAATACCAATCAATGGAGTATTGGCCTCTAGGTAGTAAGATTTTTCAAAATTTAAAGACCCATTTTGATTCGGAGTGATTCTCAAAGAGTCGGTATCTACTTTTCTTCGTTTAACAGTAAAGGTATCAATCACCTTTTTCTTCAAATTAGAGACTAAAAAGACAATAGAATCTAACTCGTTTGGCGTAAACCAAAAGTTTATAGAATCTTTATTCTTTTCTTTAAGAATTCTTGTTTTGACACTATCTGGTAGCACCGTTAGCGGAGTAATTTTTAATTCTTCATTCCTATCGCCGTAATAGCCGAATATGATTCTATTTCGTGCAACATAACTTGGTACCGAAGCACTGTAATCTTGAATCTCTTTGAAAAGCGTTAGCACGGGAAGTTGAACTGAATCTGAAGGAAGTGAGATAGTATCGTTGTAGTAGGCTATCTTATCAGCATTTTGATCAAAAAGATTATTTTTAGATGCATCTTTTAGAGCAAAAATGGCATACTTTCCTTCCTTTAAATTCTTCAAACGAAAGATAACAGTGCTATCTAATGTATTGGTAATATAATTTGGCGGTTTTTTATAAACTGTTGAATCCGTATATGCAGAATCGATCTCGTAAAGCATGACACTAATGAATTCATCAGGTTTTTGGTTAAAAGCATCTCGTACTACCCCAGATACTTGCAAAGAATCAATATAATCTCCAGTTGAAAACACATAAGTCAGAAAACTACTTGGATTACCTTCGTTATTATCTTGTACACTTTGACCAAAATTTAAGGTGTATGTAGTATTGGGCGCTAGGGTATCTTTTATTTTAATTTCTATATATTTTTGCGCACCACCTTGTGGAGTTATCTCAGGCAAATATTTTAGTGGGGGAGAAACAATGAGCTGATCTTGAACGTCTTGAAGTTTGATATACTCATCAAAGTACAACCTAATCTTAGATGATTTGAAGTTTGTAGTTAAATTTTCAGGCTCAGACTTCAATAATACGGGAGGATCAATATCTTTAGGTCCACCAGTAAGCGTACCGCCTCGTCTTCCACATTGCGAGATTGAAATAAAGATTAAGATAAAAAAAATACAAGCAAGAAAACGTCGCAACATGAGGTGATTCTTTGTGTGAATTTTCAAAGCAAAGTAACGACTAATTTGCTGATTATTGAAATTGTGGTACTACTGCCATACTAGCAATATAAACAGTTACCTGTTCTGTTTGCTGCAATGCTTTTGTACAGATCTCCATAGTTGCACCCGTAGTAATAACATCGTCTACAAGTAGAACTTTTTTATTATTTAAGAAATCACCATTAGATACTGTATATAACGCCTTATTTTCTTGCCAACGGCCAATTCTATCTTTAGCGGTTTGCGTTTTGGTATTTGCATTTTTAATGAGAATATCTTCTGAATACAAGGCATCTAGATGATACGCTAATTTTTGAGCAAACGCGCTTACTTGGTTGTACCCGCGTTTTTTCAATTTCTTTTTGTGTAAAGGCACTGGAACAACAATATCTATATCATTCAAATATTTGTTTTCCTTTAAAAGTTGGCCATACCAATCTCCTAGAAAGTTTCCAATTTGTTCTTGGTTTTTGTACTTCAAATGATGTATGAGTTGTTGCACAATACCGTTTTCGGTAAAAAAAAGGAAGGAACTTGCCTTTTTAACGTTAATTCTACCATAAAAAATACGGTCAAGTGCATTTTCTTCGTTAAAGGTATAATCGGTGAGTGGCAAACTATTCCGACAAACGGTACAGAGGTAGTACTCTCCTCTATTTAAATGGGCATTACAACCAAAACACACCCTAGGAACGAGTATGCTGTTGATATCATTTATTATATTTGTAACCTTACGAATGTCCAAATTTTAAATAATTAGAAACCTACTTAAAGCCTACTAAGACTAATGGATAGTCAAGATACCAAATTAAACTACAAGATAATTCTTGCCGCCCTTTGCGCTGTGATAGTAGGTGTACTTATTGCCTTCTATTATAGTTACCAGCAATCTAAAACTGAAATCAATTTCTTAGAAAACGAAAGAGAAATCTTAGTTAAAGATCTAACTCTAATGAAAGCTGATGTCGATAGACTTTCGGCACTTGATGAGGTTAATGATATTGAACTACAATCTTCGAGATATCGCGTTCAACAGTTGTTAGATTCTGTCGGAAGGTTAAATTTTACGGTTAAAAAGCTTCGAGAATATAAAACAGAACTACGTCGATTAGAAGCTAAAAATGACAGTCTTAAATTAAAGAACGATTTTCTCAACTACAACAACATGCAGTTGACTGAAAAATACGAAGCCTCGCAAAAAGAGGTTCAAAGAATACGAACCGCAAATGCTGCGCTAGCCCAAGCTGAAGCATTAAGAAGAGACAAAATACAGGATCTTAACAAAGAGCTTAAGACCAAAAAATACTTAGAGTTACAAATGACCGAAGGTAGTGCGATTCGAGTTCGAAGTGGTAAACCCATTCGAACAAACAAAGCTTCTACCATTGAGAAGTTAAAAGGTTGTGTAACTATTGCTGCTGATCGTTCATTGGCAAATCAAGAAAAAATTATTTATTTTCAATTTTTAGGACCAAATATGGGTATCATTGAAGATAACGCAAATACCATAAACGTAAATGGTAATGTCTACAGTAAGCGAGTTCCGGTTAATTTTACTGGAGAACAAACTGAAATATGTGATTTTGTTACCATTCCTGAAGGCTCGCTTGAGCCTGGAGATTACATTTTGAATGTTTTCGAAGATCAGCGATTGCTTCAGAGTTCAGAATTTGAACTGAAGTAATTAAAGGTCAACTTACACATAAACTCTTTTATTTTTCAAAAGCATTTTTATATTTCTTCTTAAAATCGGATAAAGTTCTATTTTTGCCAAATGGCAGGACAAGAAGACGATTTTAAGAGAGTAATTTCCCATGCGAAAGAGTACGGCTATGTATTCCAATCAAGCGAAATTTATGATGGCTTGAGTGCCGTTTATGACTACGCGCAAAACGGAGCAGAACTCAAGAAGAACATAAGAGAATATTGGTGGAAAGCAATGGTTCAACTTAATGATAATATTGTTGGATTAGATGCGGCAATCTTTATGCACCCAACCACTTGGAAAGCTTCAGGCCATGTTGATGCTTTTAACGACCCTCTCATTGATAACAAAGATTCTAAGAAAAGATATCGTGCTGATACTTTAGTAGAAGACTATGTCGCCAAGATTGAGAATAAGATTGAGAAAGAAGTGAAGAAAGCTGCCAAACGATTTGGTGATGCTTTTGACAAAAAACAATTCTTAGCTACCAATCAACGTGTTGTTGATTATCAAGAACAAGCTACTTCTATTTTAAAACGTTTAGGAAAATCTTTAGAGAACGAAGATTTAGCTGATGTCAAAAAGTTGATTGAAGAGTTGGAAATCGCATGCCCTATGTCGGGTTCTAAGAACTGGACAGATGTCAAACAGTTTAATCTGATGTTTGGTACAAAATTAGGTGCTTCTGCAGAATCTGCGATGGACCTGTATCTCAGACCTGAAACAGCTCAAGGTATATTTGTTAATTTCTTAAATGTGCAAAAAACCAGTCGTATGAAAATTCCTTTTGGAATTGCGCAGACGGGTAAGGCTTTTAGAAATGAAATTGTCGCTCGTCAGTTTATTTTTAGAATGCGTGAATTCGAACAGATGGAGATGCAATTTTTCGTCAAGCCGGGTACGCAACAAGAATGGTACGAACAATGGAAAGAGAACCGTATGAAGTGGCATTTGTCACTGGGAATGGGAGAAGACAACTATCGTTTTCATGATCATGAGAAATTAGCCCATTATGCTGATGCTGCTGCTGACATTGAATTCCGTTTTCCTTTCGGATTTAAGGAATTAGAAGGAATTCACTCTCGCACAGATTTCGATCTTTCTAAACACCAAGAATTTTCAGGTAAAAAATTACAATATTTTGATACGGAAGAAAATAAAAACTACGTGCCTTATGTAGTAGAAACATCAATTGGTTTAGATCGTATGTTCTTAGCAATATTCTCAAATTCCCTTCAAGAAGAGGAGTTAGAAAATGGAAGTACTCGAACCGTATTGAAATTGCCGGCGGTATTGGCACCAACAAAAGCAGCGGTATTTCCATTGGTAAAAAAAGATGGGTTGCCAGAACTTGCAAAAGAAATCATTGAAGATTTGAAGTGGGATTTTAACGTTCTCTACGATCAAAAAGATGCCGTAGGTCGTCGTTACCGAAGACAAGATGCAAACGGAACTCCATTTTGTATTACGGTAGATCATCAATCTTTAGAAGATAAAACCGTAACCATTCGTCATAGAGATACGATGGAGCAACAACGTGTTGCCATTGCTGACGTGAAAGGTATTATTCATCAAGAAGTGGATATGAAATCGTGGTTGATGAAAATGTAGAAGGTTATTATAACTGATACCCCAACCGTAAACTCCCGTAATAATTTCGTTCATTACCTGGATAAAAATATCTCGGCTCTCTGCCACCAAAGCCTTGCGTGTTTATTAAAACCGATTGGGCATAAACGATATTAAATAAATTATTGACTCCTAAGTCAATACCGATTGTAAAACTATCGTTTATCTTTTTTTGATACCCCAATCTGGTATTATAAATGTTGAACGAATCGCTAAAAAGGGTATTGGCATCTGTTAATGGAATAGCACCTACATATTGGTGGGTTGTATTCCAATAAAAATTATTGAAGATGCGTAGTTGCAAACCTGAAGTTATGCGGTGTTTAGGAACTCCTGTTAGCTGGTTTCCTGAAAAGTCTTCATCCTCATCGATAAACTCAACAAATTTATGATTGCTAAGGGTATAATTAATAAATGGATTTAGTTGAAAGCTAGATGAGATATCAAGGGTATAGTTCAAGGCCAGCTCTAAACCTTGATGTTTCGTTTTCCCTGCATTTTTTCCAATAAACTGATCTTCATTAACGCGTTCAGCGACCAAAAGGTTATTGATGTTCATTTGATAAACAACCGCATTAATGTGTAGTTTTTTATCATTCAAATATAAGTTCGTACCTAGTTCGTAATTGGTACCTGTTTCCTGTGAAATTTCAGGATTAATAACCCCATCAGGGGTCAGTGTTTCTTCAAGATTAGGATTTGAAAATCCTCGACTGATATTCGCATAAAGGCTTTGATTTTCAGAAAAGTGATAGTTTAAATTTAAACTGGGTAATAGAATGGTTTTGAAATCTCGATCGGCACTCCTGTTGTTCGTACCAGAATTAAATTGATCTTGAAAATTAAACACGGTTTTATTCAGGCTCAATCCAAACTGGGCCGAAAAGGTATCCATCAAAGGCAGAAGTAATGTGCCGAAGGCGTTGAATTGTCGCCTAAACTCTTTGTTTCGAGCAAATTGATCACCTTTTAAACTTCCATTTCCGTTATTTTCTTCATATAAATTTCGAAACTCGTCCCAATCATATTCATCCTTATAAAGTTCACCTCCGAAGGTATAGCTCGCGGATGTATTGCAGAGCATAAAATCACCTGAAAATCTTGTTCGAAAACCGAAGCCATTTGTGATTTCTTCTAAAATTCCGAAGGGTCGAGCTTCATCTTTATCCAAGTAATTGTAAAAGAAGCTTGTGGTATTTTCTAATTTCTCACTAGGCTTGTAATGATATGAAATGCCAACCAAAGTTGAGTTATTGGCCTCAAAGCCTTGAGAAGCACGCCATGTAAATGTGGCTTGTTGAGGGTCTTCAGCAAAGGCGGTAGCTCCCAATGAACTAGGTATTTGGGCCGTAAAATCAATGTGGTTTAGTAAGAATGAGATCTTTCCTTTACTACTGATTTGATAAGAGGTATTCAAAAGAATTCCATCTCTTTCAAAATTACTATTTTGGCGATATCCGTCAGTCTCCATATGCCCATATTGAAGCCCCAAACGTAGTTTGCCATCATAATGATTGAAGGAAAGATTATTTTTTAAAAGTCCGAAAGAACCTATAGTAAAGTTGTTTGAAAAGTTTGTCGATCTTCCCAATGCTTTTTTTGGAGTTAAAATAATTGCGCCACCTAAATTAGAACCAAAGGTGGTCGCTTTAGGACCTTTTATAACTTCAATTTGACTGAGATTCTCAAGATCATATTGTTCGATAGTTGAAGAACCAGTACCATTGGTCACAGGAATTTCATCATAATATAATCTAAGTTTATCGGTGCCGAAGAGCGTTCTGGCTCCAATACCGCGTATCGTAATTCGATTCGTATTTAAAGCACCAGATAAAACATAAACTCCAGGAATTTGATTCACTGCTGAAACCATTTCTATTGGGCTATAATTCTGAAATACTTTTGCAGAAATAACGTCAGATGGTACAATTCCAGTTGCATTTTGAATCTTCAAAGCATCCAACAAAACAACTTCGTCAAGCTGGGTAATACTATCCTGTTTAATAGGATTTTGCGCCTGCAAAAAATAAGTACAAAACAAAAAAATCAGCAAAAGAGCCCTCATATAAATCGAAATCAAGGGCTAAAAATAAGGCTTTAAAACCGTATTCCTATAGACAGTCCTGATCGAAACATAAAGCTATTTTGAAATTCTTGTGGATTGATATTTCTTCCGAGACCGGCGAATGCTTCAAAGGTAAGTTTTTGATTAAAGGTAGACCATTTTCGTCCCAAACCTAGTCCGATGGCTGTGGAACTGTAATCATTATTTCGCCGCCCTAAATTGTTAATCTCTAATTCATTCTCATTCGCTCCTGTATAATATAGTCCGAAGGCTTCCGCGAAAAAGCCGCTCTTAGGGGCATACCCAAAATATGCTCTTAGGTTAGGGCCAATTCCGAAATTACCGTTTCGATGTATTGCATTTCTATTGAAATAGACTGTTCCACCAATACTAGTGTCTTCAGTGAAATAATATTCGTAAGATCCTTCGATGGCTGTGTTTGCAAGAAATCTGCCTATATTAAATTTTATCTCATGGTTTGTTCCGTAGTTTGAATATGCCTGAGCATTTGCTCCGTAAGTAAGGAAACAAGAGAATAGAAGAAATAGCGTTCTCATCTTGAAAATTTTAAAATATTCTTATGGAAATCAAATGTTGTTCCAAAGTTTACAAACGATGTTTGATCACGCTTTTACCAAAGCAGAACATTGCCTATTTTCGAATAAAATTTAGAAAAATGAGAGTAGTATCCTATAATGTAAATGGAATTCGGGCAGCGTTAAAGAAAGGTTTTATCGAATGGCTTCAATCGGTAAACCCAGATGTGATTTGTTTACAAGAAATTAAAGCACAAGAAGACCAGTTAGATCTATCCATTTTTACAGAGGCTGGTTATCCATACAATTACTGGTATAGTGCTCAAAAGAAAGGGTATAGCGGTGTTGCAATTTTATCTAAAACAAAACCTGATCATGTTGAATTCGGAACAGGAATTGAAACTATGGATTTTGAAGGAAGAAACCTCCGAGCAGATTTTGGAGATATTTCAATTATGAGCATGTATTTACCGTCAGGGTCTAATATGGATCGGCTGGATTTCAAACTCAACTATATGGCAGAAATTCAAGTATATTTTGATGAATTAAGAAAAGATAAACCAAATCTAGTTGTTCTTGGAGATTATAACATTTGTCACGAAGCTATTGATATTCATAATCCTGTGGGATTAAAAAATGTATCAGGCTTTCTACCTGTTGAACGTGAATGGATTGGAAACTTAATAAAAAGTGGATTCATTGATAGTTTCAGACACTTTAATAAGGAACCAGACAATTATACGTGGTGGAGCTACAGAGCTAATGCCAGAAATAACAATAAAGGATGGCGCTTAGATTATGGTATGGTAAGCGAGCCGCTTCGAAGTCGACTGAAAAGATCTGTGATTTTATCAGAAGCAAAACATAGCGACCATTGCCCTATATTGGTAGAAGTGGAAGCTTAAATTCTTATCCTTGGCAGGATTTTAATCGTAAATTTACAGCAGTCTTACATTAAACTTTTTCTTGTTATTTTATGAAATATACCAATTTACCTCATACGGATATTGAAGTAAGTAAAATTTGCTTAGGAACTATGACATGGGGGAATCAAAATACAGAGTCCGAAGGTCATGAACAAATGAATTATTCTTTAGAAAAAGGCATTAATTTTTTTGATACTGCGGAACTATATTCCATTCCAGCCCATCCTGACCGCCAATCTAATACTGAGAAGATTATTGGAAACTGGTTTAAAACTACAGGTAATCGAGATAAAATTATTTTAGCTTCAAAAATAGTTGGTAAGGCAGAATTTTCGAAACACATTCGTACAACTGGTTTTACAAGAGAGTCTATTATCAATGCTGTCGAAGGAAGTTTACATAGACTTCAAACTGATTATATAGATTTATATCAATTACATTGGCCAGAACGCAACACAAATTATTTTGGTAAACTCGGGTACAAACATGATATTTCTGACCATTGGCAAGATAACATTCACCAAGTTTTAGAAACGCTACGTGATTTAATTAGAGAAGGTAAAATTAGACAGGTAGGCATTTCTAATGAAACCCCTTGGGGTACGATGCGATTTCTTGAGGAAAGCAAAGTTCATGCAAGTTTACCGAGAACGATCACAATTCAAAACCCCTATAGTCTTTTAAATCGACTTTTTGAGGTAGGTTTATCTGAGATTTCAATGCGTGAAAAGGTAGGGTTGCTAGCTTATTCTCCTCTCGGTTTTGGTGCCTTAACGGGAAAATATCTCGGAGACAGGAGGCCCGAAAATGCTAGACTCACCTTATTTCCTAATTATGATAGATATATCAAAGGAAATGCCGTACTCGCTACCCAAAAGTATTATGAATTGGCTCAGGCCAATGATATTTCAATAACTCAAATGGCTTTAGCTTTTGTAAATACCCGACCTTTTGTAACAAGCAACATCATTGGTGCAACTTCGATGAAACAATTGGAGGAAAATATTGAAAGTATCGATGTTGTGCTGAGCGATGAGGTCTTACAAGGTATTGAAGAGATACACCATCAAATTCCGAACCCAGCACCTTAAATCTTACGTATGCACTTTTTAAAAATTGGTTTTGGGCAAATCGCTTTAATTCTTGTAGTTATTGTCATTATTATGGTTTTAGCAAGAATAATGAGAGATAAACGCTAGCCAAATAGTCCGTTAACAACATCTTCAATTTTTGAGGCAAGCTCAATTTTTATCTTTGAATTTTTAAGAGACATTTTATTATTTTTAGAAATATAAATGGTGTTGAAACCTAATTTCTCAGCCTCTAATATACGCTGTTCCACTCGCTGAACGGGTCTTATTTCACCGGCTAAACCTACTTCAGCGGCAAAACACACTCCTTTTTCAATAGGGATGTCTTCATTGCTAGATAATATGGCAGCTATTACCGCTAAGTCAATAGCAGGGTCATCCACAGAAATGCCTCCTGTAATATTTAAAAAAACATCTTTAGCCCCTAATTTAAAACCAGCTCTTTTCTCTAAAACTGCTAACAACATATTAAGTCGTTTGGCATTGTAACCCGTGGTAGATCGTTGTGGTGTGCCATAAACTGCTGTGCTTACCAGTGCCTGAATTTCTATCATTAAGGGTCGCATCCCTTCAACTGTTGAAGCAATTGCAGTTCCGCTTAAGCCTTCGTCATTTTTAGAAATTAATATTTCAGATGGATTATTCACTTGTCTTAGCCCGCCACCTTGCATTTCATAAATACCTAATTCTGCTGTTGAACCAAAGCGATTTTTTAAAGCTCTCAAAATACGGTATACGTAGTTGCGATCTCCTTCGAATTGCAAAACCGTATCTACCATGTGCTCTAAAATCTTCGGACCAGCAATAGAACCATCTTTAGTGATATGACCAATTAGAATTACAGGAGTATTAGTCTCTTTGGCAAATTTGATTAGCTCTGCCGTACATTCTCTAACTTGAGAAATACTACCAGCAGCAGACTCGATATAATCAGAGTGTAGGGTTTGAATGGAATCAATTACTACAATATCAGGTTCAGTTGCCTCAATCTGTTGAAAGATGTTTTGAGTCTTAGTTTCGGTTAGAATAAAACAAGTTTCGCTATTTGGGTGGATGCGGTCAGCCCGCATTTTAATTTGCTTTTGACTTTCTTCTCCTGAAACATAAAGTGTCTTGTAAGGAAGTTTCAAAGCAATCTGAAGCAGTAGCGTACTCTTGCCAACACCTGGTTCGCCTCCTAAAAGTACTAAAGCACCTGGTACGAGCCCTCCTCCTAAAACACGATTGAATTCAAGATCGAATGTGTTTAACCGAATTTCTTTGTCAATAGATATTTCATTAACTCGAAGTGGTTTGGCTATTTTTCGTTTGGTATTTGAAGGTGTTTTCCAAGATTGTTTTTCTTCTTTTTGAACTACTTCTTCAACGACCGTATTCCATTCTTTACACGCAGAACATTGCCCTACCCATTTGGCATATTGGGTGCCACAGTTTTGACAGAAAAAAGCTGTTTTAGTTTTTGCCATTGACTCGATTGAGGTTTGGCGATAAAGGTAATAAGAACTTTGAAAAGGAAAACTTTGTTTTAATAAAAGAGACCGACCAGCCAGTTATGTTTTTTTATTTTTATACGCTACAAATGCTTTATAAAAAGCTGCCACCGATAACATTAATGCTATACCATTGTAAAGAAGTACAAAATCTCCCTTCATCGCGAAATACAGCATGAAAATTCCTGAAATCAAATAAGATTTGAATTTGTCTTTCATTGTCAAAAGGGCTTAATAAAAAGACAGTTTAGGAGGTCAATTATCAAAATCCGAAGTCAGCTTTTAATGCGTCGATTTTTTCCAAAGCCATTTCTTTTGTTAAAAAATCGATTTCATCCATACCGAAAGCTTTTTCAAAAGTTTTTAACGCCTTTTTGGGTTCTCCTAGTTGCTCGTAGTATTCACCCTCAAAATAAAATCCTAACATCGTACCTGGGAATTCTCTCTTACAAAGCTCTGACAGCGGTTTTAAAGATTCAAAATCTTCTTTTTTGCGTGTTCCGGCGTAAATGGCCATGATGTCGTTTAGCTCAACGGTTTTGTTGATACCGAAAAGATCTTCTATGTTTTTGTATTTTGTTTGTAAATAATCGAAAACAGGTTCTTCAGAAGTTAATATTTGAGTTTTGTATTCTTTAGGGCTAATAGGCTTAAACATTCCGAAAATATTATCGAAAGCTTTTCCAATACCATAAGTTGCTATTGAAATATGATCTGCACCTTTATATTCATCAAAATAATAGTGTAGTGATTCTTTTTCAATAGCAGATATGGCTTTGTGCATCTCCATAATTCTTGGAGTATCTCTATTTTTTTCTTCTTCAAGAATCAACTGATAAAAAATTTGTTTGTCGAAAGCGGCTAAACGGGAAGGTACTCGGCTCTCCATTTCTGGAGCCAATTTCGGAGATATATTAATATAAGCATTGAAAAGAGAATTTTCTTTAAATAACCAATAGTTTTGAAAATTTGCGGTAATGTCATAACCCACAATCATTTTAAATGGTGCGGTGCTATAATTAAGGTCTAAGTACGGAATCAACTCCATACCCAAAAACTCAAAAAACTTTTTGGCTTTTTCATTAGGTAGTCCGTTTTCTTCATCCCAAGCGCAATCGTCTAATCGAATACTATTTTCATTTTGGTTTACTCCGGCAACAATCATTTGAGGCATACCATGAAACTTGCTGTAAAATTTTGCATTTGCTACCACTTGATCAAAAAGATGCTCCCCATCCAAAACGAGAACTAAAGGATATTTTTTTTCTGCATCATAGTCTTCAGGGATAAAGTACCGAACGTCACGACGCTCTTGAAGTTTAAATGATTCGAAAATTTCTTGTGTAACCTGTGCATTAGCACTTAGGTATACAAACAATACAAAAAGAGTAAGTAGAAAACGTTGCATGATGTGGTTTTGCTAAGTATAGAATGGGGTCTATCTGTTTCTGTTCAATAACGGTAATAACAGAAAAGATATTGCCCCAAAAACCATAACCATGAGCGTTTGAGCGATCCACATAATCCAACCGAAGGCATTACCCGCAACAGCAGTTATACCAAATATTTCTAATGACTTACTTACAAAAGCAGGATACGCTATAAAACCTCCATTTGTAGTAGTCATTGCTATTGCGCCTCCGACAAAGGCAACTAACATAGGACCTACACCTAAATCAGCAGTTTCAGGTACGGTAAATTTTATAACAAAAAACATGGCGATGTAAGCGAACCAGATATAAAGAGTATGAAAAAGAAAGGCCCATTTATGCTTCATTTTAAAAATACTGGTAATACCAGCAAGCATATTACTCAAAAAGTCTTTAATTTTTTTGGCAAAGGGAGCTTCTGATTTTTTAATGATTTGAATTGAAATTACTAAGCCCAGTATACCAAAGATCAAAATTCCAAGACCGGCATAAATTCCAAAACCAGCCTGATTTAAGAAACCAAGAATCAAATCAGCCTGAAAAATAACCGAAATAAAAATTATTAATAATAACATAATAACGTCTATAATACGCTCAGTAACGATAGTACCAAAACCTTTTTCAAAAGGTACTCCTTCATAAGTTGCTAGCTCTGTTGGACGTAAAATTTCTCCAGAACGAGGAACACCTAAATTTGCCAAGTAGGTGGTGAAAATGATCATTGAACTATTGAATATAGAGGCTTTATAGCCTAAAGGTTCTAGTAGGTAGTTCCAACGTATAGCTCTCGAAACATGACTTGAAACCCCAATTAAAATGGAAAGACCAACCCAATATGGATTGGCATTCGTAATCTGATTCCATATCATACTGCGCTGTTCAGCGGTGGTGGAATAATAGAGGTACCATAACAAAAAAACTCCCAATAGAATTGGGAGTGCTATACTTAATATTTTTTTGAAGGATTTACTCAAAATTATTTCAATAAATTAGTTTCCGTATCTGGAAAAACTAATGATGGATTAAAACTTTTAGCTTCCTCAAGATCCATTCTGGCATATGTGATTAAAATTAAAATGTCGCCAACAGCTACTCTTCGTGATGCCGCCCCATTAAGAGTGATTTCTCCGCTACCCCTTGGCCCAGGAATAGCATAGGTCTCTAAGCGCTCACCGTTATTATTGTTCACTATTTGAACCTTTTCACCTTGTACAATGTTGGCAGCATCCATCAAATCTTCGTCAATGGTAATACTACCAATGTAATTCAGATCGGCTCCGGTTACTTTAACACGGTGTATTTTAGATTTTACAACTTCAATTTGCATAGTGTAAAGTTAATTAATTCAGGGCAATATTGTCTATTAGTCGAACGTCATCAGCATAAACTGCAACAAAAGCTCGATATTTTACATTTTTCTGTTTCTTTTGAATGGGTGTCAACGTATCGGCATCAGTAATTTCAATGTATTCAAGATTAAGAAGCTGATGATTTTCAAATTTTTTTTGAACCCATTTTATAACCTCTTGAGCACTATTCGTGCCAAACTTCTCTTTGGCATTTTGTAAGGTTTCGTAAATAAACGAAGCCTCTTTTCGCAAGGTTTTTGATAGTCGCTCATTACGTGAACTCATGGCTAAGCCATTTGGTTCTCTTACAATAGGGCATCCGATAATTTCTACAGGAAGTTGCTGTAGTTCTACCATTTTTCTGATAATCTGAAGTTGTTGAAAATCTTTTTCTCCAAAATAAGCGCTATCAGGTTTTACTAGCCGAAGAAGCATTTCAACTATTGTGCCTACCCCATTAAAATGATCCTCTCGAAATTCACCTTCCATAACCTTATCCAATCCGTGAAATTGATAGGATTTGGTTTTTACCTCATCAGCATAAATTTCTTCAGTGCTAGGAGCAAAAACTACTAGCTCATTCGAAATTGTAGAGAGTAAATCGATATCAGCCTCAAGCGTTTGAGGATATTTACGTAAATCTTCGGTGTTATTGAATTGTGTTGGATTTACAAAAATACTAATAACTACTTTTTTATTTTCAGAAAGAGCTGCCGATACTAAAGATAGATGACCTTGATGAAGGGCTCCCATAGTTGGTACTAAACCAATATCTTCATTTTCTTTTTTAAGAGAAAGAAAGGATTCTAGTTCTTTTTTAGTTCTTAAAAGCATCATAGTAATAAGTTAAAAGCGAGCAAACTTACTATAATTAAGGCGAATCGTCATAATTTTTGTAATTTTGCAGCTGCGCTTAGATTTAATAAAGTACACCATATCAAACAAAGCTTTTATGAACGGTAAAAAGATATTATTTGTATCTTCAGAGTTAGTACCCTATTTGCCAGAGAACGAAGTCTCTCTCATGTCGTATGAAACTCCAAAAATGGTAAATAGTAAGGGAGGTCAAATACGAATTTTTATGCCTAAATATGGCAATATAAATGAGCGTAGACATCAGCTTCATGAAGTCATTCGATTATCAGGTATGAATTTGGTAATAAATGATATGGATATGCCATTGATTATCAAAGTTGCTTCTATTCCTAAAGAGCGCATTCAAGTATATTTTATAGACAATGAAGAATATTTTAAGAGAAAAGCGACTTTTCTAGATAAAAAAGGAGATCTTTTTGAAGACAATGATCAACGTGCAATCTTTTTTGCAAAAGGTGTTGTTGAGACGGTTAAAAAATTAAACTGGGCTCCCGATATTATCCATGTGCATGGTTGGTTAGCCTCTTTGCTGCCACTGTATTTGAAAAAATTATATGCAGATGAGCCACTTTTTGGAGATAGCAAAATAGTTACTTCGGTTTATGGTCAAGCATTCGATGGAGTGTTAGATTCTGGAATGACCAAGAAAATTTCATTTGATGGAATTTCTGAAGATAGTATTGCGCCTCTTGCAACACCCAACTATAATAATTTGTTAAATGTTGCTGTAGATTTTTCAGATGCTGTTATTTTAGCCTCGGAAGAGATTCCAGAAGAATTAAGAAACCATATTTCCAACCTTGAAAAACCTGTGTTGCCGTATGTTCCCTTGCAAGAATTTGAAGAGGCGTATACAAATTTTTATGACACCGAAGTTTTAAAATAAGCTGAATGAATTTTTTGAAAAGATTTAAACTTCCTGCTTTAGCGGGAATTTTATTTGTTGTGGCTCTTGTATCTTGTGAGCAAGACTTGACTACTATAGGAGCAGGTGTCATAGGGGGAGAACCGTTTACTACTGATAAAGCTGTTTTCGATGTTTTTGCTTTTAATAAGAAGATAGAGGCCGTTCAAACAAATAAACTTCCGCTTTATCAGTTAGGGGTTTATACAGATCCTGTTTACGGTAAAACGGAAGCAAAGATTACCTCACAAGTTCAGCTTACTAACTACAATCCGACTTTTGGTGACTTATCTGCAGCTAGTGAAATTAGTGAAGCATTTGATGAAAAAGAAAGAATAGATAGCGTTTATCTATATATTCCTTTTGAAAATAGTACTCTTGACTCAGATAATGATGGAGTTGTAGATGCATTTGATAGTGAGCCTCTTGATGGAACTAATGATACTGATGGTGATGGGGTTCCAAATAATGAAGAAGTAGCTAACAATACCGACCCGAATAATGTAGATACTGATGGCGACGGTATTAACGATGACGTAGACGAATCAACACTTGGTGATCGTTTTGCTGATATTTTAAGATTAGATAGTATTTATTTCAATAATGCAAGGTTTGATGAAAGTCTTCAAATGAATCCGCCCTACATCGGTGAGAGCTTCAATTTGAAAGTAGAACGGTCTTCATTTTTTCTGAGAGATTTAGATCCGAATACAAATTTTCAAGATTCCCAAGAATATTTTTCTAATCAACAGTTTACTCCTGAGTTTGCTGAAGAAACCTTTTATGATGGACCAGTAACAATTGATAATAGAGAAATTTTGTTTGTAGTTCAAGAGGATGATCCTGATACAGATGATGATGAAGTAGGAACGATTTCTAGCAAATTAGACCCTGGTATTTATGTAAAACTTAATGACGTCGCGGATACTTTCTTTCAAGAGAATATACTAAACAACGAAGGTGGTTCAGAATTATTAAGTGCAAGTAATTTTAAAGAATTTTTTAGAGGAATTCATTTATCCCTGAATCCTTTAGGAGAAGATATCATGTTGCTTCTAGATATTACTAATGCGAAATTTGATGTGTATTATACTCATGATGATCTTGTTGATGATGTTATAGAAGAAGCGGAAAAATCTTTCGAACTTCGTTTGATTACAGGTACTGCGGGTGCTATAGCGGGTAATGCGGTGAATACGTTTGTCAATGATGACTACCCAGCTGAAATTTCAAACACTTTAGATTCTGGAGAAAATACAGATCGAATCTATTTAAAAGGCGGTGCAGGTTCATATGCTGAAATCAAATTGTTTGATGAAATAGATAGCGAAGCCGAAACGCTTATCAACCAAATAAGAACCAATAATTGGGTCATTAATGAAGCTAACTTGGTTTTCAATATTGATACCGATGTAGTTCCGACAACAAGCATTGAGCCTCCCCGACTGTATCTTTATAATGCGGAAACCAACCAGCCAATATACAATACGGCAACTGAAAACAATGTGGCGGATACTCCGTTGGGTGTGTTCCTTAACTACGATGGAATTATAGAAAAATCAGATACAGGTAGCGGAATTCGATATACAGTAAAAATAACAGAGCACCTGAATAATATTATTGTACGTGATTCTACAAATGCTACTTTAGGTCTTGCTATTACCCCTGATATTCGTATTGTTGGGGCCAATGATGCGATCATTGCGAATGGTGAAGAAAAAACCCTTCCGGCAACTTCTATATTGAGTCCTTTGAGTACCGTACTTTTTGGCAGTAATGTTTCTCGTTCAGTGGAAACTAAAAAATTGCAACTAGAAATTTTCTACACAGAAACGAATTAAAGTTTCGCTGAAAGGCTACAAATAATGGCTAATCTGCTTTGGAGTTAAACGGCGTGTTTAACGAATTGCACTTCTATTTATACCACTTATAGATATTTTTCGTTCTACGTCTATATGTATTGATTCTTACGTAAGTATGATAGTACATTTGCAATATTAAAAATAACCCCAAAAATTAACTTATAATATGTGTGGAATTGTAGGATATATTGGTCATAGAGATGCTTATCCAATTATAGTTAAAGGACTTCAAAGACTAGAGTACAGAGGATATGATAGTGCTGGTGTCGCCATTTATGACGGAAACGGAATCAACTTAGCAAAAACGAAGGGCAAAGTTGAAGATCTAAAGAATAAGGCAGAAAGCACAATTTCAACCAAAGGAAATTTAGGTATAGGTCATACAAGATGGGCAACCCATGGTGTGCCTAATGATGTTAATTCACATCCACATTATTCAAATTCTGGCAATTTAGTAATCATACACAATGGTATTATTGAAAATTATGAATCTGTAAAGAAAGAGCTTGTTAACAGAGGTTATAATTTTCATTCAGATACGGACACTGAAGTTTTGGTGAATCTTATTGAAGAGGTTCAAAAAACAGAAGATGTCATGTTAGGTAAGGCGGTGCAAATTGCTTTAAATCAAGTTGTGGGTGCTTATGCCATTGCAGTCTTTGACAAAAGAAAGCCTGATGAAATAGTGGTAGCCAAACTAGGTAGCCCTTTGGCCATTGGAGTTGGAGATAACGAATTCTTTATTGCTTCTGATGCATCTCCGTTTATTGAGTTCACCAATAATGCAGTTTATTTGGAAGATGAAGAAATGGCAATTATCCGATTAGGAAAAGAGATTAAGCTAAGAAAGATAAAAGATGACGCAGTTGCCTATCCCAATATTCTAGAGCTTCAAATGAATTTAGAAGAGATAGAAAAAGGGGGTTATGACCATTTCATGTTGAAAGAAATCTATGAACAACCTAGAGCTATTTTAGACACCTATCGTGGAAGATTAAGAGCAGATCAAGGGATTATTAAAATGGCAGGAATTGATGACCATTTAGATAAATTCGTCAATGCAAATCGAATTATTATTGTTGCCTGTGGTACTTCATGGCATGCCGGTTTAGTAGCAGAATATATTTTTGAAGATTTAGCCCGTATACCCGTTGAGGTAGAATATGCGTCAGAGTTTAGATATCGTAATCCTGTAATTACTGAAAACGATGTTCTTATCGCCATATCCCAATCAGGTGAAACAGCAGATACTCTGGCTGCGATTAAATTGGCTAAAGAAAACGGAGCTTTCGTTTTCGGAGTATGTAATGTTGTTGGTTCTTCCATAGCTCGGGAAACCCACGCTGGTGCCTATACGCACGCAGGACCTGAAATAGGGGTAGCTTCTACAAAGGCATTTACAACACAAATAACGGTACTTACTTTAATTGCGTTACAACTTGCCAAAGAAAAAGGAGAATTTTCAGAGCCTAAGTTTCTAGAATATTTGAAAGAATTAGAAGCCATTCCAGAGAAAGTAGAAAAGGCGTTAGAATCAAATCCATTAATTGAAATTATTTCTGAAGTATATAAAGATTCTACTAACTGTTTGTATTTGGGTAGAGGATATAATTTTCCCGTCGCATTAGAGGGAGCATTGAAATTAAAAGAAATCAGTTATATACATGCCGAGGGGTATCCTGCAGCTGAAATGAAGCATGGCCCTATTGCTTTAATAGATGAACAAATGCCGGTATTCGTAATTGCCACGAAAAAAGGGCATTATGAAAAAGTGGTAAGCAATATTCAAGAGATAAAGTCTCGAAAAGGTAAAATAATCGCAGTAGTAACCGAAGGAGATGAGCAAGTAACTGAATTAGCAGATCACGTCATTGAAGTACCTGAAACGCTTGAGAGCCTGACGCCGTTATTAACGACAATACCCTTACAATTACTTTCGTATCATATTGCTGTTATGAGAGGGTGTAATGTAGATCAGCCCAGAAATTTAGCAAAATCTGTGACTGTAGAATAAAATTAAATTTACAACAAATTGTAGAGGAGGGTCTTGATATATTCATCAAGACCTTTTTTTTATTTTTCTCATATTAGTAATTTTAGAGGCTTGTTTTTAGCAAAAAAATACTATGCATGCATAATTTTTTTCATTTTATGATTTTCGGTTTGAAAAAATCTGTATCTTGCTCGAAACTAATTTAACTCAAGCTTCACATGAAAACACCCCTGTTTATAGCGTTGCTGTTGTTTGGATTTGCATCCTTTGCACAAACTACAGTTAGCGGAAAAGTTGTTGACCAAAACAATGAACCCATCCCGGGAGCCAATATAGTAATTGAAGGTAAGGCTATTGGCACTACTGCCGATTTTGATGGTTTATTTACACTTGAAACCTCTGAGGTACCTCCCTTTCAATTAAAAATTACCAGCATTGGATATTCTGATGCGACTGAGGGTGTTACTGAAAACAATCAAACTTTAACCATCGTGCTAAATGAGGCACAAACGTTTTTAGATGAAGTAGTGATATCTGCGTCGAGAACGCCAGAACGTATATTTGAATCGCCAGTTACCGTTGAACGTTTTGGTTTAAAGGAAATAAAAAATACGACTGCGGAATCGTTTTACGGCGGACTTCAAAACTTAAAAGGTGTGGATATTAACACCAACAGTTTGACTTTTCAATCTGTGAATACTAGAGGTTTTGCCACTTTTGCGAATACGCGATTTTTGCAGTTGGTAGACGGCATGGATAATACTGCACCAGGTTTGAACTTTGTTTTGGGTAACCTAGTCGGGATGAACGAACTTGACGTTCAAAGTGTTGAA
This sequence comes from uncultured Flavobacteriaceae bacterium, assembly GCA_937936275.1. Taxonomy (GTDB): domain Bacteria; phylum Bacteroidota; class Bacteroidia; order Flavobacteriales; family Flavobacteriaceae; genus Maribacter_C. The sequence goes on from CALHCJ010000262.1 coordinate 21,092, forward strand.
ATTTTACCAGGAGCATCATCCGCGCTTTATGGTGCTGGTGCCTTTAATGGGATACTGTTTATGAGAAGTAAAGATCCTTGGAATTTTCAAGGCATTAGTTCTTATGTCAAAACCGGTTTAACTTCACAAGAAGCCGCTGGTAACAATACCTATTATGATATTGGTATTCGTGCTGCTCATGCGTTTAGCGATAAATTCGCTGCAAAGGTTAGTTTCTCTTATTTGCAAGGTGAAGATTGGCATGCAAATAGAACGGATGATTTAAACAACCCTGGTATCGACAGAACAGATCCTAACTATAATGGACTCAATGTGTATGGTGATGAGGTTACTACCTTATTGAATTTTGATGCAGCAGCTGGTTTGCCTTCGGGTACTGTCGGGTCCGCTAATGTAAGTAGAACCGGGTATAACGAAGGAGATTTATTTGACTACGATGCACAAAGTGTAAAAGCAGATTGGTCTTTGCACTATCGCCCTTTTGCGAATGACTTAGAGTTGATATATAATGGTAGAGTGGGACGCGGAACAACTATTTATCAAGGAGCCAATAGATATGCTGTTGATGGATTTAAAATGCAACAGCATAAATTAGAATTGAAGAACGACAACTTTTTTATTCGTGCTTACATTGTTGCAGAAAATTCAGGAGACGCGTACGATACCAGATTTGCTGCAATTAATACCAATAGAGCATGGAAATCAGATACGCAATGGTTTACAGAATATGCTCAAACTTTTATTGGCGCTAAGTTAGGGGTAGGAACGGGTGTGCTAGCAACCGATGAGCAAGCACACGCGGCTGCTCGTACAGTTGCTGATACAGGTAGATTGGTCCCTGGCACAGCTGCCTTTGAGAGTACCTTTAATAGGGTTATTAGTGATGGCGATTTGGCTACTGGAGCTAAATTTATTGACCAAACCAAATTTCGACATGTCAATGGTAATTACAACCTTGCCCATCTTATTGATGGCTGGGCTGACATTCAAGTTGGAGGTTCTTGGAGAGAATATGAATTAGATTCTCAAGGAACCATATTTACTGACTTCGACGGCCCAATAAAGTATCAAGAATTTTGGGCTTATGCCCAATTTCAAAAGAAATTTGTAGATGACCGTTTAAAATTAACTGCTTCTGGCAGGTATGATAAAAATGAGTTTTTTGACGGATTCTTTTCTCCACGACTTGGGTTGTCAGCTACTTTAGGAAAGGATAGAAACCATAACCTAAGAGTATCTGTGCAACAAGGTTTTAGAAACCCAACAACGCAAGATTTATTTATTGGTTTAAATGCAGGTGCGGCTGTTCTTGTAGGTTCTGCACCAGACAACCTTGATAGAGATGTTAGAACTTTTAATGTCAGTGAATCTGGGCAGGCTTTTACGGGTTCACCAACGGTAGAAGTTGTAGGTAGAGCCGCTTATGAAAATGCATATTCTCTGACTTCTGCATTAGCAGGGGCTCCAGCAGCGGTAAATACACCTTTAATTGAGCCTGAAGAAATAACGGCTTTCGAATTGGGGTATAGAGCGCAACTAGGTAAGTTCACAATTGATGCTAGTGGGTATTATAATATTTACAACAAATTTATCTCGCAAACTCAGGTGTTAGTGCCATTATATGGAGAAGCTGGTGATGGTGGGTTATCTTTATTAGCTTTACAAAATGGAGATAGAGCGGTTTACCAAGTGTATACCAATTCTCAAGAAGAGCTCACTTCCTATGGTGGTACCATTGGAATTGATACGAAGATTGCAGGCTTTGATATAGGGGCGAACTACACCTATACGCTTCTCGAAGATGCAGAAGACTTAAGGGCTCGTGGTGTAAGGGTTAATTTTAACTCTCCAGAGCACAAAGTGAAACTGTCTTTGGGAAAAACAGATTTATTTAAAAACTTTGGTTTTGGTATTAATTACAGATGGAGTGATGACTATTTTTGGGAAGCTTCTTTTGCTGATGGTGATGTACCAGCCTATTCAGTATTGGATGCTCAAATCAACTACTCGGTACCTAACATTAAATCAGTATTCAAAGTGGGTGGATCAAACCTATTGGCAGATGAATACTTTCAAGCTATTGGATCTGGTTTAATTGGTTCAATCTATTATGTATCTTGGACTATCAATCCATAATAATATATAATTTTCAGGAATTAAAGGCGACCATTTTAGGTCGCCTTTTTTGTGTCAAAAAAGAACTAAAAGTAGTTTTCATTTAAAAGGGAATAACATATCTTTGCAGCCTGAAAATCAACGGTATTTCGTTGTTGTTTTTTGAATAAAGGAAATCCTAATACATAAATACAGAAGTAATGTCAAAAGTTACAGGTAAAGTTTCTCAGATCATAGGCCCGGTTGTCGATGTTGAATTTCAATCAGGTGATGAGCTTCCCAAAATCTATGATTCGCTAGAAATTGCGAAAGCAGATGGCTCAAAACTAGTTTTAGAAGTGCAATCGCATGTTGGTGAGAATACAGTTAGAACCATTTCTATGGATTCAACAGATGGACTAAGCAGAGGAACAGATGTAGCTGCTACCGGAGCTGCAATTCAAATGCCAATTGGAGATGATGTTTATGGGCGTTTGTTTAATGTAATTGGAGATGCGATTGATGGATTGGGTGATTTACCAAAAGCAGGTAAAGACGGACTTCCAATTCACCGTGAAGCACCTAAATTTGAAGACCTTACAACAACTACTGAGGTTTTATTCACTGGTATAAAAGTAATTGACTTGATTGAGCCTTACGCAAAAGGCGGTAAAATTGGACTGTTCGGTGGTGCAGGTGTTGGTAAAACAGTATTGATTCAAGAATTGATTAATAATATCGCGAAGGGTCATGGTGGACTTTCAGTTTTCGCAGGAGTAGGGGAAAGAACGCGTGAAGGAAATGACTTACTTCGGGAAATGTTAGAATCTGGTATTATTAAATATGGAGATGATTTCTTGCACTCAATGGAAGAAGGTGGATGGGACTTATCCAAAGTGGATAAAAAAGCTATGAAAGATTCGAAGGCAACTTTCGTTTTCGGACAAATGAACGAGCCTCCTGGAGCTCGTGCTCGTGTAGCACTTTCAGGATTAACTATTGCAGAGTATTTCCGTGATGGAGCAGGCGAGGGCCAGGGTAAAGATGTACTTTTCTTCGTAGATAATATTTTCCGTTTTACACAAGCAGGCTCAGAGGTATCGGCACTATTGGGTCGGATGCCATCTGCGGTAGGATATCAACCAACTTTGGCAACAGAGATGGGTGCCATGCAAGAGCGCATTACATCAACGAAGAGAGGTTCTATTACCTCTGTACAAGCAGTTTACGTACCTGCAGATGATTTAACCGACCCGGCGCCAGCAACTACATTTGCGCACTTAGATGCAACTACGGTATTATCTCGTAAAATTGCGGAGCTTGGTATCTATCCAGCAGTTGATCCTTTAGATTCTACTTCAAGAATTTTAACAGCAGAGATTTTAGGAAATGATCATTACAATTGTGCACAGCGTGTAAAAGAGCTATTACAACGCTATAAAGAACTTCAAGATATCATTGCCATTTTAGGAATGGAAGAATTATCTGAGGAAGACAAGTTAGCTGTAGGTAGAGCAAGACGTGTACAACGTTTCTTATCGCAACCTTTCCACGTAGCAGAGCAGTTTACAGGATTAAAAGGTGTTTTAGTTGATATTAAAGAAACAATTAAAGGTTTTAATATGATTATGGATGGGGAGTTAGATCACCTTCCAGAATCTGCTTTTAACTTGAAAGGAACAATCGAAGAGGCTATCGAAGCTGGCGAAAAAATGTTGGCTGAAGCGTAGCCAAAGCTTATGCTGAACTTGTTTCAGCGTCCTTGATTTATTTTAATGATTAGTATAACCCTGAAACGACTTCAGGGCAGTCAAACAGGTTTGAACTATGTATTTAGAAATTGTATCGCCAGAGGCCACATTATTCGCGGGAGAAGTTTCTTCGGTAACCGTACCCGGAATCAATGGTGAATTTCAGATGTTGAAAGATCACGCACCTATCGTTTCATTACTTCAAAAAGGTAACGTACAAATCGAAGGAAATGTTACTATTGATGAAGCGTATGAGGCTAAATTTTCAAAGGATGGCAACGGTAAAACAATATTGGCCATTACTAGTGGTACTATCGAAATGAAAGATAATAAGGTAATTGTGTTGGCTGATTAAATTAGGTATAACCCAATTAATTATAAAGTAAACCCGACTTTAAAGTCGGGTTTTTTAGTTTTTAATTGTTCATACTGCATACTAAATATTATACCAAACAACAAACAGTGATAAAACCTCCAGTGTACTTTCGCAATTGTTTCTTTTTTTTTCTATTCTTTTTGCTGACAAATTTCTTTTTTGCTCAAGAAGACGAAAGCTCAATGATATACAAGAATCAAATCTCAACAAACTTAGCGTTGCCCATTTTTGGTAGTTTTGATTTATCCTATGAGCGTACAATAGCCAATAAATGGACCTTGGGACTTGCTGGAGCGATTTACGGAGACGGTATACAAGAATTGAGCACCGAAGGATCCTATGATAATCGATACGACACAAATTACGAGCTAATGCCTTTTATAAGAGTCTATTTTCAAGGAACTCAAAACAAAAGTCATTTTCTTGAACTTTTTGGTTCAATAAGTGAAGTGGTAGAATCTGATCGATTTATTAGAGTTACGAATCCAGAAGGTTTTGGAGTTTATGAAAGAGGAGAAAACAAATACACTGCTGGAGGCCTAGGTTTTGGTTACGGCTATCGCTTTTTATTGCTAGACAAAAAATTGGTTTTAGAAGCTCAGTTTGGAGTTCGAACTAATTTTAATTCAAACTTTATCATTCTTAATGGAACTTTAGTGCGAACAGGTATTAAAGTAGGTTACAGGTTTTAAAAACAACAAGATGAAAAAAATATACGCAATACTGGTTATCATTTTATGTTTGATCTTTGTTTCTTGTTATTCAGATGACTACGATAGTAATCGTTTCATTTCGCTTTCAATTGAAGATGCTGTAATATTTGATAACGACGAAAATTATGTTGTCGGAGATACCATCTTCGTTGATTTAAATTTCAGTAGATATTTGCCAGAAGAAGGTTTCAGCAATCTCTTGGATATTTATGAGAGTTCAGGAGCTGATATTTATTATTATAACTACGGATTAAATAAATTTTCAGAATTGTCAAATGGTTTTCAAAGGGTGAATATTGATAGTGAATTTTTGTTCGCTGAAAAAGGTAGTATCGACGTTTTTGAAAGAGGTGGGGTTGTACTTAATGCTGATGAAACGTTATATGAATCTCGTATTGGATTGGTATTGGCGGAAGCAGGCAGATTTCAATTTGATTTTGAATTTTTAAATATATATAGTGATAACTACTCTCGAGATAAGGTTCAAATAGAGTTGAGACATGGTTTTACTGGAACTCCACCAAGTTTTGAGTTTACCGTTACCGAAGAATAGTCTATTCACTTCATACTACTGAAACTAAATATAACGTAATTGGGTTACTTTATTTTAAGCCATTCTTTTCTGTTTGAAAGAACTTCAGAAGATACCTCTTCTCCTTCTTTCCCTTGAAGGTATATAGAATATGTTGAGTCGGCTCCGACAGTTAAATCTGTAGACTTCTCTTCACCAAATCGCTTGAATTGAACGGAGACCCTATCACCAATTTTAAACCGTTTGATAAAATCTTTGAAATCAATTTGATTTGGGAAAGCGGTACCATTGATTGTAATAATTTCGTCACCTTTTGTCAAGCCGGCAAGGTAGGCAGAACTTCCAATTTTCGTGTTATTTTTTAAAATTGAATTTTCATTTGATTTGAGGGTGAAGCCTAAATAAGGGGAGTCTGAATTTTGTTTCAAAACTACCCCAACTGAAGCTAATAATTTTTCATAATCAGGCATCCCACTTTTATAGATGTAGGTATTGAAAAAATTATTTCCAAAGTCATCTCCAGCATATTCCTTCAAGATATCTTGAAGATTTTCTATACTATATGGGCCTTCGTTTTTGCCATACCTCTGCCAAACCAACTTCATGTAATCATCTAAATTTAGTCCGTTTTCTCGTAACGATAAATCTAAACCGAGACCCAACATACTTCCGTAAGAATAATATGAAATAAATGTATTTTCTCGATTCACAGGGTCAACTGAGGTAGACGCATCTACAAAGGGCGCCTGATAACTCATTTCAATCGGGTTGAAGAACTGCCGCGCAGGTGAATTCCAAACATAATTAAATGTACCTGCTAATCCTTCTACATATTTTTCTGGAGTAATAAGTCCAGCTCTACATAAAATTAAGTTGGTGTAGTAACTCGTAAAACCTTCTGCAAACCATAGCGCTCCACTCATATTCGCTTTTTCAAAATCAAAAGGCTCTAATGATTTCGGACGAATACGTTCTACGTTCCAAGCGTGAAAAAACTCGTGGGAAACGGTACCGATATTGCGTTCCATTCCACCATTGGCTAAACTTCGAGTGCTCGTTAAAATTGTAGAGTTACGATGTTCCATTCCGTCACCTGAGGCGTTTGGAATATAGCATGCTAAAAACGTATAACTGCCGTAATCGAATGTTGGTAGTTCACCATATACATCCTTTTCTGCGAGTACCACTTTTTTGATTTTCTCAAAGTATTGATCTGTCTCTTCTTCTGAACCATTATGATGCAATGCCAATTGAATGGTTTGGTTTTTTCCATTAGATTCCACTTGAAATTCCCTGAGATGATGATTACTTATTTCCGAAGGAGAATCCATAAAATAGTACAAATTCGGTACGGAATATGTAGACCCGGATAATAAAGGTAATTGTGTAGCTATTTTCCAATTGAGGTCTTCCCTTATTTGAAAATCTACTGTTATCGCTCTAGAAGTATATTTAGGTGCATACATAAATGTAGCTGGGATATTTAAATGTGCATGAGTTTCGTCAATTTGTGAATATGTGCCGTCACCCCTATTTGCAAATAGCGTATAGCTAATCAAAACATCACTTTCTTGTCCAACAATCTGCCATGAATAGGGGTCAGTTCGTAATACTTCGAGCCTATTGCCTTTTGCATCTTTAGCTTTAAAATTATAAATATTCTTAGCAAACTCATGAAGTGCGTAGCGTCCAGGAGAAGTTCTGCTCATTCGTATTTCCAATGTATCATTACCAACCTCAGGAAATGATATTGTAACCTTAGCCTCATGGTGAACTGCATTTTCAAACGAAATAGAATAAGTATTTGTTTGTGCGAAAACTGAAATTGAAATTAGAAGAGATAGAATTTTAAAAAATGGCTTCATAACGCTAAAAGGTTTATGGCGAAGATACCAATTCTACTACCTTTTAAGAAAGAGATAAAATCGAGATTTTAACAAGGCTAAAAGCCTTAGAATTGTGGTTTATTTTTCTTTGGAAATACTACCTTTAACATATGCCAGAGTTCCCAAAAAAGTTAGATACAAAATTAAATGAAAGAGCTATAAGTAATTCCATGCGAGGTTTGCCCGCATCTCATAAGGGCGTTGATTTTTCGAGTAACGATTACTTAGGGTTTGCAAAAAACGAAACGATTTACGCAAGTACGTTTCAACTCCTTTTAAAAAAGGGAATTACTGAAAATGGCGCTTCAGGCTCAAGACTCATATCTGGAAATCATTCACTATATACAGAATTAGAACTCCTTCTAGAGAAATACCACAAGGCTGAAGGAGCATTAATTTTTAATTCAGGCTACGATGCCAATCTTGGCTTTTTTAGTGCCATTCCACAGCGTAATGACATTATTTTTTACGATGAATTGGTGCATGCTAGTATTCGTGATGGAATAAAATTGGGGAATGCTAAAAGTCACAAGTTCAAACATAATGATCTAGAAGATCTGAAGTCTAAATTTAAAGCTGAACATTCTGATACGACGATTTACGTTGTAACGGAGTCGGTTTTTTCTATGGATGGAGATACTCCCGATCTCGTGGCATTGACTGACTTTTGTAAAGATAATGACTCTTACCTTGTGGTAGATGAGGCACATGCTGTTGGAGTTTTAGGAAAGTATGGTGAAGGACTTGTTCAAAGTTTAGGAATAGAGAAAGATATTTTTGCACGCATTATAACCTTTGGAAAAGCTCTAGGAGGTCATGGTGCCT
>CALHCJ010000263.1 GCA_937936275.1 uncultured Flavobacteriaceae bacterium
CGTTCTTTTTTACCATAGGTTTCTTGTGCTCTAGCCATAGTTTATGCTCTGTTTGTATTTAAAGTTTTCTGAAACCAATATTGGCATCAGAAATACAAGCCTGTAAATATCTTGTGAATATTTCAAAGATAGCCTTGTATATAGAGCTTAGCAAATACTTTGCCATAAATTTGTTAACCTGAACGGGTTTTCGGTCTACATACCACAGTAAAAGTATAGATCACAACATTATTTTACTAAATCGTATACGATTCTCTATATTTGAACTATGATCGTCAAAACTAGTTTTCGTGATGAAGTTCGTGAATTTTTGTTACGAGAGATGAAGCAAGGTAATTTGCAAGAAGGCCAGACCATTAATTTGGCGGCCTTAGCTCGCAAATTAAATGTTAGTGTTACCCCTATTCGCGAGGCACTTACTCAACTGCAACAATCTCGAATCATCACTGCAATACCTAATCGAGGCTTCATCATCTCAGAGTTAAGCCTAAAAGAAGCCAAAGACCTGTATGAACTCGTAGCAGATTTAGAGGTTTTGGCTATCGAAAACTCAGAATTTGATGAAGAATCTATCATCAAACTTAAAGAACAACAAATGGTTTTTAAAACTGCCGAAGATACTGTAGCTCGTATCAATGCCAAGCTAGGTTTTCATCGATTATTAACTAAAAACTATGGAAATAGTTTGGCGCAGCATGTTTTAGAGGACTTGAAAATTCGCGTATTTTTCTATGAGCGTGAGTTTATGGCGGATGATCTTCTGTATTCGAAGTCAGACAATCAACACGATGCCATTATTTCGGCGATTGAAGATGATAATGTACCTACCGCTTCATTGGTTCTTAAGATGAATTGGATGTTAATTTTAGATTATATTCAAAGACAATTATTAGAGGTGTTATAACTTTTTGATGGATTTACGGGTATTTGGAAATGAAAAGGAAAGAAATTTTAATCGCATTAAAAATCTATGTGTTCACATGGATTATTATGCTTCTCATTTTTTTTGGTATTTCTGTATTTAGAGGTACTCCCCTTGCCAGAGCTTTTGAGTTTTTTAAAGAGGTTATAATCATTAGGTCTGTACTCGTAGGAATTCACACGATATTCTTAGTAATTTACTTGTTGTTTTTACTTTTTAGATTTTTTCGAAGAACACATCTAAAAAAGGGAATTCAAGTTGCTTTGAAATATGCCTGTTTAAGCTTTTTAGCCCCGCTCATCTTCTTATTTGGTTCCTTTAAATATATTGAACACGTTAATACCAATGAAGGCTATACCTATCAATGGAATACGGCTATAGAAAACACAACAAATGAAGTATTAAATATTTATGAAAAGGATGGAAAACACAGAGGAATGAGTGTTTTCGGTTGGACGGATGATAATAAACCAGCATTGAAAGAGCTGTTAAGAAATAATGTAGAATGGATTGCGATCACACCGTTTTTATATCAAAAGAATGAACGTACTGAGACCATGCGTATTCCAGATAAAATTGGGGTATGGTCTCGAAGAGATTCGATTTTTATCAATAGTATTCAGCAAATGCATGAATTGGGAATACACGTGAATTTGAAACCTCATTTATGGATGAACGATGGATGGCGATCTAACATTAATTTTGATTCTAAAGAGACTTGGGCTTCATGGTTTGAATCGTATCGTAAAAATATGATCCATTATGCAAAAATGGCGGCGTTGACCAATGTGGAGATGCTTTGTGTAGGAACGGAGTTGAAAACTTCATTAAAGAATCAACCTGAAGCTTGGTTATCTTTGCTAAAGGAAATAAAAACAATGTATAACGGAAAACTTACCTACGCAGCGAATTGGGATGGTTCTTTTGATCAAACCGATTTTTGGGAAGAATTCGATTATATCGGTATTCAGGCCTACTTTCCAATAACCAAAACTAGTAATCCTGATTTAGAAACCTTAAAAAAAGGTTGGGATAGACATATCATAAAACTAGAGAAAATAGCAAAGCAACACAAAAAGCCTATTCTATTCACCGAAGTTGGTTATAAAAGTGAAGCTTCATCTACCATACGACCTTGGGAATGGGATGAGTTTGCAAGTGGTTTATTCAACAAAAAATCTGATAAAACCCAGCAATTAGCCTATGAGGCTATGTTTCAACGCTTATGGAATAAAGATTGGTTTCAAGGTGCTTATATCTGGCAATGGGATACACGTACTACAAAAGTAAATTCAATAAAAAATCTCGACTTTTCACCACGCTTCAAACCTGCGGAAAACACAATAGCGAAATGGTATGGAAAGAAGGCAGATTGAGTTTCATTGTCAAACAAAAATATATGCTCTCTTTAAATTGGTTAATCTTCCAGTTCTTTTACCACATCTTCAGCAGATTGTGTAATTTTTGTATAAGATCGTAATCCCCAGCGCGAAAAGAAATATACAAAGACAATTGTAAAAGCAAAAACCACATATTCTTTGGGTCCTCTGTCAATCATAAAGAAGTCTTTATCTCCAAATATTTTGGCGAATACGGCGGCAGCGCAAAACATTATAATGAAACTCGCATAAACAGACAACTTTTGAACCCTAAGCAGATTCTTCTTCGCTTTTTGAAATTCAATAAATACTTCTGTATAATTTTTATTTAAAATATTAAACCTTCTTATATGACCAAGCATGCGAAGTGTTAGTATTGGCAATATCGAAATAAATAACAATGTTACAACACCGCAGGTCATTAAGTACCAGGTATCTAATTTATTAATGTGGTAAAGTATAAATAGAAATATTGCTAGACATAGTAATGCTCCAAAGCTTTCATAACGGGTTATCGTTTTAAACTTGTTGGTATATCTTTCTTGTGTCATACTCATGATAATTTCATTCGTTAATTTTTTCTGTTGCTCTAACTGATCGCTCATTTCAGACCATAAAGCTTTCATTTCTTCAATTTCCATAGTCTACTCTTTTATGATTTGTTTTTTTAATTTCTGTTTTATTCTAGAGATTTTGGTTCCCACGTTGCTAGGTGAAAGTCCTGTGATCTCTGCTATTTCTTCATATTTTTTACCTTCTAATAGTAGAAGCATCAGTCCTTTTTCGATGACATTTAATTCTTTTACATGCTTATAAACTATTTTCAATCGTTCTTCAAACTCAGGGTCATAATTCTCGGTCTGCTTCAAAATAACTTGATCTATGGGTACCGAATTTCCCATACGTTTGCTTTTTTTAAGTCTAGTAAGAGCCGTGTTTAAAGCTACGCGATACATCCAAGTACTAATTTTAGACTCAGATCTGAAAGAGTCGAAAGATTTCCAAAGTTGGTATACGATATCCTGATACAAGTCTTTTTGATCATCACGATAATCAGTATACATGGTGGTAATCTTAAAAATTACCCCTTCATGTTCTTTGATAATTTTAACAAAGGATGCTTCCTTTTGCATTTAGTTGATTTTGTTTCAAGGTATTAGTAGGCATTACTATGATTTTATCACAGCTTTTCGAATTTTTCTTTGATAAACAGTCTGTAGTAGTAAATTTAAAGCAAAGAGAGAATTTATGGCGTAAGTAAAAACAACAAAGCCATTATCACTTCGTTATGGTATAAATTCGGTTCAAATGCAATATTTGTCAAAAGAAATAGAAATGGCTGCTAAACGGAGAAAACAGCCAGAAAAATCACTTATCAAAACTGTACGTTCTTGTGGAATATTTCAGGATTATGATCCGATGTACAGCAATGCTGAAAATGAAATAAGCATGGATAAAGATTCGATTTAGTCTTTAGGAAACAAAGAGTGATCTAATCCTGGAATCAGTTTAAGTGCATTCTTATAATACACCTTTTTTAGTACTTCATCTGATAAATTGAGTCCGTACATGGCCCAGAAGGCATGGTACTTTTTATAATACGGAAAGTACTCATCGTCGGACTCTAGAACCCGAAAATAGGTCGGAAATTCTTCAGGTTTCCAGCTGTCTTTTCCAAAAAGAATACGGTCTTGATACTTTTCAAAAAATGCTTTTGCATTTCTTGGTTGTCTGCCAAGTTCCGCAATGACAGCAGCGATGCCCACGTACATATTCGGGATTTCATCCAACAGTTCGCCTAGTTTGCCTAAATCATTTGCATACCATCCCATGTGAGCGTTTATAAAGTTTGTTTTGGGATGTTTCTTAAACATACGATGCTGTTCTGAAATAATCTGCTCCCAAGGCGCGGGATCGGTAGCTGAACGTTTTCGCCTTGGTCTGGTTTTAAGTTCTAGCCAGCGTTCGTTATCACTATCCATAGGGTCCCAAAATGGTTTTGGATCTGCCGCATGAATCAGAACCGGAACTCCTAATTCACCACATTTTGCCCAAATTGCATCTAAACGGGGATCATCGATCGCGACACGATTGCCATTAGAATCTTTATATCGAAGTCCTAGACTTTTGAAAACTTTGAGTCCCTTAGCACCATTTTTAATATCGATTTCTAATTGGGCAGCTGCTTTTTCAGACCACCCTTTTTCTCCTACTCCATCAAAATCAACATTAGCGAAAACTACAAAACGATTGGGGTAATTCTTTTGAATACTCTCAATTTTTCGTTTTAAACTTTCTCCTGAGC
>CALHCJ010000264.1 GCA_937936275.1 uncultured Flavobacteriaceae bacterium
GGCGATTGTCGAGATGGAGACTACAAATTAATAGCTGTTGCTGAAGGTTATAATCGTTCAGAGGTTGACTTTACTTCAGTGGATGCCAATGATAATACCGGTATAGAAATCTTATTGGCCAAAGTTCTTCAAGAAGCACCGGTTGGAACCGATTTAGCTTACTTTTTAAATCTGAATCCGGTTTATTTTGATTTAGATAAATCGAATATACGAGCAGATGCAGCTACTACACTAACCGCAGTAATTGGTTATTTGAAAGAATTTCCTAATATGAAAATTCAAGTGCAGTCACATACTGATGTTAGAGCAAGCAAATGGTACAACAATAGGCTTTCGGATCGAAGAGCAAAAAGCACGGTTGATTATTTGATTGCAAATGGAATCTCGGAATCTCGTGTCAAAGGCAAAGGTTTCGGAGAATCACAATTAGCTAACGATTGTACTTCAGTAGAAAAGTGTAGTGATGAAGAACATGAAAAAAATAGACGATCAGAATTTATAGTCATGGAATAAGGTGTTTTAACCAAGTTTTTAAATGGAGTGTATTCTTAAGGAATACGCTCTATTTTTTTGCTGAAAAGTTAAGTGAAAAACCTTTGAAATCTTTGATTCTCAAATGCGACTTTTTAATGAAAGTGTGGTAATTTTGTAGTAGAAATTGTGGTACTCAATTATGCAAAAATACTTTCGTAAAACTGCTGAAATTTCGCTGGTATTCGTATATATAGTTATTGCTGCAGGTGCTATTGTTCGAATGACGGGTAGCGGTATGGGTTGCCCTGATTGGCCGAAATGTTTTGGATATTATATCCCTCCTACCGATGTAACTGAATTAGAATGGAGTGCTAGTCGTGAATTCAAGGAAGGTCAGGTAATTATCGTTGATGAGACTTTACAAGTTGCAAATAAAGATTTTACAACTTCGTCCACGTACAACCAAAAGAATTGGAATCCGTATACCAAGCATGAATATTCTATTTTCAATCCGGTACACACTTGGATAGAATATATAAATCGATTGGCAACCGTATTACTGGGAATTCCAATGTTATTGATGCTGATATTTTCATTTTGGTGGTATAAAAAAGATAAAATTGTCACCGTAATATCTATTCTGACTATTGTAGTTTTAGGTCTTCAAGCTGTTTTGGGCAAACTCGTAGTAGATACCAATTTAAAACCTACTATGATTTCTGTGCACATGATTCTCGCTTTGGCCATTCTGTTAATGCTTTTATTTCTCATCCACAGAACCGGTAACCAATCAGAATCTTTAAAACACCAAAAAAAACTAATCACACTGCTGGTCATCGCTTCTGTGATCACTTTTATTCAAATAGTTATGGGTATTCAAGTTCGTCAATTCATTGATTTACGAATTGACCTCTTGGGAGAGCAGGCTAAAAATTTATGGCTTCAAGACCCTACAGTAAAATTTTACATTCACCGGTCGTTTTCAATTGTTGTGGTTTTACTGAATTTTTATATCGCATATCTCATTTATAAATTTAGCTTGGGTTATTCCAAAATTAATTGGGTATTACTTTTAATATTAGCTAGTGTCGTTTCAGGCATGGCGATGAATTATTTGAGTTTTCCATTCGCAAGTCAGCCCGTTCACTTGGTCTTAGCTTCTCTTTTGTTGGGGGTTCAATTCTATTTAGTTTTGCAAGCGATAAAATCAAAAAGAAGTCACAAAACTTTGTAACTTTGCCTACCCGCAAATAATTATTTTTATGATTTATAAAGTACGTATCATACTCGATGCGAAGGAAGATATTTTTAGGGATATTGAAATTGATGCTAGCAATTCTATGGAAGAGTTTCACAACGCAATTGCGCAAGCTTTTGGGTTCTTAGGAAACGAAATGGCATCTTTTTACACTTGCAATGATGAATGGGTACAAGATGAAGAAATTGCGCTGTTCGATATGAGTGAAAATGGTTCTGATGTACGACTTATGAATGAGAATTTTCTAGAAGACGTCTTGACAGAAGAAACTCCTAAGTTGATTTATGTTTACGATTTCCTAAACATGAGGACCTTCTTCGTTGAGCTCGCTGACGTTGTTGAGCATGAGCCTGGTATCTCTTATCCCAACTTGCTATTTACCTTCGGCGAGCTTCCAGAGACACCTCCAGAAAAAAACTTTAAAGCTGATCCGAATTTTGATTTCGACGACACATTAGAAAACTATGACGATCTTGATTTTGATGAAAACTGGAACTGATTTCAGTTTTCAACATTATTTTTCACCACCTAACACCTAATTGCTAGTACAAACTCTTTTTTTAAAATGATCAACCTCTATTCTACTCAAATCGAAAGCATTTCGCTACACCGTATTGGAAATAAAAACAAAGGAGAAAACGTGTTTCTTTCGGCAGAGCCTTTTAGTCTAAATGATGAAACGACGGGGCTTTTAAAAGAATATTTCTTTAAACCCTTCCGAGAAAAAGAAGAGAACTATTTTAAACTCGCTAACGAGGTCGATGTAACATTTAATGAGGTCTACAAAATAGTTACTGATATTTTTTCAGATCCGGCATCGTGCCATTTAAATTCAAAAAAGCTAGCAACACATCTTTTTGAACAATCGAACCACCCTCATATTAAGAGTGGTGAACTATATATAGGTTATCTATCAGGATTACTTTTAGACAATCAAAAAGTAGATGCGATCGGCATTTTCAAAAGTGAATTGAAACATGATTTTCTTCAGTTCGAGGAAAAGGGTAGTAATTTAGACATTATCGTACAACAAGGTATCAATATTAACAAACTGGATAAAGGATGTCTTATTTTCAATACAGAAAAAGAAGAAGGGTATAAATTGCTTTCTGTAGATAGTAACCGATACGATGCCAAATATTGGTTGGAGAACTTTCTTGGGGCAATTCCTTTATCCGATGATAATTTCAAAACAAAAAATTATTTAAAGTTTTGTCAAAATTTTGCAAAAGATGTTGTTTTACCCGCGGAAGACAAACAGCAAGAAGTCTTATTTATGAATCGTGCAGTAAATCATTTTGCTAAGAATGATGCTTTTGAAGAAAGTAATTTTTTAACCGAAGTAATGGAAAATCCAGAATTAATTCCTGAATTCAAACATTACAAAGTAGAAAAGGGTCCGAAATATAGTATTGAAGATGTTTCCAATTTTGATATTGCAAATAAGGCCGTTTCTGACGCGCGTAAAAAAATTAAAAATGTCATCAGTTTAGATACCAATATTCAGATCAAGATGGATTTCATTAATCCTGAATCGGCAGAAAAATTTGTTGAAAAGGGTTGGGATGAAGAACGTCAAATGTATTACTACCTCGTATATTTTAACAAAGAACAAAAAACTTAGATTTGATCTTGTTGTGGTAATTTTATTTTTTGTTCAAGAATTTGTTTCATACTTACGTCTTGATAATTTCTTTTTACGAAGTTTAAAGCTAAATCTAACACTTCGCCCATAGTTTTACATTTTTTAAAAGCAATATCTAGCGTAAGCTCATAAATATGTTCTTTGAGCATAGTTGTATTTTCAGCCGTAGAAATTTGGTCTTTCTTGGCAATGGCTCTCAATTTTTTAATCCGGTTACCAGAACTTAAAATACGCTTGGCAACAATTGATCGTTCCTCAAGCTTATATTGATCAACCGAATCTCGGCGCAGCTTACTTCGAACCAATTCCACCATTTGGTAGTTTTCTTTAAAAAATTGAGGTCGATATACTTTCAACTTTCCTTCAAAACATTGTTGATCAAAATCTATCGCTCGAATGCGATACACAACGTGATCGAAATCATGAACCGGGACTATAACATAATTATAAGACCGCATATCACCCAATAGTCGTATCATACAACGTTCATTAAATTTTACGAACTCTTTGGCTAATTGGGCTTTTTCTGACTCCGTACAATTAGGCAACATATCTTTGATAAAAACATCACCAGGTATACCAGCGATATGCTCCTCGATCAAGGTATCCTTATACACTAAAAAATTCAAGTTATACGGAGAAAGCATGTGTTCTAGTTCGAGTCCGTAAATTCGAGAGGCATCCGTTTTCTTAATATAGAAATACGTGAAATTATCATTTAAAATGTTACGGACTTTGATGCGAAAAGGTTTTGAATTTCCAAACGTGCAAAAATCGACGGCATCTACATTCAAGTATTGATAAATACTATCACTACCATCAGAGTGCAGAATTGAATACACTTTTTTCAAACTAAGATCAATCTCTATTCGCTCAACATCAGAATAATAAACACGAACCCATAAGGTGTCATCATCGTTGGCATCATAAACCACTACTGAGCCAGCAAAACGCAAGAGGTCATCATAGAAAATTGGAATTTCAATCTTACGGTTATAATGATTCAGATATTCATCCAAACTGTTATTTACCGGATAGGCTGGTTTCTTCTTTGACATCAATCTTTCTTCAGACATATAATTTTCTTTTTAACGAAACCATGATTTTCTTGTAACAAATTTAGGCTTTTGTCGTCATGTATACTAAGTAGGGGTCTCAAGCCTATCTTATATTTTCATCAATCAATAAAACCAATCCTATTTTGGAAAACATTCTTACGGTAAAAAATCTTACCAAAAAATTCGGATATCTAACGGCTGTAAAAGATCTTTCTTTTACCATAGAAAAAGGAAACGTTTATGGCATTTTAGGGCCCAATGGTAGCGGAAAATCTACTACTCTGGGCATAGTTCTAAATGTGGTGAATAGAACTGAAGGAGAATTTCTTTGGTTTGATGGTAGTATTTCTACACATAATGCTTTAAAAAAGGTAGGAGCAATTATTGAGCGACCCAATTTCTACCCGTATATGACCGCTGTACAGAATCTAAAATTGGTCTGTAAAATCAAAGGAGTGTCACATGATAAAATTGAAGAAAAACTAGAATTAGTAGGTCTTTTGGATCGGAGAAATAGCAAATTCAAAACCTATTCTTTAGGTATGAAACAGCGATTAGCGATTGCCTCTGCCCTTCTCAACGATCCAGAAATCTTGATTCTTGATGAACCTACCAATGGGCTTGACCCCCAAGGAATTCATCAAATTCGTGAAATCATTAAGAAAATTGCCTCTCAAGGAACTACCATACTTTTAGCTTCTCACCTATTGGATGAAGTTGAAAAAGTATGTAGTCACGTCGTAATACTTCGTAAAGGAGAAAAATTATATTCTGGTCGCGTAGATGCTATGATTAAAACCCATGGTTTTTTTGAATTGAAATCTACAAAATCAAAAGAACTCACTGCTTACTTAGAAAACAATGATAGTTTTGGAGAACTGAAAGAAGAAAACGGTATCATCACCGCATGGCTCAATGAAGAGTTAAGTTCGGAAGTTCTAAATCGAAGCTTATTTGAAAAAGGTATTTTTCTATCACATTTAGTCAAGCGTAAAGAAAGTCTTGAAGAACAATTCTTAGAACTGACTAAAAATCAATCCAACTAACCGAACCCATCATGATACGTTTATTACAAATAGAATTTATTAAACTTTGGAATAATAGGGCAAGTAAAGTGTTAATCATTTTATCTTTTGTATTACCATTTACCATTGCCTTCATCACCTCTATTAAAATAGATTTAGGTTTTGTACGATTAGATCCTGCTGAATACGGTATTTTTGATTTTCCGTTCATCTGGCATTGGAATGCATATTTCGCTGCTGCCTTTAAATTGTTTTTTGCACTCGTAGCCATATCTATGGTAGCCAATGAGTACAATTACCGCACACTAAAACAAAATTTGATTGATGGACTTAGTAAAAAAGAGGTCATTCTTTCTAAATTTTATGTAACCATAGTATACTCCATACTATCAACTATTGGTGTTTTTCTCATGTCAATGATTATTGGGCTTATTTACAGTAGCTATACAGAAGCCAGTATAATCTTTCGAGATTTAGAGTATTTGCTTGCCTACTTCCTTAAATTAGTAGCATTCTTCTCTTTTTGTCTTTTCATTACAACGCTAGTTCGAAGATCTATTTTCTCTATTGGAATTATAGTCCTCTTAAGTGCTATCGAGTGGATAGTATATTCATATCTCCGTTGGGAAGTATATGAAGATGAAGCGTATACTTTTGCAGAAAATATTTCGCAATTTTTTCCAATGATGTCTATGTATAATCTCGTTGAAGTGCCTTTTATTCGGTATGCGAAGAAGGTTTCTCCTGAAAATATCGGATTGGCTCACGATTATGCTGTCCATTGGAATGAGGTACTTATCGCCATGGGTTGGACAGCCATTTTTGTATATGGTTCTTACTTACTATTGAAGAAGCGAGATCTCTAGAATTTAATGAGCTAATCCTCCTACCGGAAATCCAGTAGAGATTCATCGTTGTTTTCTTGTATTTATCGAAACCTAAATGCTTTGCATTTTCATTTATACTATATTGTTCTCAGAACATTATAGTGCGTAATGAAATACATACTTCCTATATTCCTTTTTTTCACGGGGTTAATAGTCAATGCTCAACAAGCAAATGACTGCTCTGATGCGATCGTGGTTTGTGGTAATTCTACAATTGCAAGCAATGCTACAGGTTTTGGTAGACAAGAATTAGATAACACTGCAAACGCTTGTTTTTATGAAGAATTAAATAGTCTTTGGTTAAGTGTCAATATCGCTACCGATGGTGATTTAGCATTTACCATTAGACCTGACGATACCAATTTAGAAGTCGACTACGATTTCTACGTTTTCGGCCCGAATAATGGATGTGGTAATTTCAATGATCCTATTCGCTGTAATACGACTAACCCCTTACAAGCAGGCTTAAGTAATAACACTACAGGTCTTCGAGATACTGAAATAGAAACCAGTGGAGGCCCAGGGGTAGATGGTAACGGTTTTGTCTCCTCAATACCAGTAACGACAGGTGAACAGTATTATATCTTAGTAGATCGCCCTATCGGAAATGGCGGATTTAGCTTGGAATGGACAGGGACAGCTGGATTTTTACCAAGTCCTGAAGTAAATGAACCTGAAGACATTGAATTCTGTGTTGATGAAACCAACCTTCTAGTTGATTTGACCAATCAAGAAACTGCAATAACTACAAGTACTATCGCGGTAATTTCCTACTATACAAGTTACGAGGATGCCTTTGATAGTCAAAATGCTATACCTGATGCAACTCAATTTAGCTATGAGGGAATTTTTACTCCAATCTTTGTTCGCGTCAACAATCCGAATGGCTGTTTTGAAATAGTGACTTTTACTTTATCTCCCTTAGAATTCGATAGCCCACCTGATTTAAGCTATACCTTATGCGACAGTGATCGCAACGGAAGAGAACCGTTTTCAATTCCTTTGATTTTGGAAGACATTGAAAATTCGATGCGTGATATTTCAGAGTTCACGATTTCGTTACACCCTACCGAAGTTGATGCCAATGCTGGTAGTAGACGACTTACAGGTGCCGTTTTCGAGACCGCAACAAATCAGATCTACGCTCGAGTTAGTTCGAATCGTATTGTTGATTGCACTATTACGTATCCGGTGCAGTTGATTATGCTTCCTGATCCTTTTCCTCAAATTGTAAATTTAGTTCAATGTGATGTTGATGAAGACAATTCGTTGGACGGAATTACTAGAATAAATTTAGAACAATCGTTTCCTGAACTAACTGATGCTCAGGTCTTTTATTACGAAACTATTGCAGACCGCGATGCTGATAATCCGATAGTAAACCCTCAAGATTATACGAACCGAACAGCCTTTAATGAAACTGTTTATTATCGTATTGTCTCTGATATCTGCGAAAGCAGAGGTGAGATAGCGATTGCGGTAAACGCAACCTTAGTAAGTTCAAATCCTGTTAGTCCGATACTACAATGTGATGATGATGCTACGGATAATCTTTTACTAAGCACTTTCAATATCACAGAAATAAGAGAAACCAACTACTCAGGTCTCGACGTTGCTATTTATGGTAACCTAACGGATGTCTCCTTAGAACAAAATCCGCTAGACGGAAATTTGAGAACCACTTCAACAACCATATACGTTCGTTTAGAAAATGGAAATCAGTGCCAAGCAGTTGAAGAAATTCAACTTGTCGTAAACCCATTACCCGATTTTAACCTTGAAGAAACCTACCAAGTTTGTACAGACGGAGAACCATTGATGATAATTGCGCCAGACGGTTTTGATAGCTATACTTGGTATCGCACCGATGCCCAAACTTTTGAACAAATCGGAACGAACCAAATAGTTTCAATTAACAGCGCAGGAAATTATCAATTAGAGATTGGTAGTTTCTATGAAAGCAATGGACAAACTGTAACATGTACCTCAACGGATGATTTTGTGGTAATGCCTTCCAATCGTGCAGTCATTCAACAAGTAATGATTGAAGATGTGACCGAAAATAACTCCTTTGAGGTTTTAGTTTCAGGAGATGGGGATTATGAGTTTTCCATTGATGATGAAAACTATCAAGATGAGCCAAAATTTGAAAGACTAGATCCTGGTTTTTATACTATTTACGTTAGAGATAGAAAAGGATGTGGTACAACTGAGAAAGAAATATCAATAATTGGTTTTCCAAAATTCTTTACTCCAAATGGTGATGGAGCTAATGATACATGGCAGATTATTGGTGCAAACACCTCATTTGAGCAAAGGGTAATTAATATTTTCGATCGTTACGGAAAACTCGTGAAGCAAATAAGTACTAATGACCGTGGATGGGACGGATCGATGAACGGCTCACTTCTTCCGTCGTCCGACTACTGGTTTCAAATAACCCTAGAAAATGGTAAGGAATTTAAGGGTCATTTTACTTTGAAGCGATAGAGATTTAGTATATTGTAATGTTTGGTGTTAAAATCAAATGAAAAAAAAACTGCTATTTTACGTATTGCTTGCCTGTAGCCTAGTTTCCTATGGCCAATTGCCATGCCCTACACTCTCGACGCCCGCTGAAGGGTCAGTAAATGTACCTGTCAATACCGTCATCGAGTGGAATAGAATCAATGGAGCTTCAGGTTATATCATTGCTATCGGAACAGCTGAGGGAAATAATGATGTTTTAGAGCAAAATGTGGGAAATGCTACCACATATACCCCGCCTATTGGTTTGCCTGAAGATACAGACCTCTTTGTAACCATCACCATGTTCTTTTTTAATGACTCTGACGTAGAAAGTATCGTTTGTGATTTGGGAATGTTTCGTACGGTCGATGTTACCCAACCACCTGGTTGCACCAATCCAGTATTTCCCGCTGCTGATGCTACTGATGTAAATATTGCAACCTCGATTTCTTGGGAATATGTACCTACCGCTACAGGTTATCGGCTTTCATTAGGAACTACTTCAGGAGGAAATGATCTCTTAAATAATGAAAATATTGTGGGTAATCCTTCTTTTCAACCGCTTGTTGATTTGCCTGTTGATACCGAAATATTTGTCTCCGTAATACCTTATAATGAAAATGGACCAGCAACTGGGTTATGTCCAGAATATAGCTTTACTACTGGTAGTTTGGCCCCAGTACCGCTGTGTACTAATCTTGTGAATCCGATAAATGGTGCTATTAATGTAGATCTCTCTCCTGTTTTAGAATGGACGGCAATACCAGATGCAGATGGGTACAGAGTGACCATCGGCACAACTCCCTTTAATGCCAATGTATTAGACAACACCACTTTTAACACTAATAGTTCGTTATTTATAGAATTTGAACCAAACCTTACTTTTTTCGTCAAGATTATTCCATTCAACGCTTCTGGAGATGCCATAGGATGCGCACAAGAATCGTTTTCTACTATTCTAGGATGTGGTCCGTTTTTTAACTCCATTACAGGAGAATTTGTCGATTTAGC
>CALHCJ010000265.1 GCA_937936275.1 uncultured Flavobacteriaceae bacterium
TAAAAACTAGAAAGGCAATTATAGTTCGCATAGATGTCTGATTTCGATGTGCTATGAAAGTATCAAAAAAGGATGGTATCAACAACTTAAATGTAAGATTGATTGAGTCACATATTGAAATCGAAATTTTTTGTAATTTGAAGTTCTAATCAAGGCTGAATTAAATTCAGTACAAACAAAAGACAACAATCATGGAAACAAAAGAAATCGCCAATCAATTGGTAAGCTGGTGTAAAGAAGGAGACTTTGAAAAGCCATATCAACATTTATACAGCCCGAAAATCGTAAGTATCGAAAATGATGGAACATCAGAAGGAGGTCGCGTAGAAGGTTTTGAAGGCATTCAACAAAAGGGAGAATGGTGGAAAGAAAATTTCGAGGTACACAACACTACGGTATCAGAACCTATTGTAGCTGATAATTGGTTTTCTGTCCGATTTGAAATGGATACTACTCATAAACCATCAGGCCATCGATCGACAATGTCCGAAATAGCAGTATTTGAAGTCAAAGAAGGTAAAATTGTAAAAGAGCAGTTTTTTTATGATGAAGCGTAAGTTTTACTTTTAAGTCATTATTTTAGTAACACCGCTGCTAATATAAAACTGTATATAGATGGTTCTGACATTGTGAAATCTTCTTTTTTTATATTAAACTTTTAAGTAATCTATTGATCGATCCAAACGATTTTTCGCCGCTAGCTTCTAATGAATAGGTATCCTTTCAAATAAGAAAATATGGTTATTAGAAAAATAGCTAATAATTGCTAAATTTTATGAAGTAAAGATCTTGTGGTTTTATTTTTTCAACAAGTTTGACTTCGTACCACTACTTTTAGATGAAATAGCAGACCGAGCTATAAACCCCAAAATGAATATTGATATAAGTTGATGCTTGCCTCATGTGACGAATTGGTTGATTGTAGAAATGCACCTATAAAGTGTCTAATATTTGTTTATATCATGAATTAAAATAATGTTAAAAATTATTTGAAACGATTGTTTCAATATATATTTACGTTTTAAAATTTAATAATGCCAAGGATAGAAGAATTTGATAGAGAAACTGTGCTCCTTAAAGCAATGAATGTGTTTTGGGATAAGGGGTACAATGGTACTTCTATGCAAGATTTGGCTGAAGTAACTGGGTTGAACCGTTCTAGTATATATAATTCTTTCGGTTCCAAACTTGAATTATATCAAGAAACACTCAAACATTATCAGAAAAATGGGAATGCACGATTTCAGAAAGCTTTAGTGCGAGCAGAAAATCCATTGCATGCAATTCGCTTGATTTTTGAGAGTTTTTTACCAGAAATTATCGGCGATGACAGGGGTAAAGGCTGTTTTTCTATGAATTGCAAAGCTGAAATGGGAAATCAAAATCAAGATCTCAAAAAGTGGCTTTTGGATACACAAGAAAATACACTTGACGTTTTTCAAGATTTAATTGCAGACGGACAGGAACAGGGTACCATCAATAAAAAACAAGATAGTAAAACTTATGCCTATTATATTTTTAATGCGTTTCAAGGTTTTCGGATGACAGGTATATTGATAAAAGACAAAAAGATCTTGCAACAAATAATAAACAATTCAATTCAAGTAATTACTTGAAAATTTTTTAATCAATTTTGAAATGTACGTTTCAAAATATAATTTTATAATAATGAGTAAATTTAAAGACAAAGTAGTAGTGATATCAGGTGGGAATTCGGGAATAGGATTGGAAACTGTAAAAAGATTTCTTCAAGAAGGAGCCAAAGTTGCTTTCTCCGGTCGTAGGCAGGAAGCTCTTGATGAGGTATCTAAAGAGCTTACAGGAGATTTTATAGCAATCTTAGCAGATCAGTCTAAACCTTCAGATAATCAAAAACTTATTGAGACGGCTGTACAAACTTATGGTAAAATTGATGTACTCTTTGCCAATGCCGGTGTGGCTTTTTTCGCCCCTGCTGATCAAATCGATGAAGATCATTTCGATACGCAATTCAATATCAATATAAAAGGTCCTATGTTTTTAACGAAATATGCCATACCAAATTTGAATAATGGTGGGTCAATCATATTTAACACCTCAATTGTACATCAAAAAGGATTTGATGGTGCGGCGGTTTATAGTGCAACCAAGGGAGCCTTAAGAGCATACAATAAAGTATTGACAACTGAATTAGCGCCCAGAAACATTCGTGTAAATTCAATTGCCCCAGGCCCCATCGGAACACCTATTTATGGAAAAATGGGTATGCCAGAGGAAGCCATTGAACAAATGGGAGAAGCTTTTGCCGCGAATGTGCCCTTGAAACGTTTCGGAGAGCCTAAAGAGATTGCTGAAGCGGTATTATTCTTAGCATCTGATGATGCTAGTTATGTAAACGGAATCGAATTATCTGTTGATGGTGGTTTAAGTCAAGTTTAAATTTACAATTTAGAGTAGTAAAGCCCATTCGTATTTTGCGAATGGGCTTTTATTTTTAATAATTTGCCAGAGTAAGAGTTATATTTGATTCTAAATAAAAACTATGGTTTTAGTAGCACAAGCGATTGGAGCTTTATACGGTATGTTGGCGGTCATTTTTGGGGCTTTTGGTGCTCATAAGTTAAAAAAAACATTGTCTAAAGATCAACTGAAGAGTTTTGAAACAGGGGTAAAATATCAATTTTATCATGCTCTTGTCTTGTTGATGCTTGGTTTTAATTTGAACCTGACTACTTCCCTTGAAAAATATATGATCTACTCTTTCATTTTGGGAACCTTTCTTTTTTCTTTTAGTATATATGGATTGACATTAAGTGCTTCTAGGGGGAGAAAACTTCGCATCTTAGGCCCAATTACTCCATTAGGCGGACTACTTTTAGTCATAGGATGGGGTCTTTTACTGTGGTCCTTTTTGAGAGGCTATTTTTGATCTAAAAGAACTTTTAACTACCAATATCATAAGTCGAATACTATGCGTGCAGACAAAACTAAATTCCCTGATAAACTATTTGCCTGTTGGCACCCTGTCGGATACAGTAAAGAAATTACATCAGAGATGCCTTTTGGAACATTTCTATTGGATGAACCTGTTGTTATTTGGCGTACTTCAGATGGTGAGGTTCATGCTATGCGAGATGTCTGTATTCACAGAGGTACTGCATTATCATTAGGATGGATAAAAGACGATTGTTTGGTATGTCCGTATCATGCTTGGCAGTTTGATAAAAAAGGAGATTGTGTTAAAATTCCGCAAGCACCCGATGCTCAAATTCCTGCTAAAGCAAAAACACCGGCGTATCATTGTCAAGAAAAGTTTGGTTTGGTATGGGTTGCTTTAAAGCAACCTGTTTATGATCTTCCAGATATTCCTGAATATGAAAGTGTAGATTGGAAGCTAGTAAACACAGGCCCATTTGATTGGAAAAGTGATAGCTCACGACAAGTTGAGAATTTTACAGATTTTGGACATTTTCCTTGGGTACACCCCGGATTATTGGGTGATCCTGAGCGACCAAAGGTACCTGAATGTAAAGTGACAACAAAAGAATCTGTTTTACATTATTCTGTGGTTCGACCTGAAGCTGCCAATAGTGATGATTTTCCAATCTTTGCAAACGAAGATGTCGTAAAACCGGAGCGAAGAAGTGTTTATGAATTACATCTACCGTATACTATTGTCTTACGATTAGGCTGGGGTGGTGAAAAAGGAATGGTTTATTTTTTTACGTCACAACCCATATCCCATAATAAATGTAGAGGTTTTTGTATTATAGGTCGTAATTATAATCATGATGAACCTGATACTATTTTACAAGATTTTGAACAGGTAATTTTTGACCAAGATAAGCGGATTGTGGAATCGCAACGACCAGAGCAAGTTCCCTTTGATTTTACCGAAGAATTGCATTTGAAATTTGATGCTGTTGCCATGAATTATCGCAGGGCAATGAAAAAGCAGCATTTAGATTACTAGATTTTAGATTTTTTGAAGGTTGTATATTTAGAACTGATAACCAAACATTCATGCCACCTATGAGGACATTTTATAGTATCCTATTTTTCGCCGTTTTCAGTTTTACTTTAAGTGCTCAAAATATCACATTAATCAAAAATGTAGATGTTTGGGACGGTACCAGCAGTCAACTAAACAAAAATGTTAGTATTCTGATTGAAGACAACCTCATTCGAGAGATTTCGAAGAACATTGCCGAACCTATAGGAGCTACAATAATTGATGCAAAAGGTAAAACTCTTATACCGGGACTCTCTGACGCGCACGTTCATTTATCTGCTACGATGAGCGATAGCGAAACCAGAAATGATGCCCATTGGATGTACACCTCTATCAGAACGGCCAAAGCTGCAGAGAATTTTTTGATGCTTGGTTTTACCACAGTACGCGATTTGGGAGGTCCTGTGTTCGGCATTAAAAGAGCAGTAGATGAAGGCTTAGTACCCGGACCTCGTATTTATCCTTCGGGAGCGTACATTAGCCAAACTTCGGGGCATGGTGATTTCCGCAGTGCTAACGAATTAAGTGTTGCATTGTCAGGTGGTCAGATACATGCATCAGATGCTCTCGGCTGGTCTTTTGTCGTTGATGGCGTACCCGAAGTACTAAAAGCAGCCCGTGAAAATTTGAGAAAAGGAGCGACCCAATTGAAAGTGATGGCAGGAGGAGGCATTTCTTCTGATTTTGACCCTATTCATTCGGTACAATTCACATCTGAAGAACTGGAAGCCGCAGTACAAGCTGCCGCTGATTGGGATACCTATGTTGCCGTTCATATTTACGAATCTAAAGGAGCGATACGCGCTTTAAACGCAGGTGTAAAATGTTTAGACCACGGACATCTGCTTAATGAGGAAACCATAAAATTGATAAAAGAGAAAGATGCTTGGTTAGTACCTCAAGCTTTTTGGAATGATACCCCAGCAAGTTTTTGGGCGCCAGGGAAGGATACGATTCCTGAGGCTTTGAATGAAAAAATAAAACCAGTTTTAGAAGGGACAGATACCGTCTTCAAATTGGCAAAAAAATACGATATCAATGTTGGCTTTGGTTCCGATGCTTACGGCGATTTGGGTTACGAGTCCTATGCATTGACCGAATTTACTTCACGTACCAAATGGTATTCTCCATTAGAAGTCTTAAAACAAGCCACTTCTGAAAATGCTCGATTACTATCTCTTTCAGGGAGAATTAATCCATATGCCGAAGGAAAATTAGGGGTAATTGAACCAGGAGCGTATGCTGACGTACTGATTTATTATGGTAATCCGTTAGAAGACATTGAAATCGTAGCACATCCTGAGAAAAACCTAAAACTGATTATGAAAGATGG
>CALHCJ010000266.1 GCA_937936275.1 uncultured Flavobacteriaceae bacterium
GCCGAAGGAGTTTTCAGTGACTTCGAAACTGCAGATATGAATATCAAGGTAGATCGAAAATATGGTGAAAACGACAATTTTCTCGAAAATGTCATCATTCATCAAAAAACCAAGAATAATGTCAACTTTAGGGTCATTAAAGCCAAGCAGGGTGAATTGAAAAGTAGCGAAAATTCCAACATCATTCAATTGGTATTGAATGACGGTAATTTATACCAAACTGTTGAAAGCGCTACCTCAAACGTACGTAAATATCCTTTTGCACAATCGGTGTTTGAGACCTATACTATGAACATTGACCTATCAGAGTTTAATAATGTTGATCTGGAAGAAGAGAAAGAATTACGCACCGAAAAAATGAAGAATATCTCTCGCTTGCGGAAAGATATTGATTCAATACATCAAGATAATATTCGCCGAGTCACCTCATTCTCAAAGGTCACTTCTGAGCGAATGGGTGCGTTTCTAAAACTCGATAAAAGAGATAGCACACTTACCAAAGCAAAAGTTAAATCAGATTCTTCTAAGACCACTAAATTTGATCCCTCTAATGATAAAATTTCAGATTTATTTAAGGATTGGCAACGTGTTCAACTAATGAATTCTGCAAAGAACTCCGCAACAAATGTTTTGACATCTGTAAAAGGAAAAAAGATTGAAATGAATAAACGGTATGAATTTCATCGAAGACATATCCTTTCATTACATAAAAAGTTTGCCTTAGCTTTCTCCTGTATTATTTTATTCTTTGTTGGGGCGCCTCTTGGTGCCATTATTAGAAAAGGAGGCCTAGGCTTGCCTATGGTCATTGCAATCGTATTATTTCTCATATATTATTTTCTTGGTGTATTTGCCGAAAATTATTCTAAGAAAGGAAATATCCATCCTATGCTAGGCGCGTGGTTATCCACATTAGTGATGCTTCCTTTAGGGGTAATATTGACCAGACGGGCTACTGCTGATAAAGGCCTTATGAGTTTCGGCGTCATTACAGATTTCTTTAAAAATCTAATTAAAAAAGATAAAAAAGCCGAAGATGAAGACACATTGACGCTTTACAACCAAGATTCTGATGACTACAAAGTACTTGATGCCAATTCTGATGAGAATTTGATAGATATTGCACAGCGGTATAAGCAATATGATATGGATGAGGTTAGTAGAGAAACTGCCCTTCATATTCTAGAATCAAGAGGTATTTCTACTTTAGAACTCAAACTTTCTGGAAAACTCGATAATAGGGTATTTGACGAAGCTGAGCGAGACCTAAATAATTATTATAGAAATTCGAATATAGGTCTTGGACTCTATGTATTAAGTGTTGTTTTGCTTCTTTCAACACTTTTTATAGGTGGTACAACAGGTGATATTTTAAACCTTATCTCTTCTATATCTGGGTTAATAACCCTAATTTTTGCAATGATAGCCGCAACAAATTATAGTAAAGTGAGAAAAGCTCTCGGTAAAGACGAAGGGTATCTTATTTATTTATTATTTTTCATAGGATTACCCGCCTATTTTGTGATCTATTTGTTTACCCGCAAAAAATTGAAAAAAGAACTAAAGAACCTTTGATATTTATATAATGCCTCAAGAAACTATTCAAAGAAATATACAACTGAATACCATAGAAGAAGCCATCGC
Organism: uncultured Flavobacteriaceae bacterium; assembly: GCA_937936275.1. GTDB lineage: Bacteria > Bacteroidota > Bacteroidia > Flavobacteriales > Flavobacteriaceae > Maribacter_C. Next base: position 1,645 of record CALHCJ010000266.1, read on the forward strand.
TGATATTCGCAAAGGAAAAGTCATTATTGTAGTTGATGATGAAAATCGTGAAAATGAAGGAGATTTTCTGGCAGCTGCTGAATTGGCCACTCCCGAGACTATTAATTTTATGGCAACACATGGCAGAGGTTTAATTTGTGCTCCTTTAACAGAGGGTCGATGTAATGCCTTAGGGCTTCATATGATGGTAAATCACAATACAGACCCATTAGAAACCGCTTTTACGGTATCCGTAGATTTAAGGGGTCATGGTGTTAGTACGGGTATTTCAGCATCTGATAGAGCGAAGACGGTTCTAGCCCTTACCAACCCTGATACGAAACCACATGATTTAGCGAGACCTGGTCACGTTTTTCCTTTAGTAGCTAAAGAAGGTGGGGTTTTACGAAGAACAGGGCACACGGAGGCAGCCATTGATTTTGCACGCTTAGCTGGGCTCAAACCAGCAGGCTTCATTGTAGAAATTATGAATGAAGATGGAAGTATGGCGCGTCTACCCCAACTGATGAAGGTGGCAAAGAAATTTGATTTGAAGATTGTTTCGATTGAAGACTTAGTTGCCTACCGAATGGAGCATGATAGTCTCATTGAGAAAAAAGAGGACTTCGAAATTACTACGCGTTTTGGTGATTTTAGGTTACGCGCATACAAACAGACCACTAACAACCACATTCATATTGCGCTTACCAAAGGTAACTGGAAGAAAGACGAGAAGGTATTAACTCGTATCAATTCTACCTTAGTGAATAATGATGTTTTAGGAACACTTACTAACAATCCAGATAAGAAGCTTGAAGATATGTTTCAAGCTATCAATACGGAAGGTCAAGGTGCAATCGTATTTATCAATCAAGATTCTGAATCTTTAAATCTGCTAGCTCGCTTAGCCGAATTGAAAGAACTTCAAAAAAATGGGATACTTAAGGCTCCGAAAATAGATATGGACACACGTGATTTTGGAATTGGAGCGCAAATTCTTCACGACCTCAATATCACTAAAATGAGATTGTTGACAAATAGTGAACAGTCTAAAAGAGTTGGTATTGTTGGTTATGGTTTAGAAATCGTTGAAAACGTACCCTACTAAACTAGAACTTTAATTCAAAGGATAGTTTTTACAATTTCCGTAACCAGATATTTCTGAACTGTGTTTTATTGCCGTGATCTTGTAATGCGATAACATCATCGCCATGAGCTGATGGATAGTTATGAAGACCTATGTAATAGGTAATTCCATTTATTTCAGTATCGTTTTGAACTAACACCCCGTTATGTAGAACGGTTATCTTGGCCTTAGCATCTAACTGACCATTTTTCTTGAATCGCGGTGCCGTATAAATAATATCATAGGTATTCCACTCCAACGGACCTTTCATAGCATTTACTAAAGGAGCATAATCTTTATAAATACTTCCCGCTTGACCATTTCGATACGTTCGATTATTGTAAGAATCAAGAATTTGTACTTCGTATCTATTTTGTAAGAACACACCACTATTACCCCTACCCTGACTCTCACTCTCTACGACATCTGGAGCGCTAAATTCTATATGCAACTGACAATCTCCAAATTTCATCTTTGTCTGAATCCATCCCGTCCCTGGCACTACTTCCATATGATCGTTATCGATAATTTTCCAAGGTGCAATTTTTGTGGTATCCGAACTACTTACCCAATGCTTGAGATCTGTACCATCAAAAAGGACAATAGCGTCTGAAGGAGCATCACCCAAGGCTTTTGCGGGTGTGACAACTTCAACTTCTGGCTCCCATATTTCTGTCATCTCTGGTTTCATAGGCATCGGCGATGTTTCAGGTGGAGTACTTGAATAGGTCGTTTGGGCTGTCGTCACTGAAGAAAACAGAACAGTAAATATGAATAAAAAAAGACTGGTTGATTTTGTAATCATCATAGTGATATTTTGTGTTCTTAAATATAGTAATCTACATCAAATTATGGATTGTATTATCTCGCACATTGTATTCGCCCTTTGCTGTACTTCGTGTTCTTCCCATCCTAGTTTTATAAGACAAGAGATGGTTCTCCCTACCCAATGATCGGATTGGGAAAAATCAGATGTATTATAATCTGGCAATTGATTATAAACTTCTTGAGGTAGTTTTCCTAAAGATTTTATTTGGGTCAAGTGCTCCCATTCTTTATAATAATGCCAATTGTTATTATACCAATAGAAACAGGCGTCTACTCCCCCAATACCCAAAGCTCGATGAACCTTTTCCGTGGTTGACTGATCTGGCAAGAAAAAGTTTAAGAAGGCATAACTCTCTACACCACCTTCTGGAACTCGTCTAAAACTGACTTCAGGAATGGTCTCTAAAGCGCTTCTAAGAATGGTATAATTTTTTCTCTGGATACCTAAAAACTCATCAAGACGCTCAATTTGTGCTACTCCAACAGCAGCATTGAGCTCTGAAATACGATAGTTATAACCTAAAAATGGATGTGCCTCTGCTCCTCTATCCGACCCAATATGATCATGACCATGATCTGAGTAATGATCTGCATTGAACTTATACTTTTCGTTATTTGTAATTACAGCCCCTCCTTCGCCGCAAGTAATTGTTTTTACATAATCAAAAGAAAAACAACCTAAATCGCCATAACTCCCCAAGGGTTTACCATCAAAAGTACCGCCAATGGCTTGACAAGCATCTTCCAACAACAATAAATCGTGTCTTTGGCAAATTTCTTTTAGTGCTTTTAAATCGGCCATAGATCCACACATATGTACGGGCATAATAACCCGCGTTCGCTCCGTGATTGACTTTTCAACGGCTTTTGGGCAAATTGTCAATGTATCGTCCACATCTACCAAAATAGGAACTGCACCTAGCGCCAAAATTGATTCAAAGCTAGCAACAAAAGTGAACGTCGGCATAATTACTTCGTCTCCTGCGCCAATTCCGGCGCTTGCTAGCGCAACAGTTAAGGCGGCCGTACCACTACTTACCAATTGTGCATGCTTCACCTGCATTCTTGCCGCTAACGCCTTTTCAAGTTCACGAGCTTTCCAATGGTTATTACGCATACCGTCAAACCCGTAACGCATTAAAACGCCTGTTTCTAGTACATCATTTACTTGTTTTCTTTCCTTATCTCCAAAAAGTTCGAATCCTGGCATCTTATATTGCTGTTCGTTTAATCTAAAATTTCAATGATACTTTGTTTTATATCTTTTCTAACTTTCTTGAAGGAAGCAAAAACATCATCTTTAGCCCTATAGCCTACCGGCATTACCAGCACCGACGTTAACCCTTTAGCATTTAAATCTAACAAATCATCGTACGCATTAGATTGAAAACCTTCCATCGGGCACGCATCTATTTCCTCAATGGCGCATAGCGTTAGTAAATTTCCCATAGCCAAGTAAGCCTGATTTTTGGACCACTCCTTAATTTCCTTCACATCTTTTTTAGAAAAACTATCAACAACAGCAGCTTTAAAAGGATCCAAAATGGTATCGCTTGTACCCCGTACTTTCTTCACTTGTTTAAAATAATTTGCAATGTACGCATCATCAACTTCATTTTGAATACAAATAACTAATACATGAGAAGCCTGTGCAACTTGGTGTTGATCAAAAGAATGCGAAACAAGCTGTTCTTGTAAATGCTTATTTTGAATTATTACTAAACTTATAGGTTGCAAGCCATAAGAGGTAGCTGTAAGATTAAACCCTTGTTTCAAAACGTCTAACTTATAGTCATCAAGCACTCTATTTCCATCAAATTTCTTGACCGCGTAGCGCCATTCTAATTGTTTTATAGTGTCAATCACGTAATTGAATTTTATTAATTTATTTAAATTATTGAGGTTTATGTATCCACGCTATTAAAAACCAAAGTTTTACAGAAAGAGCAACATTCATAGCCACAATAGAAACTTTCATAAACTCGTCTCTTTTATTCACTGAAATTCTACTTGCCAATCAAGCGTTGATCGCATTTTCAATTACCGACATTACTTCAATCGACCAATTTACCTTATCGTTTTTTCAAACACTGGCAATGACGCGAGATTGTACAATAAAACGACCGCAACTTTAGCAACTTTAGAACGCACCAAGGTCATATGGTTTACAAAGTGCAAAAATAGGATAATTATAAAGTCTAGACCTACATTTATAAACCCACCATTCTTCCATTGGGTAAAATTACAGTGTTCTTCCAAAGGATCTCCGTCTAGATTTCAAAATAACATGATGATTTATCATGTCATTTACTTTTTAATATTTTTAGCAACTTTAAACATGTTTTTTCTTACTTTTAGATAAGTTTCATCTGTAATTGCTAGTCAGTAATTAAAAATCCCTCTAATTTCTTCAAGACCAATTAGTTGAATTTTTTTGAGGTAAATACGATATTCAGTTAAGACCAGACCATTCATTAAAAAATGCAGCATGACTAAAATGATATCTGAAAAAGACAGGGAGGGCTCAAAAAAACAGCCCTTCGTAAATCCCGAAAAGCGGATTGTTGCTATTGGCGCTAGCGCAGGAGGACTTGAGGCCTTAAAAGAGTTTTTTGACAATGTTCCACCTGATTGCCTATTTAGCTTTGTAATTGTTCAGCATTTGAGCCCAGATTATAAATCCTTGATGGCCGAGTTATTATCTAAAAACACTGCCTTGCCTATTCATGAGATTAAAAGCAATATGAGCGTTGATCCTGGTTCTATATATCTCATTCCTCCCAAAAAAAACCTCACCATAATCAATGGTAAACTTTTGCTGGTAGATAAACCTAAAGGATCAGAATTAAACCTACCCATTGATATATTTTTTAGATCACTAGCTCAAGAAGCTGGTGACAAGGCAACCTGTATTATTTTAAGCGGTACTGGTAGCGATGGAACAAGTGGAGCACGAGCTATAAAAGAAGCTGGAGGTATGGTTATGGTTCAGAGTCCTGAGCAGGCGAAATTTGACGGTATGCCTAAAAGTGCTATTAATACAGGCCTTGTAGATTACGTTTTACCTGTAGAGAATTTGCCCTTAGAGTTAATTCATTTTGTCAATCACCCTCAGTCCAATGGAGAAAAAGAGCATGAATTGACGAATGATGAGCAGACCGTCAACAGTATACTCGCAGAAATTCGAATGAATACAAAACTTAATTTTGATCATTATAAAAGACCTACGTTAGTACGAAGAATTGCAAGAAGAATAAGCGTTAATAAATTACACAATCAGCAAGAATACCTAAGTTTCGTTAAAGAGCATCCTAGTGAATTGTTAGTATTATCTCGGGAATTCTTAATTGGAGTTACCAAGTTTTTCAGGGATGGCTACGTATGGGATAGCTTAAAGGAGAATGTACTACCTGAATTAATTAGAAATAAAAAGTCAGAAGAGATAATAAAGGTCTGGTGTGTTGGAACTAGCACAGGAGAAGAAGCTTACACGCTTGCAATGTTAATTTCTGAAGAACTTGAGAAACAAGGGCGAAAAAACGACGTTAAGATTTTTGCTACTGATTTAGCAGCTGAACATCTCGAAATAGGCAGTAAAGGAGTATACCCAGAGAGCATCATTGCTGATTTATCACAAAAACGACTCGAAAAATTCTTTTTTAGACTTGGCGATGAATATAAAGTTAAAGATTCGTTACGTAAAATGGTCATCTTTAGTCAACACGATATTTTGAAAGACCCTCCTTTCAATAAGATGGATATCGCTATTTGTCGCAATCTCCTTATCTACATGCAGGGTATTGCTCAACGAAAAATCATTGGTCTTCTACACTATTCGTTAAATCTAAACGGAACACTCCTCCTGGGTTCAAGTGAAAGTTTAGGAGATTACAAAAGCGTTATGGACGAAATTGATAGAAAATCTAAGCTCTATCGAAATATTAAGTCAGCCCGAACTATCGGTTTAGAACCCCTTAATTTTTCAGATCGTCAAAAATTGGCCCCCATAGTTGTTGCTTCTCCAAAGAGAATGAAGGCCGAAACACTGATGGCTGATATTATGAACCAAACCGTTGCAGACGAATTGGGTATGGCAGCAGTCTATATCGATCAGAATTATAAGATCTTACATGCCATTGGAGAATTCAAAAAATATATTGAGTTACCTGAAAAGGGTTTTAGTACCAACTTACTGAAAATGCTTCCTGAAAATATATCAATATCCATGGGTATTGCTGTTCGCAAGGCACTCTCATCACAGGAAAAGACTTTATATAAAAATATGAGGTTTTCAACAAAGCCAGAAAAATTGGTTATTGACTTAATGGTAAGTCCTTTCCATTTAGATCATTCAACAAAACCTTCTGCGTGCCTATTATTATTTATACCCAAGGAGAATGTATCAATTGGCAGCGCTGAAGTTATTGAAGAACTTAAAGGGTTAGATAAAGTACATATAAATGAATTAGAAGATGAGCTGAGAGAGACGCGCAACGCCTTAAAAACCGTTATACAAGAAGTTGAAACCAGTAATGAGGAGCTACAGACTACCAACGAAGAGTTACTTGCGGCAAATGAAGAATTACAAAGCACTAATGAAGAATTACAAAGTGTTAACGAAGAGCTACATACGGTAAATGCAGAATTACAAGAAAAAATTGAAGATTTAGCTGGACTTAATTCTGACATGGATAATTTACTGACCAGCACTGATATAGGGACTATCTTTTTAGATAGAGATTTGAGAATTCGAAAATTTACTCCAGCCGTTAAAGATCATTTCAGCCTCAGGAACAGCGATATAGGTAGATTCATATATGATTTCAGTAGTAGCTTTGGGGGAGGTTCAAAGACCTTCGACAGAATAAGAGAAGTAATGGAAACAGGTGTTTCATACCAAAGAGAAATCAAAGGCAAAAATGAAAAATGGTTTCTAAAAATGGTTACACCATATCTCAATAATCAGGAGAAAATTGATGGTGCTGTATTGAGCTTTGTAGATATAGAGAACCTCAAAAATACAGAATCAACCTTGCGAAAAAGCGAACAAGAGTTTCGAATACTCTATAATAATGCACCCGATATGTTTATCAGTTTTGATGTAGACGGATACATTATCAATGGCAATGATCGGATGGTTAGAAAATTAGGATACGAACATCTTGAAGAAATGAAAGGGTTACATCTAAAAGATTTATATCTAATTGAAGATTCTGATAAAGTAGAAGAGCGCCTTAAAGAGTATAAGAAAACCGGTAAAATGATAAATGTAGAGCGAAACTTAAGAAAAAAAGATGGTAGCTCGATACCTGTAAGTGTCAACTCTGAATATGTTTATAATGAAACTGGTGAACCTATATATTCAATGGCGTCTTTTAGAGATATCTCAGATATTTTGGAAATGCAGCAAAAATTTAAAAGCAAAAGTAATGCCTTTGAACAATTGCTCGAAGGAACCATACCAGGCTATTGGGATTGGATTGTTGAAGAAAACAAGGGTTATTTAAGCCCTAGTTTTAAAAGAATGTTTGGGTATGAAGATAAAGATCAGCAAAATGAGTCTTGGTTAGACCTAGTACATCCAGATGATTTGAAGATCGTTAAAACGGGATTAGAGAAGCATATTAAGAGCAAAGGCAAAGTACCTTTTGATTACCAAATTCGTTCGTATCACAAAGATGGACATATCATGTATGTATATTGTAGAGGAAAAGTGATAGAATGGGATAAAAATGGTAAGGCTGTACGTATGGTTGGAAGCCATGTTGATATTACTGCTATAGAAGAAGAGTTATTTGCAAAAAATAGAGAGCTTGAGCAATTCGCCTATGTGGCAAGTCATGATTTGCAGGAACCACTGAATACTATTACTGATTTCGTATCTTTATTTGAAAAGGAATATAAGGGTAAACTAGATCCTGATGCAGATCAATATCTCGAATTCATTATTGAAGCTGCTGTACGAATGAAAAGTTTAGTTAAGGGAGTGTTAGACTACTCACGAGTAGGTGGCAGTCAAAACATTCAAATCATAAATCTTGACGAGGTTATTAATACCGTTAAGGAAGATCTAGGAAAACGTATCAAGGAAAGTGGCACAAAATTCACCATAGATCCATTACCAGAGATAAAGGGGTATCACACCGAAATACATTCGCTCTTTTTGAACCTTATATCTAACAGTATTAAATTTAGAAGAGAGAATGTCAAACCTAGAATAAAAATATCTTATTCACAAGATGACACTTTTTGGAACTTTGCAATTCAAGATAATGGTATTGGAATCGATGACCGCCACACAGATAAAGTCTTCAATATATTTCAGCGTTTAAATAATATGGACTCCTATGAGGGAACTGGAATTGGCCTTGCTCAATGCAAAAAAATAGTAGAACTACACCATGGCCATATTTGGCTAGATTCAAAATTGAATAAAGGCACCACTTTCCATTTTACGATTAAAAAAATTTAGAAACCAAAAATTAAAAACCAAATATGTCTTATAGAATTAAAACTGTTCTTTTACTAGATGACAATCTTGCTACTAATTTTATCAACAAGAAATTTATAAAAGAATCTCAATGCGTGGAGCGTGTAGTTGATTTTCAAAGTGGAAAAAACGCCCTGAAGTTTCTTGAATCAGAAACAAGCATCGCCCCAGAAATTATTTTTGTTGACATCAATATGCCCATAATGACTGCTTGGGAATTTCTGGCTGAGTATGAAAAAATAGAAAGTCTTCAATATGCCGACACCGTAATAATTTTACTTTCAACTTCGCTGAGTCCGGCAGATGCAAAAAAAGCAAAGGAAATCAAATTTATTAACAGCGTGAGAATAAAACCTTTATCTATACCCGTTATAAAAGGTATCATAGAAGAATTCTTTCCAAAAAATGATTAAGTAAGATTTTACTTACAACATGTACGAATATTTTCACAACAAAATCGAATACTTACGCAACAATTATAGGGCAGGCAACATTGATTTTTTTCTAAATTCGGAAAAAATTAAAAGACCCAAATGACGAAAATTACCTACCAAAACTTAGACTACAAAGCTTTTTTACATGAATTTCCAACCGCAACTATTCTTCTAGACAAAAACCTTACGGTACTAGAAGCTTCGAATCAATGGTTGAAAAAATTTCAGCAAACTAGGACTGAAATTAAAGGAGTTGATTTTGCAGAATTATTTCCAACATTCAATACGAAATGGGGACGACAACTTCTGAAAGTTCTTAATGATGTTGAATCTCTTCAAATTCAAGACAGATTACATATTGACTCTAATTTCCCAGAAGGTGTTACTTGGGATGTTAGTGAATGGAAAGATTCTAAAAATGGTATAAAAGGCTTATTTGTAAGAGCAAATGATCTTACAGAGATAGATAAACTGCGTTTAAAACTTCGCAAAACAGAAATACAACTTACTGAAAAAGGGAGAAATGCAAAAATTGGTCTGTGGGAATTTGATGTCTTACAACAAACCATGGAGGTGAGTACAATAGCCAAAGAAATCTTAGGCTTTTCAAGTTCGGAAAACCCTACCATGAATGAAGTTATTGATTTGTTTGAAAAGGGTACCCACAGAAATCACATCAAAACCCTCATTCAAAATGGTATTGAAGACGGTAGTCCTTGGAACGTAAAATTGAAAGTAATCACCAAAAATAATAAGGAGATTTGGTTAAGGTCTATTGGTAAACCTAAATTCAAAAATGGTAAATGTTCTCGTTTAATTGTAACCAATCAAGATGTAACGGAACATACTCCTCCTAAACAAGCAGCAAAAGAATTAGTTGATTTCGAAGCAAAAGATAATATTACGAAACAACAATTGAACTCCTTAAGACAAAGAAATCAGACCTTACAAAAAAATCTAGCTGAAGCGAGGTTAAAAGTGGAGCACCTTTCAAATTTTACGAATGTAGTGTCTAATGATTTAAAAGGTCATGCTACTAATTTTTCTGTTCTTTTAGATTTTTTAAAAACTACTGATCTTGATAGAGATCAAAGTAAATTTGTTTCAATGCTTCAACTGAGTACGCAAAATCTAAATGAAAATATTCAAGGTCTTTCTGAAATACTTGGAGTTAGTTCAACGGTATCAATGCGCAAACGATCACTAAATCTTAATGAGTCTATTTACAGAGCTCAGCAACGAATGGCTGAACCTATTAGAAGAGAAAGGGTGAAGATCATTAATGAAATTCCCGAAGATTTTAAGATAAAAGGTGTTTCCTCACATCTAGATAACATTTTGAAGAACTGCATTGATAATGCGATTCAATTTCGAAGAAAAAACGTGAATCCAGTATTGGTTTTCAGAGCCTATGAAACAAAAGATAAAACCGTTTTTTCCATAGAAGACAACGGTATGGGTATTGATTTAGAAAATAACTTGGAAAAACTATTCAAACCCTATGAAACTTTAGGTAACGATGTAGGTTCAAAGGGTACTGGCTTGTATTTGGTAAAATATCAAACAGAACTAATGAATGGTCAAATCGAAGTAACAAGCGCTCTTAACGAAGGGAGTACTTTTGAGTTTCACCTACCCAGATAAACCAATTACTTAACTATAGTTTAATATATGGCATCGCCTTCCTATTGATTTTCAGTAGGAAGGTTTTTATTTGAAAATAAAAGAGGTTTTTTTTTATGTAGCGAAAAAAGCTTTCTATATTTGCATCCGCATTCAGGGAATACCTGATGAGACACTTGGAGAAATGGCAGAGTGGTCGAATGCGGCAGTCTTGAAAACTGTTGAGGGTCACACCTCCGGGGGTTCGAATCCCTCTTTCTCCGCTTTGGAATAATTAAATTCTGGTTAAAGCCCGTGAACAATTTGTTTATGGGCTTTTTAATTGTAAAAATTTCAGATCTAAAAACCATCCAAGACCACCTCAATAAGTGCGTAATTCTGTTATACTATATTTTATTCTGCTTATCATAACCTTCTGGTTTAGCTTTACAGAAGCTGGCTTTAGCTCTTAATTTGTAGCCAGGCCAACATATCGAATAAAACAGCCTCCTACACCAGAGTCATATGATTTTTTGTTATTTTTAAAGCTACTCGGGTTGGATACAAACAACTCAATCGTTCCATTTTATCAATATTTATCAATAGTGATTATGAAAAAAATAGTCTTTGCCCTAATAATTTTTGTGTTGTTCAGCAGTCATGTTATGTACCTTAAATTAGATTCATACTTTCTGGAACCTAACAGCTCCGCCATCATCCAACTGTTTAATGGCACATTCGAAAAGAGCGAAAACATAATCGACCGTGATCGTATGCTCGATGCCAGTTTAGTGGGCAACGGTCAAAGAATAAATGTTGACAGCACCCAATGTACCGAGAAAGACAGCGTAACTCTC
>CALHCJ010000267.1 GCA_937936275.1 uncultured Flavobacteriaceae bacterium
ACTGAAGTTTTGGATGGATGATGAATCTGCTGGTTTCGAAAAGACAGATATCGCTATTGAAAAGTCGATCAATACGGTGTTTGATGTTTTTGAGAATACGCCCTTAGACAACATCCTTGATTTTGGAAAATTTCTTTTTAAAGAAAAAATGGCTTAATAACAAGTTTCTTATATTATGAAGACCCTAGATAGAATACCTACAGGAAAGATTGAACGTGCCGGTAAGCTAGTTAAGACAGGGGTGAAAATCGGGGGCAATTACGTAAAATACTATGGTAAAAAATTAGTCAACCCTGATCTTACCAAAGATCAACTTAACGAAGACAATGCTGAAGATATTTATGATGGGTTAAAAACTTTGAAGGGCAGTGCGCTTAAGGTGGCTCAAATGTTAAGTATGGAGAAGAACATGCTGCCTCGAGCATATGTGGATAAGTTTTCACTTTCACAGTTTTCAGTTCCCCCGTTGTCAGCACCATTGGTGCGTAAAACCTTTAAAAAGTATTTGGGTAAATATCCTGAGGACATTTTTGATACGTTTGAAAAAGATAGTATCAACGCAGCTAGTATTGGGCAAGTACACAGAGCCTCTAAAGGAAATCGAGCTTTGGCAGTAAAAATTCAGTATCCAGGAGTAGCTGAAAGCATTAGTAGCGACTTGGCTTTGGTAAAGCCCATTGCTTTAAAAATGTTTAACATTAAAGGAAAAGATTCAGACAAATACTTTAAAGAAGTCGAAGATAAGCTTCTAGAAGAAACTAATTATCTTCTTGAAATCGAACAAAGTAAAGAGATTACAGAAGCTTGTTCCATTATTGAGCACTTAGAATTTCCTAAATATTACAGTGAGCTTTCTAGCGAGCGAATCATTACCATGGATTGGATGAACGGGACACATTTAAGTGATTTTGCCAAAACAGATTTTGATACAGAACTTGGCAATAAATTAGGGCAGACCCTTTGGGATTTTTATATGTACCAAATTCATGTTTTGAGAAAAGTACATGCCGATCCTCATCCAGGAAATTTTTTAATTAGTGAAAGTCAAACTCTAATTGCTATTGACTTTGGCTGTATTAAAGAAGTACCTGACGAGTTCTACATTCCCTATTTTGAGTTGGCTCAAAAAGAAGTCATTGATAACGATGAGCGGTTTACCGAGAAATTATACCAACTAGAAATTCTTACCCTATCAGACACTCCAAAGGAACTACAGTTTTTTAAAACAATGTTCAAAGAGATGCTTACGCTATTTACAGAGCCCATGAATGCCGAAGTTTTTGATTTTGGAGCAGACGAGTTTTGGAATAAAATAGCTACGTTGAGTGAACAGTTCTCGAAAGATACCCAGTTACGAAAAATGAATGGAAATCGTGGTTCAAAGCATTTTTTATATATGAACAGAACGTTTTTTGGGCTATTTAATTTACTTCATGATTTAAAAGCAAAAGTGAGTATCAATAATTTTGAAAAGTATTTAGACTAAATTTCTTTAAACGTTTAAGTAGGTCAATACGAAGCATGCGATTTAAACATGTTCTCTTTTCAAGCTATTTGAAGAAATAGCTTGCATTCACTACCTTGCATTACGTAAACGTAGCAAACGACGCATTAACACAAACAGTAAAACATGTATAATTCAAAAATTACCGGGCTTGGCTATTACGTTCCTGAAAATGTAGTCACTAACGATGAATTGTCAAAAGTGATGGATACTAGTGATGAATGGATACAAGAACGAACAGGGATTAAGGAGCGACGTCATGTTGAACGAGGAGATGGTAACTCAACTACTTCGATGGGTGTTAAAGCTGCAAAAATAGCTATTGAAAGAGCTGGTATCGACAAAGACGATATTGATTTTATTGTTTTTGCCACACTAAGTCCTGATTATTATTTCCCTGGGCCTGGGGTTTTGGTACAACGTGATTTAGGAATCAAGACGGTTGGTGCCTTAGATGTTCGTAATCAATGCTCAGGTTTTATATACGCCATATCGGTAGCAGATCAATACATCAAAAGTGGAATGTATAAGAATGTCTTAGTTATCGGTTCTGAGATACATTCTAAAGGTTTAGATATGACGACGCGCGGAAGGGGAGTTTCTGTAATTTTTGGAGATGGAGCAGGGGCGGCTATCTTAAGTCGAGAAGAAGATACGACCACAGGTATTTTGTCAACACATTTACATTCTGAAGGAGAACATGCTGAAGAGCTATCGTTGATCGCACCTGGAATGGGAAGCCGTTGGGTGAATGAAATTATAGCGGATAACGATCCAAACGATGAATCTTATTTACCACATATGAATGGTCAGTTTGTTTTCAAAAATGCAGTCGTTCGTTTTAGTGAAGTAATTATGGAAGGTTTAGGAGCTAATAATTTACCACCCACCGCTATTGATATGTTAATTCCGCATCAGGCGAACCTCAGAATTTCTCAATTTATTCAGAAAAAATTTCAACTTTCTGATGATCAAGTCTTCAACAATATTATGAGCTACGGTAATACTACCGCAGCGTCTATACCTATCGCTTTAACAGAAGCATGGGAACAAGGAAAAGTTAAATCAGGCGATTTAGTGGTGCTTGCTGCCTTCGGTAGTGGGTTTACTTGGGGTAGCGCGATTATTCGTTGGTAGTTTAATGGTTTAAAGTGTAATTTAAAAAACAAAACCCCGACTATAAAGTCGGGGTTTCTGTTATTGATTCGGCTATACTAAACACTAACCATTAACTATAAACATATAGCTTCGTCAATAACTAATTTATATTTTTCGCTCTATTCATAGACGATACTATCTTCTAATAGTTACATGAATTGAGATAACTTTAACATCAAAATGAAAACAAATAAAAAAACACTTGTCTTCGGGGCATCTTTAAAAGTTAATCGTTATAGTAATATTGCAGTGAATCGCCTACTTGACCATAACATAGAAACTGAAGCTTTTGGTTTAAAAGCTGGCAAAATAAGGGGACATGATATTAAGACGAATTTACAAGATTTTCGAAACATACACACCATAACTCTTTACATAGGAGCAGCACGTCAGCCTGAATATTACGGGGATTTACTAAAATTAAACCCTAAAAGAGTCATCTTTAATCCGGGCACAGAGAACCCTGAATTGTATAAAATACTTAGAGACAATGACATAGAGGTTGAAGTCGCTTGTACCTTGGTCTTGTTGGCAACCAATCAATACTAATTCTGACTTAGGTACACGACAGAATTTATTCACGTAATTTTAACATTTTAACAACACTTTAAACGGCGTTTTTTGTCTTTTATCGATGTAATGTTTACGCTTTAAAGGCTTTTTTTTGACGAATTATCCACAAACCGATGAAGGTTAAAAGTCCATTTAGCGGTAAAAGTTCGTAGCCAATTATGTAGCCTCCTAAATATTCAGAAGGTATTTTTCCTAATATGTAAACGATTGAAACAGAGAGTAAAGCTATTATCCAGACATAGTGGTCCTTCACTTTATAGTTAGTAAGAATACCAAAAGCAAAAAGCCCTAAAAGTGGTCCGTAAGTATATCCCGCCACTTGTAATAATCCATCAATGACATTGGTGTCTAAAATATATTTAAATGCAATGACGACAATAATGAGCATTATACTCATTCCAACATGGGTTATTTTCCGAATAAACTTTTGATTTGATTCTGGTTTTTTTTCAATGCCTAGAAAATCCACACAAAATGACGTGGTTAAAGAAGTTAAGGCACTATCTGCACTACTATAGGCGGCTGCTATTAGTCCCAGCATAAATGTTACTGCGACGGCAATTCCCAAATTGCTTTTTAAAGCGATTTGAGGAAATAACAAATCTGATTTAGGTTTGCCATCCATGAGCGGAAGATCAATACCATTTTTTCCTGCATATATAAATAACAATACTCCCAAGAGCATAAAGACAAAAGTGACGACAACAAGAACTATGCTAAAGCTGACCATATTCTTTTGAGCATCTTTTAAAGTGCTACACGTAAGATTTTTTTGCATCATATCTTGATCAAGACCAGTCATACAGATAGTAATAAACATACCCCCTAAAAAAGATTTTATCAAATGACCTTTGGCCAAGAAATCATCAATAAAAATAGTTTTGCTATATGCAGTAAACTCCTCTGAGGCTAAGAATTCTGTAAAAGTCCAATCCAGTTGGTCTAAAATGAAATAAATGGATAGGCTCACTGAAATGAGCATAAAAAGTGTTTGAAGAGTATCCGTCCATACGATGGTTTTAATTCCTCCTTTAAAGGTATAAATCCAAATTAATAGGATAGATATAGTTACAGTGACCTTGAAGTCTATATTGAGTTCGTCAAACACGAATTGTTGTAAAACGATAGCAACTAGAAACAACCGAAAGGCGGCGCCTAGGACTCTTGATATGAAAAAGGAGATAGCGCCCACTTTATAACTGACAAAACCGAAACGGTCGTCTAAATATTCATAAATAGAGGTCACATTTTGCTTATAATAGATAGGTAATAATACGTATGCGGTAATGAGGTAACCTAAGAAATAACCCATCACCACCTGCATGTAACTAAATTGTGAGGCCTCAACCCAACCCGGTACCGATATAAACGTAACGCCAGACAGCGATGCGCCTACCATGCCAAAGGCTACAAGGTACCATGGAGATTTTTTTCCTGCTTTGAAAAAGTCTACGTTAGAATCATTTTTACCAGTAAAATAGGATATTACTAAGAGTAGTAAAAAATAGCCGCCGATAAGCAGCAGGATATGGGTTGGTGTCATGCAAAAATGATTTCAAAGCAAATTACAAAAAGTAAAAATAGTGTGTACCTTTGTAGCTATGGATTTTTCATCGAAACTTTTAGAAAATGCGGTCTATGAAATTTCACAATTACCAGGCATCGGCAAGCGTACTGCGCTGCGATTAGTCTTGCATTTACTGAAGCAACCCGAAGAGCAAACACAACGACTATCTCAATCATTAATGACGTTGCGAAACACCGTGAAATTTTGTGTCAGTTGCCACAATATTTCAGATTTTGAACGATGTGAAATATGTTCTAATCCTAAACGAGATGAGTCTTTGGTTTGCGTAGTAGAAGACATTCGAGATGTAATGGCGATTGAAAATACAAGTCAGTTTAAGGGTTTGTATCATGTTTTAGGTGGAAAAATTTCACCTATGGAAGGTGTTGGTCCACAAGATTTGACTATAACCTCGCTAGTGAATAAAGCCAAGGAAGGAAAAATAAAGGAACTTATTTTTGCGTTAAGTTCTACAATGGAAGGTGACACCACTAATTTCTATATTTACAAGCAAATTGAAGGTTTGGAAATTCGTACATCAACAATTGCCCGTGGTATAGCCGTGGGTGACGAATTAGAATATGCAGATGAAGTGACTTTAGGGCGAAGTATTTTGAATAGAATTCCGTTTGAGGGTTCACTAAAAGCCAACTAGGGCGATTTCTTAAAAATGCATTAAATTTAATAATAAGGTTATATTTTTAGTATTTTTGCAAAAAAATACGCAAAAAAGCTTTCAGTATAATAATATGTCAAAGTTTGAACTAAAATTACCGAGAATGGGAGAAAGTGTTGCAGAAGCAACATTAACTACTTGGTTGAAAGAAGTAGGCGATACTATTGAGTTAGATGAGCCTGTTTTTGAAATTGCTACAGACAAGGTTGATTCTGAAGTGCCTAGTGAGGTAGAAGGTGTCTTGGTAGAGAAAATGTTCAAGGTTGATGATGTTATTAAGGTAGGTCAAACTGTTGCGGTAATTGATATAAAAGGTGATGCTCCTTCGGTTCAAAATACAGATGTAGAAGCTCCTGAAGAGACTATTGCCGTTATAGAAGATACAGTGGCAATCGCTAAGGAGACCACTACGACTGCGGTTCATGATTATAGTGAAACGGAGCGTTTCTATTCTCCATTGGTTAAAAATATAGCGAAACAAGAAGGTATTTCAGTGGCAACCCTTGACACCATTCAAGGTTCAGGTGCTTCTGGAAGAGTTACTAAAAATGATATTTTAGCTTTTATCGCAGATGGCAAGAATGCCGTCATAAACAAGGTGGAAGAAAAGCCAGTATCACCCGCTATCGAAAAAAATGAAAAAGAACCTGTTACCTCTGCCCAGAATACTATCTCATCAGGTTCACATCAAGTATCTAGAGTTCAAGTTTCTGGAGGTGATGAAGTGATCGAGATGACCCGTATGGGTAAATTGATCGCTAAACATATGATAGACAGTGTTTCAACATCTGCTCATGTGCAAAGTTTTATTGAAGTTGATGTTACCAATGTGGTGAATTGGAGAAGTAAGACTAAAGATACTTTTGAAAAAACCGAAGGTGAGAAATTAACTTTCACTCCCATTTTTATAGAAGCCATTGCTAAGGCGCTGAAGAAGTATCCGATGATGAACATTTCTGTAGATGGAGATAAAGTAATCAAGAAAAAAAATATAAATATCGGAATGGCTGCGGCACTACCTGACGGAAACTTAATAGTGCCGGTGATTAAAAATGCCGACCAGTTGAATTTAGTCGGAATGGCAAAGGTAGTTAACGATCTTGCTAACCGCTCACGAGAAAATAAGCTCAAACCAGACGAAATTCAAGATGGTACTTATACGGTTACTAATGTCGGTACTTTTGGTAGTGTATTTGGAACCCCTATCATCAACCAACCTCAGGTCGGAATTTTAGCTTTAGGTGCGATTCGAAAAATACCTTCCGTAATCGAGACAGAAGAAGGTGACGTTATTGCCATTCGTAGTAAAATGTATATTTCTCATAGTTATGATCACCGGGTAGTGAATGGTGCCTTGGGTAGTATGTTTGCGAAAGCTGTTGCTGATTACCTTGAAGCTTGGGATTTAAATCGGGAGATTTAAGTCAAAATTTGCTAGTCGCTTAACTTAGATCGTAAAGAGTAATTTTATTATTATAGCTGTTATTAACACTATGCTAACAGCTAGTTATATTTTTTGCGCTTAACTTTAGACTTCATTTTTTACCATGCCAGTACCAACACTAAGACTTTCTTTTACCAAAAGAAAGCAACTTCTTTATTTCATATTGTGGATTCCTATGTTCGCTTTTTCGCAAGAGGAGCCTAACGATAACGGACGCTTGAAACTCTTTGTAGAATGTAATTGCGAAAAAAGTTATGTTAGGCAAGAGATCGATTTCGTAAATCATGTGCGAGATCAGGCCCAAGCGAATGTTCAATTATTCATTTATGACATCGCAAATGGTAGTGGAGGTCGTACTTATAAATTAGAATTTAAGGGTTTAGAAGAGTATTTAGATATTACTGAAAAAGGTAATTACGCTACCAACGCCAATATGACTTCCGATGATGTTAGAAAGGGCTTGGTGAAAGCGATTAAAAAAGGGTTATTACGATTTTTAATTGACTCAAATTTAGCGGGAGAAATAGACTATAAAATAAGTAATTCGGGTCTTGCAAAACAACAAGACATCGATTTTGATGACCCATGGAATAATTGGATATTTGAAATCTATGGAGAGGCTGAACTGAATAAGGAATCTAGTAGAAATCAATTCGAGTATGAGGTTGGCTTTGAAAGCGATCGTGTTACTGAAAAGATCAGAATTCGTACTGATTTTCAATTGAACCAGGCTACTAGCGAATTTTTGCAAGATGAAGATACCTTTACAAGCAAGCGTTTTCGATATGCTTTAGATGGTAGCGTAGTTCGCAGCATATCAGACCATTGGTCGGCCGGAATATTTGCTGGGGGGCGTCATGATACTTTTACAAACCTTGATTTTAGGTATTATGTATCGCCAGCCGTAGAGTACAACATTTTTCCATATAATGAAGTCTTGCGACACGAAATTGTTTTTGCCTATCGCATTGGATACTTTCATAATGACTACATAGAACCTACGATTTTTGAAAAAACCAGTGAAGGTATATTCAACCATTCCCTTGATGTTCAATTTCGATTTAGACAGCCCTGGGGTAATTTATACTCTAGGCTAAGAGCTTCTAGTTTTTTGAATGATTTTTCTAAAAATAGAATGCAGTTTTTTGGAAACGTATCTGTCCGGATTGTTAAGGGATTAGCTGTCAGATTTTCTGGAAGGATGGAGCTCATTCGAGATCAAATTAATCTTCCTGCGGGTAGTGCTTCTATTGAAGACGTACTGTTACAACAAAAGCAGATTGCAACAGATTTTGAAATTGGGTTTAGTGTCGGTCTCAGTTACACCTTTGGCTCTGCTTTTAATAACATAATTAATACTCGGCTGTAGTCTGTTTATTTTTCTCCTGCGCAATACGTTGATCGATTTTCTCTTTTAATCTACTAGCGTCTAAATTACGTGGGTCTAATTGATAGGCTTTATCTGCGTTGTATTTGGCATTTAGAAGGTCTTTCATTTCTAAAAGTATAAAGGCATAAACCGCATAGGTTTTTGGCTGGGAATTATCTTTAACAATACTTCCAAGAATTTTAGCTTGTTCCATCGCGATTTCAAATTGATCTAATTCTGCATGCATGCTTGCTGAAGCGCCTAATAAAAAAGGATTCGTTTTTTGTTCAGGAAGTAATAAAACTGCCATAGAATCTAGGGCTCTTTGCGGTCCATACAGGCTATGAAGAATTTCAATATACTCGGCTTTTAAATAGGTCTTTTTCGGATATTTATGAATCAACTTCTGTAAGTTTTTTTCGGCAAGTTGTAAGGCTTCTGAAAGAGCACTTTTAGATGCTGAAAGGCCTTGATCTCGAAGATTTGTATAGTGAACTAATGCGTTATACACATCTAATAAGAGCCTCTCATCTCCCGCAATTTGATTGCTTTTTTTAAAAAGTTCCTCTTCAAATTTTAATCGTTCTTCAAGGTCTAGGGTTAATCGTGCTAAAACACTTTTGCCAACTAAAAAATTAGGGTCTAATTCTAATGCTTTCCGATAAGAATCTTCTGCGGCTCCATAACGACCTTCATCCATAATTTGTACCCAACCTTGCTGGTAGAATTCCAAGGCATCTTTAGAAGCGCTATATTTTAATTTCTCGGCTGTCGGGTTGCACGACCATAGTAAGAATAGTAGTAAAAAAAGATAAAAAGGTTTCATGGTGTAGGTAAAAATGTTGTAATAAAGATAGACTTAAAAAGAAATAAACCAAGCATCTATATATCTTTGCACAAACAACTGAAGGAATGGAATTAAAGCTGATAAGACCAATTTGTTTTTTTGATTTAGAAACCACGGGAACAAATGTTGCCAAAGATCGTATCGTAGAAATTGCTATTTTAAAAATCTTTCCGAACGGAAATAAAGAGAGTAAAACGTGGTTGGTCAATCCTGAAGTAGAGATTCCTGCAGATGTCGTTGCGATTCATGGTATATCGAACGAAAAAGTAGCTAACGAACCAACTTTCAAAGAACTATCCAAAGAGATTTATAAGATGATAAAGGATACTGATTTGGGTGGTTTTAATTCTGATCGTTTTGATATTCCCTTACTGGCTGAAGAAATGTTACGAGCAGAGGTAGACTTTGATATGAAAAATATGGTCTCAATTGATGTGCAGACTATTTTTCATAAAATGGAAAAACGTACACTCAGTGCCGCTTATAAGTTCTACTGCGACAAAGAACTTACCGATGCACATAGTGCTGCTGCTGATACCAATGCGACTTATGAAGTTTTACTCGCGCAATTAGATCGATATCCTGACCTTGAGAATAATGTTAAGAAACTTGCAGATTTTTCTTCCCATAAAAGAACAGTAGATTTTGCTGGCTTTATTGTTTGGGATGAAGATGATGAAGAAATGTTTGCTTTTGGGAAGCATAAGGGTAAAAAGGTAAATGATGTTTTAGAAAAAGAACCCGGTTACTTTAGTTGGATTCTAAACGCAGACTTCCCATTATATACTAAGAAAGTATTAACACAAATCAAACTCAACAAATTGAATAACAAGCTTGGTTAAATGAAATACTTATTGTTCTCTCTTTTACTTGTTTGTCAACTACAAGCCCAGGAAGTCTTGTTTGATGGTCACGTTTATGATCATACTACTAAGAAACCTATACCTTATGTAAATCTTAGCTTTTTAAATACCTTAAAAGGTACTTCAACGGATGATGAAGGTCATTTTTTTATGGACTTGCCAAAAGCATATTTAGAAAAGCAAGTACACATTTCATCTTTGGGATATAAAGATACCATTGTAAGGGCTCAGCAAATTTTTGATCTTAAGAGATTTGAAATGGTAGAAGAATCATTTGAGCTTGATGAAGTAGTGGTTAGTGAGGCTCTGGGTAATTCAGATGTCTTAAACCCCATTGGAAGCAATCAACTAAAGAGTGGGTTTTCTTCTTCTTCCACTCCTTGGATTTTAGCCTTGTATTTTCCAAACATAGGAGCGCAGAAGAAGTATATCGAAAAGGTTACTGTTTTTCTGAATAAAAATGAAAAGTTTCAACGTGGTTCTGCAAAATTCCGAATACGTATCTATGACGTTGACGAACATACGAAAAAACCAAAAAGAGATTTGATTCGAAAAAGTATTGTTCTGGAGCATGATGTAGAGGAAGCTTTTGTGTCACTAGATCTTAGTGCCTCCAATATTGAGATACCGCAATCAGGCGTTTATATTGGACTTGAATGGCTTTTTTTAGCAAGTAATTGGTATACGCAGCTTAAAACCAATCCAATTACGAACAAGAACGAAATAGAAGATCGCTTTGCCCCCACCTTTGGCGGAGTCTATACACCAAATCAAAATTTCAAAGTCATGATTTATGGCATGGGGGAGTGGACAGATTTCAAAGTGAGGTCAAGAAATAACCAAGACAATTTTGTACCTGCAATTACTTTAAAGATTAAGAAAGAATAATCTAGCTTGTTCTTTATCGAATTCATTTATCCCTAGCTATCTTTGTGTAATACAAAAAAAACACAATGAAAATAATTTGTATAGGTCGTAATTACACAGACCATATTAAAGAGCTGTCGAATGCCCGACCTGAATCGCCAGTGATTTTTATCAAACCTGATTCTGCCGTGCTTCCTAAAGAGCAAGATTTTTACATCCCCGATTTTTCCAATAATATTCATTATGAAGTAGAGGTCTTAGTAAAGATTAAGAAAGTAGGGAAGCATATTGAAGAGCAATTTGCTTCCAAGTATTATGATGAAATCAGTTTGGGCATTGATTTTACGGCGAGAGACTTACAAGCACAGCTAAAAGAAAAAGGTTTACCATGGGAAAAAGCGAAAGGTTTTGATGGCGCTGCGGTAATTGGTCATTGGGTTGATAAATCCAAATTTGGCGATTTAAATAATATTAATTTTGCATTGGTAAAAAATGGTAAAACTGTTCAAAAAGGAAATACCAGTTTAATGCTTTGGAAAATTGATGCCTTGATAGCGTATGTATCTACATTTTTTATGTTAAAAAAAGGAGATGTGATTTTCACAGGTACCCCTGCAGGGGTTGGTAAAATAGAGTCAAATGACTATCTTTCGGGTGTCCTTGAGGAACAAGAGTTATTTACAGTAAAAATCAAATAATGATATATAGTTTAGATAAAATAAAGGAGATGGCTGACGGTGATGAGGATTTCATCAATTCTGTTATATCTGTCTTTTTAGAAGAAGTTCCTCAAGATTTGGAAGGGTTGGAAAGTGCTCTTGCTTCTGGAAATTATGAACAAGTGTATCAACTCGCTCATAAAATTAAACCTAATGTAGATCTTTTAGGTATGGAACAGACCCGTGCTGCAGCTTTAGAAATTGAGACCTTAGGCAAGAGTGAGGCAAATATGTCTGAAATACAAAGTGTTTTTCCTGATTTAAAAAAAGATATTGAGCAGGTAGTTGCAGAGCTCAAGAACGACTTCAATCTTTAATTAAAATTCTTTTTAATGTTTGCAGAAATTATCACCATTGGCGATGAAATTCTTATTGGTCAAATCGTAGACACTAATTCTGCTTTCATTGCAAAAGAACTCAATAAAATCGGAGTGTCTGTTTACCAAATTACATCGGTGCAAGACGACCGTGAGCATATCTTACAAGCATTGACTGATGCTAAAAGAAGAGCACAGATAGTTATTGTTACAGGAGGACTTGGTCCTACTAAAGATGATATTACAAAGCATACCTTTTGCGAGTATTTTAATGATGTATTAGAGCGAGATCAAGGTGTGTTAGATCACGTTGAACTTCTGTTTGCTAAATATATTACTACAACTAAAATATCAGAAATTAATAGAGATCAAGCGCTAATTCCAACTAAAGCTACCGCATTGCATAATGCGTACGGCACCGCACCCGGTATGTGGTTTCATGAAGATGGAGTGGTGTATGTTTCTATGCCAGGGGTTCCCTTTGAGATGAAAAATTTGATGTCTTCTGAAGTAATTCCTAAGTTGGTCAGCACTTTTGAAAGACCACATATTTTACATAAAACCTTAGTCACCTACGGATTGGGCGAAAGTGCAATTGCTGAAAAAATAGAAGATTGGGAAAATAACCTACCCACATTTATTAAACTTGCTTATTTACCTAACTTAGGCAAGGTGCGATTGCGATTAACAGCAAAAGGCCAAAACCAAGAAGTTTTGGTAAAAGCTGTAGATGCTGAGATGGAAAAGTTACATCCTTTAATTGGTGATATTATTTA
>CALHCJ010000268.1 GCA_937936275.1 uncultured Flavobacteriaceae bacterium
GCTGTGTATTTGCTTTCGTTTTGCCTTATCGTAGCTAAAAGTTCTTTTTGAGTTTGGATTTCCTTGAAAAGTTCGTTTTTTGCTTTACGATTTTGAACTAATAAAATTTCTTTCACCTTACGCTCTTCATTCAAGTCTTTGTTCAATCTAGATAAGTCCTCTGTTTTTGTAACAATTGCCAAGCCCTGTTCCCTGCGATAGTCGGTATATTGTTTCATGTATTGAAACCGTTTAAAGGCTTGAAAAAAACCCTCAGAAGACAATAAAAACATCACACGATTCTGTTGTGAGCGATTTTGATATGATTTTTGAATCATCGCTGCATAATCATCTTTTAGGGCCTTTAATTCTTCTCGGAGATTACTAATTTTCTTGATATTCACGTTGATTTGTCGATTCAACAAGTTGGATTGTTGATTGGTAACGCGTATCAGCTGTTGCCGGACATTGATTTTTTGATCCAACGCTTCCATTTGATCTAGAATACTACCACGCTC
The DNA here is from genome assembly GCA_937936275.1 of uncultured Flavobacteriaceae bacterium. Lineage (GTDB taxonomy): Bacteria > Bacteroidota > Bacteroidia > Flavobacteriales > Flavobacteriaceae > Maribacter_C. Next base: position 498 of record CALHCJ010000268.1, read on the forward strand.
CTTTTTTTCAGCAAAAAGTAATCTATTAATATCTCGAATTTCACTTTGAAGTTTTTCTCGTTTGGCTTCTAAGGATTTTTGTTCTTCCGTTTGCGCAAAACTTCTATATGGTGCGAGAGCTAACACCAACAATAATATAAAACCAAAATATCCTTTTTTAGATATCATCCTTTTTCAAAACAATTTCGTCAAAGCCCTTCTGAATTTTATATGGAAAATTTAAAGCCCGATCGAATTCAATATTGCGATATTCAATACCAATAGTATTCGTCAAATCTTTATCGATCGCTGTTATTAAAATCTCGTTGGGTATCACCCATTTATTAATTTTTTGATAATTCTTATACTCAATCTCTAGAAGTCTGTTTTTTAACGGTTGCGAGAGTTCTTGTTTTGCAATCTTAAAGTTTTTCGGTTCAATTTGGAACAATGTCTTAAATAATTCCTCAACTTTTCGAGGTTTCAGTTGATAATTCTTGTCTGCGATAGACTTATCATATTTTCCCTCTTTGAGATTGAAAAGGGCTTGTCCTAATAATACGTTTTGTAGTTTTTGAAAATCGAGTTCTGTTCCCAATATGTTGCTTAAATAAGCAAAATCACCATCAAAATACTCGTTTTGAAGTTTGTTATAAAAGGACACTCGGTTTGGAGTGATATATGCCTTTACCACACCGAAAGGAGCGCTAATCCAAATCGCTTTATCCTTTTCCATTCGCAGACTTACCGAAACACCCTGACTATCGGAACCATCTGAATAGTCAATTTTCATTTTACCACTTAAGGTTTTGAAATCAATTGCATTCTGGTAATGTGTTTTGATAATCGTCTTTGAAGAAAGATTTTTATTGACCGTTCCATCCGTCAATACTTTTCCTGATTTACAAGAGACGAAAAATACCAATAAGATGACTAAACTCAAGCACTTGGATGCATTTTTGTGAAGGGTCATGATTAAAATCCAGGTTTTATCTTACGAAGATACATATTTGCCTTCACGGAATTGTTAATGCCGTTATAAGCTTCCACAAGCTCAGTATATATTTTATTTGCCAAGGCTATATCTCCCACCAAATAATCTAGCGAAGTCTCTAGTACCTCAACGGCATCTCGGTATTTTCCTATTTTGTTTAGTGCATAGCCCTGTGCATAATAAAAATAGGGCTGAGATGGAAAGGTTTCAAGTGCATCTGCTGAAACTTGCTTTAAAATCATATGATTCTTTGATCGAATTAGACCTTGAATACGGCCTTTGTAACCATTCAAAGTGGTGACTCCCTCCGATCGATTTGTATTCGAAACCGAAAAAGACATTTTTTTACTATTTTCCGCTCTTTTCTCTAAAGAATCATTGATTTTTGATGCTAAATCGTCTAAAAAAGGTGTTTTTTTAAGATTCTCTAAAACTATAAGCGCTTCATCATACTTAGAATTTCTAAAGTAAACAACGGCTAAATTCTCTTGTAGTTTTGAATTATCAGCTAGAATAGACATTTCTAAGTTTTCAAAAGTATTTCCCTGTTTATCTAATGCTTCTATCAGCGTATTTAAGTACCATAAATTTTCAGGTTCTGAAATTAGCGCGGCAACGGCGTAATCTTGGGCAAGATTATATTTTTTGTCGGCTAAATAGGTTTTGGCTAGTTCATGATCAATAACAACATTATTTGCATCAAGCCTTTTGCACTCTAACAAGTAATTGATAGCGCGATCGTAGTTTTCAATGCCTTTCTGCTTTAAGGCTTCAAAGAAATTTTCTTGAAATTCATCAGAATATGCTTCTAAAAATACTTCAGCACTTTTTTCTACATCGATTTCGGGTTCTTTATCTTGGGCGTAAGCTGGTATCGAAATTAGAAATTCGAGGGCTAAAACTAAATAGAAAAATTTCCAGTGCTTCATAAATTAAAGGTAAGTGCTAAATCCCTGAAGTATTAAATAAAGTACAAGAACTATTCCAAAACCGAGTAATCACCGATACTTATAGCCTCAAAATTACCATCATAAACAACGTGATTACCAATCATTGCGTTATCTAAATTAGCATTAGTAATTTTACTTTGCGTCTGTATCAAGCTGTTTTTAATCGTTGAATTTATAACACTCGTATTATCGCCAATAGAAACATAGGGGCCAACTGTTGCGTCTTTCAAGACAACATTCTCTCCAACGAAACAAGGCTCAATAATCTTTGAATTATCGAGATGCACTGAATTAGAAATTAAAGCCTCTCCATCTTTTTCAAGAAAACCTAACATACGCCTATTGGTTTCTAAAGTAACGGTTTTGTTTCCACAATCCATCCATTCATTAACCTTACCGGGAACAAATTTCATTCCCTTAGCCATCATTTGTTTGATACCGTCATTGATTTGGTATTCTCCTCCGTTGATAATATTATTATCTAAAACCGACTGCAGTTCATTTTTTAACTGAGCCACCTCTTTGAAATAATAAATACCAATAACAGCTAGGTCAGAAACAAATTCCGCCGGTTTCTCTACCAATTCAACAATTTCTTGATCTCCATTTAATTTTACTACTCCATACGCTTCAGGTTGATCTACTTGTTTTACCCAAATAACACTATCAGCGGTTTTATCTAAATCGAAGTCTGCACGAATTAATGTATCTGCATACGCAATTACCGCAGGGCCACTCAAAGAATCTTTGGCACACATAATGGCATGACCGGTTCCTAAAGGCTGATCTTGTCTATAAATGGAAGCTTTAGCCCCTAGATCTTCGGCCAACTCTTTTAAACTTGCAACAACATCATCTCCGAAAAAAGCAGGATCTCCTAAAACAAAAGCAACTTCTTCAATAGGTTCACCCAACACTTTCGCAATATCGCTTACCAATCGATGTACAATTGGTTTTCCGGCAACGGGAATTAAGGGTTTTGGAACTGTTAAAGAATGTGGTCGTAAACGAGATCCGCGACCTGCCATGGGAACTATTATTTTCATATTAAAAATTCAATAGGTTAATGTACTAGTGTAACGAGAATTTTTTGAGTCCATTGCTACAGTTCGTATTTATTTTATACTATTCTCTTTTACTTGACCCCAGTGCTACCAAAACCTCCAGCTCCTCTATCAGTAGTAGAAAGCTCTTTTACCTCAACCCATTCGGCACGTTCATGTTTCGCAATTACCATTTGCGCAACTCTTTCTCCATTTTCAATGGTAAATGCTTCGTTGGATAAGTTTACTAAAATAACGCCCACTTCTCCTCTATAATCAGCGTCAATAGTACCCGGCGCGTTTAAAACTGTTATCCCTTTTTTAGCAGCTAAGCCGCTTCGAGGTCTTACCTGTGCTTCGAAACCTATCGGAAGTTCTATAAAGAGTCCGGTTTTGATTATTGTTCTTTCCAAAGGGTTTAGAGTGACTGATTCAGAAAGATTCGCTCTAAGATCCATACCAGCAGAAGCAATGGTTTCATAATGAGGTAACTTATGTGCCGATTTATTTATTATTTTGATTTTCATGTTTTTGTTTTTATTGTAGTCTCGATGCTGTTGTTTGCTTTAAAATCATAACCCGCTAAATTTCAACATCTATATCTTAAGTTTTCGGTTTTAAAAATATTCTTCTGAGTTTATCATTTTCAAGTTTGTATACCAGCGCTAAGAAGATGAGCAACAAGGGAATTCCTGCATAAAGACTTCGTTCAAATCCGTAAAAAGAAATGGCCGAAAACAGTATTGATATTCCTAAATAGAATAAAATTTTTCTAAAGTTATAGGGAACAGGATAATGGGATTTTCCCAGATAATAAGATAATACCATCATCGTTCCATATGCCAAAAGCGTAGCTATTGCTGATGCCATATAGCTTATCGACGAAATAAACATATAATTTATACCAATTGTTATAATCGCTCCTATGACAGAAATAAAGGCACCATACCGGGTTTTATCGGTCACCTTGTACCAGACTGATAGGTTATGATAAATACCTAAGAAGAAACTGGCCAATATCACTAACGGAACGATATTCATCGCTTCCCAATATGCTTCATCGCGAACAAATAGCTCTTTTAAAACATCAGCGAAAACAATCACAGCCAACAAAATTACACTTCCAATTATTACAAAGTAGTTTGTAATTTGAGCGTAGGTTTTTTGAGGATTTTCAGTACCAGAATGACTAAAAAAGAAAGGCTCAATACCCATGCGAAATGCAGTAGCAAACAATGTCATGAAAAGACCAAGTCTATAACAAGCAGAATATTTTCCCACTTCGCTCTCTGCAATGTTTTCAGGAAGAATATGCTCTAGCATAATTCTGTCAAATACTTCATTAATCGAAAATGCAATGCCAGCAACTAAAACAGGCCAACCGTATTTCATCATTCTTTTCCAAAGCTCTTTGTCAAAAGAATACTTACTATCTAAGTATAAACTCAGCATAAAAATTAAAGTAATACCACTTGCAATTAAATTTGATATGAAAATATAGGTGATTTCAAAATCGGGCTTGTATATCATCGCCATAACACCGTCTGGATTACTCTCTGCAATACTTGGAAGAAACAGTAAAAAGAAAATATTCAATCCAAAATTGATAACGACATTTACAATCTTAATGATAGCATATTTCATTGGTTTCTCATTTGCACGCAACCATGCAAACGGAATAATCACCAAGGCGTCTAAAGTCAAGATATAAATTGTTAAGCGGATATATCGTGTATCAATACCGGTAAGGTCTGCCATTGAATTTTGAAATAACAAGGCAACAACAAAAAATACTAAACTGGAAACGAGAATAGATAACAACGAAGTGGATACTACTTTACTTTTATCATCATCGCTATGATAAAACCTGAAAAAAGCCGTCTCCATTCCATAGGCCAGTAGAACATTAAAAATAGCAAACCAAGCAAAAATTACCGATACTTTTCCGAATCCTGCAGTCTCTAAAATATTGGTGTAAAGAGGCAGCAATAAAAAGGATAACATTCGCGGCAATACAGTAGCCAAACCATAAATGGCGGTCTGTTTAAAAAGTTTCTTAAGCGGATTCAATAGCGCGAAGGTTAGTTACCAAAATTAGACATTTCAGAACAATCTCTAAAGCCTTTCCAAAAAGTTTACTCGATAATCGAGATTTGAAATCTTTGACACTTGGGTCGAAATCAATGCCGATTTTATTTTAATGCCTTGAGAGCTTTCGCTAAGCTAATTTACTTTCGAGCCTTTTTAGAGGAATAAACAACTACAGGGTTTTGGCGAATTCCTGATAACTTCAGATACTTGATTTTGTCCTTTTGGAGATAACTTAATACCGCTTCTGTATCCTTCAACTCAAAAGGGAAAGGTTCCATTTTAGAATTGTCCTTAGCATCGTTATTTTGTGAAGACTCAGTAACCAATAGGTCTTTTTGCAACATATCTTCTTTGCTATATGCCGCAATAGCAATCATTCCATCCTCTCGAAGCTCCATCGCGAGATGAACCATTTTGTCTTTATGATATAAGTTTTGTAAAACCGCAATATTTTCATCAAGACTCATAATAGGAATGATAACATCGTAACCTGAGTCTTTACTAGTATCTTCAACAATCCATTTTTGAGCATATACCTCTCCTAAAGTAAAAGGAGCCGCCGTTTCTAGTTTCTTTTGAGAAGAACAACTTACTACTAAGATCAAGCAAATTAGTGCTAAATAGCTTGCATTTTTCATAATCATATCTATTTGTGTCTTATAGATACGTTTGAAAATGTAATGAGGTTGTTAGCGTTGTAATTCCCTTAATCCTAACAACTCTCTCTTTACTTCTCTCGCAATAAACAAACTGAGAACTACGAACAACACTATAGAAGAAACAACAATATAATTGTAAAATCCAACCGATAGGCTTTCTTTAAATGCCGGCAACAATAAAACAAAACCGAAACAGTAAATCAAAATAATAATAGGAGTTGCTATAAAATGAACCTTCTTTCTTTTCTCATAATAGCCGATCATTTGCTGTTTGAATTTTTCGAAGGTAGTGGCCACATTCATATTTTTGAGCCTACGTAGGCTTAAAATTTCAATACCTATTCTTAACACCAAGGCCCCTATCATCATTAAAAGACCAATCATCACGGTCTGAAATTTATACGCCGAAACATAAAAGAAAAAGGCGATGAGCACGACAGCAGTAAGCCCCAAAACAACGTTGGAAATTTGCTGTTTTTTTCGAACCAAAGCAATTTTTTCTAGAATTTTCTTTGCTCCATCTTCCGGAATTTCTACTTTATTTTGATTACTCCACTGGGATTTTAAATCTTTAAATACTGTCATTTTGCACACATTTTGTTAAACTATTTTTTATGCGATGTATTCGTACTCGAATGGCCTCATGCGATACCCCTATGATCTCCGCGATATCTTTTTGTGGAAGCCCCTCTAGCGCTAATAAAACTATCCCTCTACTCTCTTTTGGAAGCTTATTTATGCACTGATACATCTTTTTCAATTGGTATTCTTTGGAGGAATGTGTATTCTCTTCAGAAACTAACAACTTGTCTATGGCTTCCTCACCCTTCACATATTTTTTCTTTCGAAGCTGAAGCAAGCAAGTATTTACGGTAATCCGATAGATCCAAGTTGAAATACTAGCTTCTTCTCGAAAGGATGCTAAATTTTTCCAAACCTTTATAAAAACTTCTTGTGTTAAATCTTTTGCTAAGGCTTCATCTCCATTTACATAGCCCATACAAACCCGAATTATCTTTTGATAATTGTTGTGGTAGATAGCTTCAAAACGAGATTGTAGTTCACTCATTTCTATTTGATGTGTTTTAAAATTTTACTTTTAAACCACTCTGGCTTGTCGTACATTATAAAATGTGCAGCGCCTTCGGCAAATTCTATTTCATAGTCCTCAAGGTTCTTATATTGACCTTCATAGGTATTCTTGGCCATTTCTAAACCATAGGGATGAGTCGCAGCCAAAATCGTAACGGGAATCTTTATTTGAGCAATATCTTCTCGTAAATCTAATTTTAAAAGATCGGTGTACCCGTACACATAGGTTTCGCGATCTGATTGTATTATCCACTCCTTAATTTGGTTTTGCTTTTCGGTATTCATTGTCATTCCTGCTGACATTTGTGTTGCCATAGCATCAAATGCTTCCTCATTCATCTCGAGCGTTTGTTTGTTCCATGGACTTTCATATACGATGTTTTCACTATTAAAATTTGGCATCATCAAAGCACCTGTGGAGGGCAATGCATCAACCACAATTAACTTTGAATAGGGATGATCTTTTTCGGATGTTAGCCATAGACCTAACGCACCTCCTAAACTATGACCAATAATCATCGGGGCTTTTAGCTGATTTTCTTTTACATAGGTATTAACTCCTTCCTTAATTTTAGGGAGCCACGGTTTTTCAATCGCCGCTACTTCTCCAAACCCTGCAAAAGTAAAAATATGACATTCGTAATTCTTTGAAAGTTCGACCACTGTATCTTCCCAAACACTACCTGTACAAGTAAAGCCAGGGAACAATAAGACTGGTTGGCCTTGCCCTTTTATAGTAACTTCGAAAGGCTTTTTTTGAGCCTGAACACAAAGTGTTGCTATTAAAAATGTAAAAACTAGTATGCTTTGAAATGTTTTCATGATGTATATTTTATTTATTTTCCTTTTAGATACACTTTTAGGAAAATGTTACATCTCAAAAACAAAAAAATCAAGAACAGTGAAAGTTAGCCTGTACAACCAACTTCGGGTATGAAAATCAATTTATACGCTAACATCAGCCTGAGTGGGCATTTCTTCATCGGTAAGATTCATTTTTTTCATGGCAAGAACGGCAAATAGAAAAGCAATAAATAAAAATACAGC
>CALHCJ010000269.1 GCA_937936275.1 uncultured Flavobacteriaceae bacterium
ACCAGAATTACCAGTCTTCAGGCAGATGCAAAATACACGAGGCAATTATTTTTGAAAGCTTTGTTGGGGCAAAAGTAACCGCTCAATCCTGAAAATAAAAAACCTTACTCCGCTATCTGAACCTGAATCAAAATGTTATTGGGTTCTGAAATATTTTGGTTGTTAATGTTGAGACGTTCGGCAATTAAAATATTGGAACAACAACCTGAGCCACCACTCAGTGCCAAATCAATTTCAATCGGAATTTCAAAATCGTTACCGATCAACAAAGTATACTGGTAGGTGCCCACAGTCCAATCATCGTTTCTAAGTTGCAAGGTAGTAACCGGAAACGATGTGGAGTCAATAACCAAAGCAACCTCCGTATCGTCTACGAGCTGAATATCTGCTATGGAATAGCGTTCTTCTAAGATATTTTCTTCGGTGCTTTCGTCAATAAGCTCTAAATACAACACTGAAAAGTTCCCCACACAAAGCACGGTGGAGCAATCTTCCTTCTGTAAAGACTCACAGTTGAAAATAAATACCAAGGAAAGAAGAAATAGCAATTTGTTCATCCGTTGTTTTATAAAAAAGATGATAATACGCTATTTGGTTGCGTACTGGGTTGATTTTAAAAGTTAGGTTTAGATTACCATCCGCCTGAAGCACCACCGCCACCAAAACCACCGCCGCCGAAGCCACCGCCAAAACCCCCTCCAAATCCTCCTCCAGAGCCAAAACCTCCTCCAGAACCGCTGCTGCGACCCATATTACTGAGTATGATAATATCCCAAAGATCGAGTCCGCTAGAGCGTCTTCCTCCAGAACCACCACCTCGATTACGACGATTGCGACTGGATAGAATAATTAAGATGACGAAAAAGATGATAAACGGAAGAAAGCTTTCCAGTGGAAATCCCTGATTATTTTGAAACGTACGCTCTTCTTGAAACTCCCCATTTAGAACTTGAAAAATAGCATCTGTGCCTTTATCCAATCCACCATAAAAATCTCCATTTCTGAATTCGGGTAGAATTACATTTTCTATAATCCGCTTGCTCATGGCATCCGTCAGAGAACCCTCAACCCCGTATCCTGTATTAATAGCTATTTTTCGGTCGTTTTTCGCTAACAAGATTAGTATTCCGTTGTCTTTATCCGCTTGTCCGATACCCCATGCTTGGCCCCACTGCGCACCTAGGTAATTAATATTTTCACCTTCTGTAGAATTTATGATGGCGACTACAATTTGTGTGGAGGTGCTATCGGAATATCGAATTAATTTTTGTTCTAAAGATTTTTCTTGACTGGCTGGTAATAAATCTATAGCCGCGTCATAAACGCTAGTTTGAAGACTAGGTTTTTCAGGAATCTGAAATTGTCCGAAACTAAATCCGAAGCAAAAGAAAAGTAAAACAAGAAGATTACCCTTTAGATACTTCATTACTTAATTCGTTTTGATCTCCGTGTTGCCATGGAAAATGGGTCTCTAGTTCTTTTCCAGCACTCGCGACGCCGTCAATAATTCCTTGTTTGTAATGCTCGTTTTTGAATTGGTTTTGAATGGCATCACGGGTAGCATCCCAAAAATTTTCTGGTACGACTTTATCAATACCTTTATCACCGTAGATAACAAATTTTCGATCGTTAACGGCAACATAGATCAGTACACCATTTTCATCTTTTGTATTATCCATTTTGAGCAGGTGAAAAACTTCTTTTGCACGTTCGAAATGGTCAAGTCTGGTGTGAGATTCAATATGCACTCGAATTTCTCCTGAAGTATTTTGTTCTGCCTTTAGAATAGCCTGAACAATTTCTTGTTCTTCTTCCTCCGATAAAAAATTTTCTACACGAGACATATAGCCTGATTATTCGAAATCAAAATCTACATCGGGTGCGTTTTCAGAACCTGGATCAGCACTGTAACGAGCCATTTCTTCAAAACCAAACAAGCCAGCGAGAAGCTTCCCTGGAAATTTAGTCGTATGAATGTCATAAATATTGACCTTCTCATTAAACCTATCGCGTGCTACGTTAATCCGATTTTCGGTTCCTTCTAATTGAGCTTGAAGTTCTAAGAAATTTTGATTTGCTTTCAACTCAGGATAGCGTTCTACTACCACCATAAGCTTGCTTAAAGCACCAGTAAGTCCACTTTGTGCTTGTTGAAATGCCGCCATTTTTTCAGGCGTAAGATTATTGGCATCTATCGTAGTTGACGTTGCTTTAGACCGTGCATCAATGACGTCTTTGAGAGTACCCCTTTCGAAATCAGCTGCACCTTGCACTGTTTTAACTAAATTGCCAATAAGATCATTTCTTCGTTGATACGAACTTTCGACATTCGACCAAGCTGTTTTTGCGTTTGCTTCATATTCAACAGCGGTATTATTAAATCCAACTCCCCATTGGTATAAACCAAATGCCGCGATTGCAAGAACGATTAAAACGATTAATCCTTTTTTCATTGTATAGTGTTTTAAGGTTAGTGTAAAATAATATAGAAATGTTACATCGAACAGTTAAAGCTGTTCTTTGATTTTTGTTAGCTCTGCTTTAATACGCTCTAACTTTGCTATAATTTCGAAGTTGTCAAGGGTCTTTTTTCGATTTTCTTTGAGATGTATTTTAGCCCCTTCTAAAGTAAAACCCCTTTCCTTTACTAAGTGAAAAATTAGCTGCAGATTTTTAATGTCTTCGGGCGTGAACTTTCTATTGCCCTTAGCATTTTTCTTGGGTTTTAAAGCATCGAACTCTTTCTCCCAAAAACGTATAAGAGAAGCATTCACTCCAAAAGCCTTTGCGACTTCGCCAATACCGTAATATCTTTTTTCAGGAAGGTCTATATGCATTAATCGAGCGATTGATTTTCTTGACTTGCGTATTTCAACATGTTTTCAAATTCTTCGGCTGACAAACTACCGTAATAGAAATTGATGGGGTTGATACGTTCTTTGTCTTTCCAAATTTCATAGTGCAAGTGAGGGGCTTCTGACCTTCCTGTACTTCCAACAAAACCAATGAGGTCGCCACGTTTTACCTTTTGACCTTTTTTGACATTGTACTTACTCAAATGGGCATATAGACTTAAATAACCATAACCGTGATCAATACGAATATGTTTACCAAAACCTGATGAATTATTGTCAGCTCGTGTCACTTTACCATCACCAGAAGCGTATATCGGAGTTCCTTTTGGTGCGGTAAAATCCATTCCACGGTGCATTTTTCTTGCTTTGGTAAAGGGGTCTGAGCGCCATCCAAAACCTGAAGCCATTCGGGTAAGGTTATCATTATTAATAGGCTGAATAGCTGGTATGGCTTCGAGTAATTTTTCTTTTTCCTTTGCCAACAAAGCAATTTCATCTAAAGATTTCGATTGAATTGCCATTTGTTTTTTAAGTTGATCCATGCGCTTGGTAGCAGCGATGATCATTTCAGAGTTCTTATAGCCTTCTAATGGCTTATACCTATTGATACCACCAAAACCTGCACGCCGTTGCTCTTCAGGTATAGGGTTGGCTTCGAAATAAAGGCGATATATATTGTTATCTCGATCTTCAATGTTGGTAAGAACCTCACCCATTTGTTTCATGTCTTTACCCATGAGCTCAAGTTGTAGCTCTAAATTACTCAATTCACGCTCTAGAGAGAGTTCTCTGGGTGTATTTACCATATCGGTGTTGAGTAAAAGAATAAGGGCAAAGAGACCAAATAAAGCAGAGCCTAAAAAGAAAAGACCAATATTACGATAACGCCGAGATTTCTTCGGTTCAATTTTTCGATACGAAAGCGTATCAGGATCGTAATAGTACTTTACTTTAGACATGAAAGTATTTTATTCTATTTTTGTTCCGCTTAAAGAGAACAAACAAATATAAAAATTGTTTCGTTTAAAAAGTTAAAATTCGCAAAACTTACCTATTTCGTATGACTTCCAAAGAAATTAGAGCTCAATTTCTAAACTTTTTTAAGGAAAAAGACCACAAAATTGTGCCTTCTGCTCCCATGGTTCTTAAAGACGATCCGACCTTGATGTTTACCAATGCAGGCATGGTTCCTTTTAAGGAGTTTTTTTTAGGAAATAGTACGATTCAGCATCCACGTGTAGCAGATTCACAAAAATGTCTTCGAGTGAGTGGCAAACACAATGATTTAGAGGAGGTGGGTAAAGATACCTACCACCATACGATGTTTGAAATGCTAGGTAATTGGAGTTTTGGTGATTATTTCAAAGAGGAAGCAATTCAGTGGGCCTGGGAACTCTTAACTGATGTTTTAAAGTTAGATAAGAGTAGCCTTTACGTTTCGGTTTTTGAAGGTAGCGATGATGCCGATCAACTGAAAATGGATACCGAAGCATTCGATCTTTGGAAAGCAATCGTTCCTGAAGATCGAATTATCATGGGGAACAAGAAAGATAATTTCTGGGAGATGGGTGATCAAGGTCCTTGTGGTCCCTGTTCTGAAATTCATGTAGACCTTCGTTCTAAAGAAGAAAAAGCGAAAGTATCAGGAGCATCCTTGGTGAACCAAGATCATCCACTCGTTGTTGAAATATGGAATTTGGTTTTCATGCAGTACAATCGCAAAGCTGATGGAAAACTAGAAACGTTACCAGCAAAGCACGTCGA
>CALHCJ010000270.1 GCA_937936275.1 uncultured Flavobacteriaceae bacterium
TTCCTATTCCTATTAAAGCAAAGTATTTTATTCCTGGAATCATAATGTTGGATGTAATATCAGCAGTTACTGGACAGTCCTTTTTTAGTCCGAGCAATACAGCATACATGGCGCACGTTGGGGGTGCAATAGTTGGATTTATCATCATGTGGTACTGGAAAAAGGATTCGTTTAATAAAAACCGTTGGAACTAAAATGAATAACGGAGGATTACGATATCAATACGCAAGACTTAGCATAGCTGAAAAGCTAATCGCAATTAACGTTGTTGTATTTATAGCAGTGGGATTATTAGAGGCATTATTTGCCTTTGGAATATCCAATTGGTTTGTATTGCCAAAAGATTTAATGACTTTTCTTGGGCAACCATGGTCTATCGTGACTTATTCTTTTCTACACGACGGTATTTTTCATATTCTTTGGAATATGTATATTCTTTATGTGGCATCGAGAATTCTATTAAATCTTTTTGATGGTAAACGTTTTTTGAATGTCTATTTCTTAGGGGTTATTTTAGGAGGACTTTTATTCGTTGCTAGCTATAACATTTTTCCAACTTTAGTTGAAAGCAATTCTGTGTTATTAGGTGCTTCAGCGGGGGTAATGGCGGTATTAATATTCGTTTGCACCTATATTCCAAACCAAGAGATTCGAGTAATTTTCTTCAATGTTAAGCTATGGCAAGTCGGACTTTTTGTTGTGTTAATGGATTTAGTCCAAATTGGGGTAGGGGGAAATATAGGAGGAAGGATTGCCCATTTAGGAGGTGCGCTTCTCGGCTATTTTTATGCACGTCAATTGATGGAAGGTAAAGATATTGGTGCGGGCTTCTCAAAATTTCTTGACGGATTAGCGAATACGTTTAAGCCCAGTCAGAAAAAGGCGCCAATGAAAACGGTATACAAGAACAAGTCTTCCAATCAAAAAACGAAAGCAAAGCAAGATAAAGACCTTCATCAACGGCAAATAGATGATATTTTAGATAAGATCAGCAAGTCTGGTTACGAAAGCTTGTCTAAAGCGGAAAAAGACTTTTTATTTAAAGCAGGTAAGGATAATTAGTATGTTCAGAAGATTATCACTGTTCCAAAAGATTATATTCATTCTGAATATGATTGTAGCTCTGTTATTGCTTGCTGCGTGTTTCGTACCTCATATTTCTGCTGAGCGTTTTGCCTTTTTATCGCTTTTAAGCTTGGCGGTTCCTTTTCTTGTTGGGGCGAATATGTTGTTTTTTATATTCTGGGTGATCAAGAGAAAAAGGCAAGCTTTTCTTTCCTTAGTTGTTTTAATTGTTGGGTATGCTTCCTTAGGAACTTTTGTGAATTTTAGTTTTGGCAGTGATACCGTAAACGATAGTGACCTTAAGATAATGACGTATAACGTTCGTGTTTTCAATCGGTATAAGGCACTTGATAATGATCATGTTTTTGAGGATATCAAAGAGCTTGTTGATCAAGAACAACCTGATATTATTTGTTTTCAAGAAGTAGACGCCGAACGACAAAAAGAGTATGAAAATTATCCTTATCGTTTTATACATTATATCAATAATCGTGATAAAACCATATTAGGTATTTTTTCGAAATACCCCATAGTAGAACAGAAATTGATAGATTTTCCGGATAGTCACAACGACGGTGCTTACGCTGATATATTGTATAAAAATGATACGATAAGAATCTACAACGTTCATTTACAATCTTTAGGTATAACACATACGCGACCAGAAAGTGTACTTGATACAGATAGATCGCAACGGATATTTAAAAAATTGACAAAAGCCTTTGGAAAGCAGCAACAGCAGGCTAGGATCATTTCGGAACATATGCAATCAAATGATTATCCACAGATTTTATGTGGCGATTTTAATAATACGCAGTTTTCCAACACGTATAAAACCGTAAAAGGATTGAAGCAAGATACATTTATGGAGAAAGGTTCAGGGTATGGTCGAACGTTGAACTTTCGAAAATTTCCGGTTCGAATTGATTTTATTTTAGCAGATCCAATCTTTGAAGTTAAAAGTCATAAGAATTACGATGTAAAATATTCTGACCATTACCCCGTGATGGCTTCATTGCGATTAAAATCCAATTAAATAGCAATCGGTGAGATCTGCAATAATGTGAATGAGCAACGCTATTCCAAAAAGACGCGTTTTTTGAAAAAAAAGTAATCCGAAATAGATAGCAATAGCCCAATAGCTATGTAAGGGGTGAAAATTTATGCTACACCGATTTGGATCAAATAAGGGGTTGGCTAGGAAGTGATCGACATCGATTAAAATTGCACTCAATAAAATAAGAATCACATGAAACCGATTTTTTTTAAAAAAGAATAGTCCGATGATGATCGGCACTACAAAGTGAATTCCGTAATGAAGAGAAAAACGTAGCATTATGAGTTATTCAGTTTCAGGTCAACTTTATTCAAATAGCTCATTGCGGTAGTACCTTCATTGAATAATAAGTCTAGGATACTCATGTTTTCAATAAAACCATGACGATCACCGAATACTTGTGTATACTCTTCAAATACTATTGGAGTACTCTTTTTAGCATGAACGTAAGCTCGCAAATCGATACGATCGTCGTAATGAATTTGGTACAGATCTGTTTTTGAGGTGGGCATGTTCAATTGCAGGCAATCACAAATGATCTCAATAGATTTCAGATTGAAATCCAATAAAAAATCTTGCGGTTGTTCGTAAAGTGGAGCGATATCATCCTCATAGTATTCAAAAAAAGGAGAGGTGCGATAAGCAGTCTGGAGAGTTCTCCAATGCTGGCGCAGCCAGTTTTCACTATGATCGACTTTAATATCTTTGTATTTCTGACGCCCTTGATTTTTACCCACATGTTGAATAGGTATATTAAGCATCAGCTTTCCGCGGTCGGCACAGATATAAGCTCTGTTGCGATATGTTTGTTTCTGAAAGTTATCTTCGACTTCCCACTGAACATCATATTGCGCTAATGCCGCGAATGTGTTAATATTTGGAATATATGCAGGATGGAGAAGCGCTTTCAAAGTTTATGATTTACCTTTTTTACGCTTTCTAAAATAATCGAAACCAAACCATGCGGCTAAAGCGATCAAGAAATATTTAAAATAAGAAACTGGTTGACCTGCTCCATTAACTGTGGTAAAAATACGATCCCAACGAGGTCTCCATTTCCAAAACTTATTCATTTGCCCGTTGGCATCAACAAAATTGTCAAAACTCATCCAGATAAAAATTGGAGTTCCGACAATATGATTCTCTGGTACGTAACCCCACATACGACTATCTTCAGAACTATGACGGTTATCTCCCATCATCCAGTAGTAATCTTGTTGAAACGTATAGCTATCGACCACCTTTCCATTTAATAGCACTTGATTTCCTTTAACTCCCAACGTATTATGTTCGTAGTCTTTTATTATTTTCTTGTACCAAGATAAATTACTAACGGTAAGGGGTATGGTTGCTCCTTTTTTAGGAACGTAAAAAGGGCCAAAGTTATCTACCGTTCCTGCATGTGATCTATCATGTGGAAAAACTCTTGTATGCGTACTTTTTTCATTAAAGCGCTCCACCGAAACTACACCACTCTTTCCAACAAAACTCTTCGCTTCCGCAGCAACTAAATTGAATAATGCCATATTCGGAACTGTTTTACTTTTTAAAATCTCAATCGCCCTTTGATCACCTATTTGACCTGCAAAATATACATATGAAGAATCTCTTTTTACTTCGTTTAATTGTAGCGCATTGATGATTTGTTTAGGCCTTTCTTGTTGCATTACAGCAATAGGCACTTGTGATACCATGGCGCGTAAATTTTCCCTTCCAAAGATTCTAAAGTAGTTGTTGATATTTTTGTCTACCGTTACCACATGATTATACATAGGTCTAGCACGGTCAGGGAGTTCTAGTTGTTTGCCGTTAGCATAAACAAAGCCGTCAATAATTTGTAAAGAATCTCCAGGTAAACCAACGCATCTTTTGACGTAATTCGATTTTTTATCGATTGGTTTTTTAACCCCAGCTTCTCGTATATGAAACTGACGTACGGTATCTGCCGGCCAGCTAAATACAACAATTTCTTTTCTTTTGATATCCTTAAAACCTGGTAATCTAAAATATGGAATTTGTGGTTTTCTTACATAGGAAGGTAATCCAACAAGAGGTAGCGTGTCGTGTACCATCGGTGCCGCAATTGCAGTCATAGGTGTTCTTGCCCCGTAGTGAAATTTACTTACGAATAGAAGATCTCCAATACGTAATGTTCGTTCTAAAGATCCCGTAGGAATCACATACGGCTGAATAAAATAGGTGTGCACCAAAGTAGCGGCAACAATTGCGAAGACGATTGAACTTACCCATTCACCCGCTACACTTCGAGGTTCTAAACTTCGACCTTCCACATATTTAACGTCTAACATATAGTTGACATAATAGATGTAAAAACCTAAAGTAAGAATGACTAACCAAGTGTCTAATAGACTATGCTTACCAAAACTTCGAATGGTTTCTACCCAAATGACAGGGAACATCAATAGATTAATTATAGGAATGAATAACAGAATTACCCACCACTTTGGGCGATTGATAATTTGCATTAATACGATAGCATTGTATACTGGTATAGCAGCCTCCCAAGCTTTTCTACCTGCCTTTACATATAATTTCCAAGTTCCTAGAAAGTGGATGACCTGAACGATCAGTATGAATGTGATCCATTGCGTTGCGTCCATATTATTTTATTTGTTGTCGTTAATTTAGTTTAAAGCCCTAGCACATCTTTCATGCTGTAGACTCCTTCTTTTTTATATAACCATTCAGCAGCGATAACAGCACCTAATGCAAAGCCTTTGCGATTATGAGCGGTATGCTTGATTTCAATACTATCTACCTGACTAGTGTAGTTCACGACATGTGTGCCGGGTATATTTCCTTCTCTTTTCGATGTAATGGTAATAGCATCCTTTTCTTTTTCAGATAGTTTCCACTGCTTATAACTTGAATTTGCAATGATGTCTTCGGCCAATGTTATAGCTGTACCACTTGGTGCATCTAATTTTTGCGTATGATGAATTTCTTCCATTGAAATTTGATATTGCTTCAGGTTTTGCATCATACGACTTAAATATGCGTTAAGTTCAAAGAACACATTGACGCCCAAGCTAAAATTTGAAGCATAAATAAAGGCTCCCTTTTCTTCATTGCATAAACTTACAGCTTTCTCGTATTGATCGAGCCAACCTGTAGTTCCTGACACCACGGGCACCCGATTTTTGATACAATTGCTAATATTATCAAAAGCTGCTTTAGGCATACTAAAATCTATAGCAACATCCATATCACTAAAATTAACATTTAGGGTATCTACTTCAATTTTAGCTACGATGGTATGACCTCTTTCTAAAGCGATCTTCTCAATCATCTTGCCCATTTTTCCGTAACCGAATAATGCTATTTTCATAGTTTAAAATTTCACAATTAATGCCATACCGTAGTTCGGGTCACTGGTAATGGGGTTCAATTCGAGATAGGGTTGAAATTCAAAGTTTAAACCTAGATCATCATCGATATTGAATTGTTTTAGATGTGCATCAACATTTGCGTCTACCACATTCAATGCATAGAACAAAATAGTGACCAATAAGGTCAAATCACGATCATTTTGACGGTCATTTTGTTGACGTTCTAGCACGGCATCTGTGGTCGTTTCTGGTATTCTTTCATTGTTTATAGGAAATCCTGCTCTACGTCTTTTAAATGCAGTACGGAATTCGTTGTATTGTCTATCGTAAAACGTATATCCATAGATACCGCCACCAATAGCACCCCATACAATAGGGACTTTCCAATATCGTTTATTGTAGATTTGACCTAAGCCCGGGAGCACAGCAGAATAAAAAGCAGCTTTACTGGGGGCTAAAGGGTTTATCGCTTGTTTTTGTGTAATTAAGGTGTCTACCACGATCAAACCTTCTTGTTTCATATCCGTTTTTAGAGAGTCTACAGGATTTTCTTGCTTCTTTTCTTGCGACCAACCGATTACAAAAAACAAACTGATAAAAACAATAGCTATTTGGTGCTTAGTTACCAAGGATTAGTTTTTTGATGCGTAGAAATTCTTCTTCAGAGCTAAAAGGAAGTGATATCTTGCCTTTCCCGTTTTCAGACGCTTGAATAATCACCTTAGTCCCAAAGTGGTTTGCGAGTTCTTGTTTAGAAGAAGAGATAAACTGAGGAGCATTACTTGCTTTTTTAATTTCATTTTTTGGACTACCTCCTTCACGATGTGCTTTTACCAAACGCTCTGTATCTCGCACTGAGAGGTTATCACCGACTATTTTTTCATAAATCGAAATTTGATCTTCTTTAGTATCGATATTGACTAGAGCACGACCATGACCCATGCTCACAAATCCGTCGCGTATACCGGTTTGAATAATGGGGTCCAATTTTAATAGACGGAGGTAGTTGGCAATAGTGGAACGTTTTTTCCCCACGCGATCACTTAGCTTTTCTTGAGTCAATTGAATTTCATCAATCAATCGTTGATAAGACAAGGCAATTTCAATGGGATCTAGATCTTGTCGTTGAATATTTTCAACCAGTGCCATTTCTAACGATTCTTGATCGTTGGCTATACGAATATAAGCAGGTATGGTTTCTAGTCCGATTAGTTTTGAAGCGCGAAATCGGCGCTCACCAGAAACCAATTGAAATTTGTTAAAATCTAATTTTCGAACCGTAATGGGCTGAATAACACCTAATTCTCGAATTGATGTTGCTAATTCTTGTAAAGCTTCGTCATTGAAATGAGACCGTGGTTGAAACGGATTTACCTCTACAGCATCAAGGTCTAGCTCCACAATATTACCCACCACTTTGTCTGCGTTTTTGTCGGTTGCAGATTGAATGTCATTATCAGGGTCTTTTAAAAGTGCCGAAAGCCCTCTGCCCAAAGCCTGTTTTTTAGTTGCCTTCGCCATCTATACTATTGCTTTATTTTTTTTAACCACCTCATTGGCCATATTCAAATAGTTCGCTGCTCCCTTACTGCTAGCATCATATTTAATAATACTTTCTCCATAACTTGGAGCTTCGCTAAGACGAACATTTCTTTGAATGATGGTTTCGAAAACCATATCGCCAAAATGTTTTCTAACTTCTTCAACAACTTGATTTGACAGACGTAATCTAGAATCAAACATGGTTAACAACATACCTTCTATGTCAAGGTCAGCATTATGTATTTTTTGAACGCTTTTTATGGTGTTTAATAATTTCCCAAGTCCTTCAAGCGCAAAATATTCGCACTGAATAGGTATAATCACGGAATCTGCTGCGGTTAACGCGTTTAATGTTAATAGACCTAAGGAAGGAGCACAATCAATTAATATATAGTCATATTCCTTTTTAAGCGCCAAAATAGCCTTCTTCATCATATATTCCCGCTCGTCTTTATCAACGAGTTCAATTTCAATAGCCACCAAGTCAATATGAGAAGGAATTAAATTTACATTCGGAGAATCTGTAGTTACAATCGTTTCTTGAGCAGTTTTGGTATGCTCAAGCAATTGATATGTGCCCAGTTCAACTTCGTCAACATTAATGCCAAGCCCAGAGGTTGCATTTGCTTGCGGATCTGCATCAATTAGCAACACTTTTTTATCAAGTACGCCCAAAGCTGCCGCTAAATTTACTGTGGTAGTGGTCTTACCAACCCCCCCTTTTTGATTTGCAATTGCAATAATCTTACCCATATACGCTCTTACATTAGCCCGTAAAAATACAATTATTTACGATGCTAGCTGACGAATTTTGTTAACACAAAGTGAATAACTAAGGTCACTTGCGTTAAATTGAGTTAAACTTTGATGACGCAGGTAGAAGTTTGTCTTTGAAAGAGAAAATACTTTTTTTAAATCTACAAATTTTGAATGAATGCAATGAGTTTCAAGTAGGGCTAGTCTTTTTGTTTTTTTAAGTTTAAACTATCCTCATATTCAATAAGATAGATTTCTTCGTTCTTTTTTTTAAGGTAGTATTGTTCTCTGGCGAATTTCTCAAGCTCTTCGGGGTCTGATAGTTTTTCAATCACCTTTTTGTCATCTGCAATTTGTTCTTTAAGATACTTTTTCTGTTTTTCGAGTTTGTCAATTTCATTCTTAAGTTCCAAATGAATACGGAAAGAATTCGTATCGAAAAACACCATCCAGACTACAAAGGCGGTTAAAATCAAAATATAGATACTACTAAAAACTGTGGCTATTTTAAACCAGCGCCGATTTTTTAGATCCTTCCAGTCCATCTATATTAATTTTTCATTAACTACACTACGTACCACGTCCACGGCAACCGTGTTGTACTTATTGTTCGGTATGATGATGTCAGCATATTCTTTACTAGGTTCAATAAACTGGTCGTGCATTGGCTTTAAAATGGTCTGATATTTTTCTATAGTTTCGTCAAGATCCCATCCACGTTCGTTGACATCTCTTTTAAGTCTTCGGATTAATCGTTCGTCTGAATCTGCATGTACAAAGATTTTGATATCACACATATCACGAATTTCTTTGTTGGTCAAAATCAAAATTCCTTCTACAATGATAACCTTGGTAGGGTGTGTCGGAATAGTTTCGTCGGTACGATTGCACTCTAGGAAAGAATATACGGGTTGCAAAACAGAGTTGCCTGCTTTTAACTCTTTAAGGTGATTGGCCAATAACTCAAAATCAATAGAATTCGGGTGATCAAAATTAGTTTTTCTTCGTTCAGGAAGCGTTAAATGCGAAAGGTCATTGTAATAAGAATCTTGGGAAATTACACCAACTTCTTCATCTGGTAATTCATTGATAATCTGATTGACTACCGTTGTTTTTCCGCAACCAGTTCCTCCAGCAATACCTATAATCAACATTTATTTTTCCTATTTTAAACAAAAATAGGAAAGAAAAGTAATTACAAAGCATTATCCATAATATCCTTCACAACTTCAGGGTTCAGCAGGGTACTGGTATCCCCTAAATTTGAAGTGTCATTACTAGCTATCTTTCTTAAGATTCTACGCATGATTTTACCACTTCGTGTCTTAGGTAAGCCTGAAACGAATTGAATTTTATCCAATTTAGCGATAGGACCAATTTGCTCTGTAATCTGTTGATTGATTTCTTTTCTTAGGTTATCACGATCTCTCGTTTCGCCAACTTCTTTTAAAATGACATAACCGTACAATGCATTTCCTTTCACATCATGTGGAAAACCAACAATAGCACTTTCAGCAACTGCCGGGTGTTCATTGATAGAGTCTTCAATTGGAGCTGTTCCTAAATTATGACCAGAAACGATGATGACATCATCTACTCTACCAGTAATACGGTAATATCCAACAGCATCTCTAAGCGCACCATCTCCAGTGAAATACATATTTTTATATGCTGAAAAGTAGGTGTCTCTATAGCGTTGATGATTGCCCCAAATAGTTCTTGCAATTGAGGGCCAAGGAAATTTAATGCATAAACGACCGTCTACTTGATTTCCTTTAATCTCTTTTCCCTCCTCATCCATCAAAGCAGGTTGTATGCCAATAAATGGTAATGTTGCATAGGTTGGGGTAGTGGGAGTCACGTAGGGGATAGGAGTAATCATCATTCCGCCTGTTTCGGTTTGCCACCATGTATCTATAATTGGACTGTTTTTTTTACCCACATTATTATTATACCAGTGCCAGGCTTCTTCGTTGATAGGCTCCCCTACGGAACCTAAAACTTTGAGCGACGACAAATCATATTTCTCTACGAATTCTAAGTTCTCTTTGGCTAAAGCTCGAATAGCAGTTGGAGCCGTATAAAATTGATTGACTTTATGTTTTTCAACAATTTCCCAAAACCTGCCAAAATCAGGATAGGAGGGAACACCTTCAAACATAACGGTTGTGGCGCCGTTTGCTAAGGGGCCATAAACGATGTAGGAATGTCCTGTAATCCAGCCAATGTCTGCAGTACACCAATAGACGTCTTCTTCTTTGTATTGAAATGCGTTTTTAAAGGTATAGGCAGTATACACCATGTATCCACCTGTAGTATGCACCATTCCTTTTGGTTTTCCTGTGGAACCAGAAGTGTATAAAATAAACAATGGATCTTCCGCATCCATAACTTCAGCTGCGAGATCAGCATAAGCATTGTCTAAAAGCGGTTGTAACCATTTATCTCTTCCGGCTTTCATTTTGATATCGGAATCAATGCGTTTCACAACCAAAACATTTTCGACCCCAAGACAATCCTCTAGGGCTTTATCTACGATTCCTTTTAAGTCAATGGTTTTGCTTCCACGATACGAACCATCAGAGCAAATCACCATTTTACAATCTGAATCGTTAATACGTGTTGAAAGCGCATTTGCAGAAAAACCAGCAAAAACTACGGAGTGAATTGCTCCAATTCTAGCACAGGCCAACAACGCGACTGCTAATTCTGGTATCATCGGCAGGTAGATACAAACTCGATCTCCTTTTTTTATCCCGTGATCTAAAAGGACGTTTGACATTCGACACACCCGTTCGTGCAATTGAATATATGTAATATGTTGTGCTTCCTCTTTAGGATTATTGGGTTCAAAAAGTATCGCAGTTTTATTTCCTCTTGTAGGTAAGTGGCGGTCAAGACAGTTTTCAGTGATATTAAGAGTAGCGCCTTCAAACCATTTAATTTCTGGTTTTGTGAAATCCCAATCAAGCACCCTATCCCATTTTTTACGCCAAACAAAATGTTCTTCTGCAATTTCTTCCCAAAAGGCTTCGGGATTACGAACTGACTTTCGGTATACTTGATAGTATTCTTCTAAATGTTTGATGTGATAATTGCTCATCTTCTACCTTAACTTTACTTTAAAATTAATAAAAATTTAATGTCCTGTCGCTTCTCCCGCTCCGCTTGGAATTCGAATGTCCTCTACTATTTTTTGAACTTTTATAGGTGGTTCAGGAGTAAATCTCATAATGACTATGGAAACCATAAAATTCAATAGCATAGCAACGCTACCAAAGCCTTCGGGAGAAATACCAAACCACCAATCTGATTTTAACCCTTCGACGGCTGATTTACCGCCATCAAAAAGACCAAATTTGAACTTCAACATATAAAAGATCATTAAAGAAATACCAACCACCATACCCGCAATAGCACCTTCTTTATTCATTTTTTTGTAGAATATTCCCAAAACAATCGCAGGAAAAAACGATGCAGCTGCCAAACCGAAGGCTAAGGCGACTACGGCAGCCACAAAACCAGGTGGATTAATTCCGAAATAACCAGCAATAATAACAGCAACAGTTGCTGCGCCACGCGCTACCCAAAGTTCTCCTAGGTCTGAAATATCTGGTTTAAAGACCTTTTTAACTAAGTCATGTGAGACTGAAGAAGAAATCACTAACAATAAACCAGCTGCTGTCGATAATGCTGCTGCTAAACCTCCTGCTGCGACTAAGGCAATAACCCATGCCGGCAAATTGGCGATCTCAGGATTCGCCAAAACCATAATATCTCTATTGACCTTAAGCTCGTTTATATTTTTATCTGCAACATATTGAATCAAACCATCACCATTTTTGTCTTCAAAAGAGATAAGGCCTGTAATTTCCCATTTTGAAAACCATTCTGGCATTTCAGCATAGGGTTTGTTATTTACTGTATCGATCATATTTGTTCTTGCAAAAACAGAAACGGCAGGAGCAGTAGTATACAAAATCGCGATTAGTAACAGGGCCCACCCAGCAGATTTGCGAGCATCCTTTACTTTTTTAACGGTGAAGAATCTAACAATAACGTGAGGTAGCCCTGCGGTACCTACCATCAATGCCAGAGTAATTGCAAAAACATCAATCATTGATTTTGAACCACTCGTGTATGCATCAAAGCCAAGTTCAGTAGAAAGGCCGTCTAATTTTTCTAAAAGGAATACTCCCGATCCATCATTTAAAGTTGACCCCATTCCTAGTTGTGGTATTGGGTTGCCTGTCATTTGAAAGGAGATGAAAATTGCAGGAACCATAAAGGCAAAAATCAATACACAATATTGAGCTACTTGGGTATAAGTGATACCTTTCATTCCTCCTAAAACGGCATAAAACAGTACGATTATCATTCCGATAATAACCCCTGTTGTCATATCTACTTCTAGAAAACGTGAGAACACCAGACCAACGCCTTGCATCTGTCCTGCAACATAGGTAAAAGAAACTAGTAAGGCACATAGGACTGCGACCAGCCTCGCTGTTTTAGAATAGTAGCGATCTCCTATAAAGTCAGGTACCGTGAACTTACCGAACTTTCGTAAATATGGGGCAAGAAGTAAGGCTAAGAGCACGTAACCTCCTGTCCATCCCATTAGGTAAACAGAACCATCGTAACCTGCAAAGGCTATAATGCCTGCCATAGAAATAAAAGAAGCTGCTGACATCCAATCAGCTGCGGTTGCCATTCCGTTCGCCAAAGGTGAGACGCCACCCCCAGCTACGTAAAACTCTTTTGTTGATCCTGCCCGAGACCAGATGGCAATGCCGATGTAAATGCTAAAGGTAATGCCTACTAAAATGTAGGTCCACATTTGAACGCTCATGGTTGAAAGTTATTAATACATTTTTGTTTTTTTTCTATAAAACCAAATCGATTATTCATCGTATCCATATTTCTTATCTAACTTATTCATGAGCCGTACGTAAACGAAAATGAGAATAACAAATACGTAAATAGAACCTTGTTGAGCAAACCAAAATCCCAATTTAAAACCACCGACTTGAATCGTATCGAGTGCTTCTTTAAACAGAATTCCGGCCCCGTAAGAAACTGCAAACCAAATGGTAAGCAGTATAAAGAGATAACGTAGGTTCTCTTTCCAATAAGCCGATGCCTTTTTTTGCTTGTCACTCATAGTCTCTGCTGTTATAATCAATTTCTAATTAAAGAATTTTAGTATCACCTTAGTTGGGGAGGTACAAAACTCCACTAGACGAATCTCGTATGGCCCCAGTTACTGATTTGAATACGTTGATTTCTTGTTCTATTCGAAGCGCTCCCATTAAAGCAAACACCAATGCCTCTTTAAACTCTATCAATACCTTTTTGGGTACAACAACTTTAGTCTTGTCACCCAACTTTTCTTGTAAAGTTTCAATCATGAAGTGATTTAATGCGCCTCCTCCAGTTACAAATAGGGTATTTTTTTTAATACTATTCAGTCTTACCTGCTGGGCGACTTTTTCACAAATATGGTGAATTGAGGTATGCAATAAATTTTCAATACTGTCTTCGGTAGCATCTACAATGGGTATGACTTCATCTACAAACCATTCATACCCAATAGATTTAGGGTGGGGCAGTAAATAATATTTAAGATCGTTTAGTCGAGCTAACATTGTTTTATTGATGTTGCCATTTTTTGCTAGTGTTCCACCTTTATCATATTCCAAATCTATTTTACGGGTAATGTAATTCAAGATCATATTGGCTAAACCTATGTCGTAAGCAATGCGTTTTCCTTTTTGCTGAAGGGAGATATTACTAATTCCTCCCAAATTCAAGCAAAAATCGTATTCGCCAAAAAATAATTGATCTCCAATAGGTACTAATGGCGCACCTTCACCTCCCAAGGCAACATCATTAGTTCGAAAATCACACACCACTTTGTGCCCACTTTCATTGGCCAAATGTTGTCCAGAACCAATCTGAAAAGTAAGTCCGTTTTGAGGTTGATGATGTGTCGTATGTCCGTGACTAGCTATATAATCTACCTCTAGTTTATGCTTTGAAATAAATGCTTTTGCAGTCGTGCCTAACCAAGTTCCATAGGTATTATGAAAATCCAAAAGTTCGCTTGCTTTTAAATAAATAGAATTTTTTAGTTCAGACTGCATGTCTTCGGAATACGATACACTATCCGTTTTTAAGATATCGAAGGACCATTGATTTTTGTCTTTTGAAATATGACAATAACACAAATCAAGACCATCTAGAGAGGTCCCTGACATAAGCCCTAAGATTTTATAAGTTTTCATACGCGATTTTGATTGATTGAGACTGGCAACTTTCCTTTTGCAATCAGGGTTCCTAAGAAATGCTCGGTAGCAACCTCCTGAAACTCCTTGAAATTCTGATAGATCAATACAATGGATTTAACAGCATCGATATAAAAATGATTCAGCACATATGGATTTCCAAATACATAAAGTACAACGTTTTTAGTCTGCGATAATTCATTAATGAAATCAATTTCCTCTTGAAGTAGTCCAAAGTCACTTGCAGGTTTTACTTGTGGAGGTGTAAGTAAAATGAGTATATCTTGTTCTTTTTGCACTTCAATTTTTGACGCTTTTAGACTTGCTAAAATATCTTTGTTTTGCGTCTTTATACCTGACCTTTTTACCGTAAGTGTACAAAAATTTCGAGAACGAAATTCTGAGAGGTATTCAGAAGTTCCCTTGAATAAGGTTATGCTATGTTCGGCTAATTTACGATTAAGCTTTGCGTCAAATTCGAGATTTAAATCTGTTTTTGACTTCGGATCTACAGTTTGGAAAGCCTTTTCTTTAAGGTTCCATACCCGCTCAAAACTTTCTTCTATTTGTTTTTCGGATGCATACTTGAGTATTGATTTAATTCCCTCAGGAACATTTTCAGCAAAACACAAAACGTCATTACCAGCATCAAATGCAAGCCATTCAAGTTCACCTTTGATAGGATAATTTTTGGAAACCGCATGCATGTTTAAAGCATCAGAGATCACTACGCCTGTGTAGTTCATCTCTTTTCTCAAAACATCCTTGATAATTTCTTTGGAAATACTGGAGGAAATTTTCTTTCCAGTTGCCAGAGCTGGAACAGAAAGGTGGCCTACCATTACAGAATCGACACCTTCTTCGATCAATTTTTGAAACGGAAACAATTCATTTTCAATTAGCTCTTGCTTTGATTTATCAATTAAAGGTAGTCCCAAATGTGAATCTGTTGCTGTATCGCCATGCCCCGGAAAATGTTTGATGCTAGTTAAGACACCCTCGCTTGCAGTTCCTTTAACAAATGCTAGCGATTTCTTAACTACATTCAATTTGTCTTCTCCAAAGGATCGATAACCAATAACAGGGTTATCAGCGTTGTTATTGATATCTACACAAGGAGCTAAATTCCAATGAATACCAGCAGCTTTACAATCTTTAGCAATGTTTTTACCTACCTCAAAAATTAAGTCATTGTCTTGAATGGCACCCAAGGTAATCGCATACGGATATTGCGGTGTATTTTCAACCCGCATTGCTAGCCCCCATTCCGCATCAATTGCTATCAGTAATGGGTATTTAGAAGCTTTTTGATACCTGAATATTAGTTGTTTTAAGGTTTTAAAACTATTTGCATTATATATCACTTCTTTTTTGCCCTCGTAGTTTGTCGCAGCGCTAGCTCGGCTATGAAAAAAGCAAACAGAGCCGATACCATATTCATGTATCAGACTTTCAATTTTTTGAATTTCTTCTTCGGAATCATTAATGAAAGCCGCAGGCATAAATAGTTGCCCAATCTTTTCAGAAGTGCTTAACGCAATAGCGGCTTTTTTATAAGTTGGTATTCTATTCATCTTTATCTTTCGCTTTTCCAAAGTTAGGGGGATAGGAAATATATCTTAAAAGGATAAAAGCTGGAAGCGCAGCAAGCACTACCCAGATAAAAAATCCATCGTAACCCAGCCATTCTTGCATAAAACCACTTATTAATCCAGGTAACATCATTCCTA
Organism: uncultured Flavobacteriaceae bacterium; assembly: GCA_937936275.1. Taxonomy (GTDB): domain Bacteria; phylum Bacteroidota; class Bacteroidia; order Flavobacteriales; family Flavobacteriaceae; genus Maribacter_C. Next base: position 15,788 of record CALHCJ010000270.1, read on the forward strand.
GCGCCATAAATCCTGTTGCTAATGCGTAATGTGAAGTTTTAGAGTTTCCTTCTGCTATGTAAATAAGATACACCATAAAACCAGCTATTCCGAAGCCATATCCAAATTGCTCTACGATCACGGTTCCAGTGACTGCGACAATACTTGTCGTTCCGGTAATTGCTAGAATCGCATACAATGCATTAGGGGCGTTAAGACTTATCAGCATCGGAAGCATCCATTTTTTAAGACCATCACGAGAAATTAGAATCCCTCCTAAAATTCCTCCAATAGTAAGGAATACCACTCCAATAGTTCCATAAATAGTACCGACTTCAGAAGTAGAATATCCTAAACCGCCTACTGACGTTGGATCGAGTAAAAATGGGGAGGCCATTTTCACCAATTGCGATTCTCCTAGTCTGAAAAATAGAATGAAAGTAATAGCAATTCCCATTCCTGGTTTTTTAAAAAAGGAAATAAATACTTCTAAAAACCCTTTAGGTTTTTCAAGTGCAATGGTGCCCGAGGTTTCAAATTTAGGTGTGGAAAAAAAGTTTGTAATCGTCATGAGTAACATTAACGAACCTGCACAAATCATTGTTATTGACCACGCCTTAGTATTGTCTCCATAATGCTGCTCAAGTGTGCCGGCTAAAACGACTAGAAGCCCTTGTCCTGTAACATTGGCAAGCTTATAAAAAACACTTCTTAAACCGACAAAAAAGGACTGTTTCTCTTCTGTTAGGCCAATCATGTAGTAACCGTCTGTTGCAATATCATTAGTTGCGGAGGCAAAAGCCACCATCCAGAAACAGGCAAGACTTGTTACAAAGAAAATATTGGTAGGTAAGGTGAGACCAATTGCGAGAAGGGCTACAGACGCAAGCAGCTGCATTCCAAGAAACCAATTGCGTTTGGTGCTTTTGAGATCTACGAACGGGCTCCATAGTGGCTTTATGACCCATGGAATATATAATAAGCTTGTGTAAAGACCTAGGTCTGAATTACTAAACCCTAATTTTTTATACATTATCACTGATACGGTAACCACAAGCGCATATGGTAAGCCCTGAGCAAAATAAAGTGTGGGTACCCAAGCCCAAGCCCATTTATTCTTTTTTATCATATCAGTTGGTTTGCTTTAAATGTACGACTATTGGTTCTGATTTTTTTCCAAATTTATCTGTAAAGACAATACTTAATTTCTTTTTACCTTTTAGCTTATCTCTAGAAATCTGCAGGTTCTTTTTGTCATTTATAAAAACCTGATCGATTAATTTTTTATTCGAGAGTTCTCCTCCTTGAGCTGGAAAAATGTAAGCAAACCTTAAACGATCTAAATCATCAAATATTAACTTTACGCTATTCGTATCAAAACGAAAGGATTGTAGCGTGGGCAATGGGCTATCGGTATTGGTAGTATCACTTTGTTCTGGTGGATAGGCGACCTGTTTATAATATCTCCTTTTTATAAGACGAACGACATCTTTGTTTTCATTCATTAAGCTTTTAGCACTAAAAAAAACATTGCCGAGGACCTCTTTCGTTTCTCTGGCAAGTGATAGTTGTTTTGGTAGTTCCTTTTTTTTCTGCCAAGCCTTATCACTGTTGTTCCTTATTTTATAGGGGCCGTTACCCACATAGAGATTCGTTTGTCCAGAGTTTTTCGCCCACCATGCTACAATTTTTCGGTGCGATGCCACAGGCAAATCCATACTCCAATATACTTGTGGAACAATATAATCGAGCCAGCCTTCTTCCATCCATAATAATGGATCAGCGTATAAGTTTTCGTACGTTGTTTGTCCAGCCCTTGTATCAGAACCTTTAGGATCGGTTGATTTGTTTTTCCAAACTCCAAACGGGCTAACCCCAAATTGTACCCATGGTTTTTTCGTTTTTATTACATCATAACTTTTCTTGATTAAAGAATCAATATTACTTCGTCGCCAGTCTTCTAAGCTTTGGTCAGGCAAGCCACAATTGTAATAGGATAGTGAATCTTTAAAGACTTCATCTTTAATAGTATAGGGGTAGAAGTAATCATCATAATGAACGCCATCAATATCATAATTTGAAACGAGTTCCTCAATAATATTTGCCATATGTTGCTGTACTTCTGGAAGGCCCGGATCATAATAATATTTTTTGCCATATTTCAACATCCATTCGGGGTGCTGGTTAAAATCGTGTTCAGGGCTCAAAACTTCCGTTTTCAAATCGAAGGTAGCACGATACGGATTCAACCAGGCGTGAAACTCCATTCCCCGCTCATGAGTCTGATCAATCATCCAGCTTAACAAGTTTTCTTGATGCTTTGGAGGAGTACCTTCATCTCCAGTAAGAAAACGAGACCAAGGTGCATATTCTGACTGATAAAAAGCATCACCAGCTGTTCGTACTTGCACAATAGCAGTATTAAAGTTAAGTTTTTGATAGAAGTCTAAAATATTTAGATAGTCTGTTTTCTTTTTTTCGATGGCATCGGTTCCGTTTTTTGGCCAGTCAATATTAACGACGGTTGCCACCCAGAATCCTCGAAATTCGTGTGTGGGTTGTGGCACTGAATTAAAAACGGAGCAGGAAGTTAAAACCAAAAAAAAGGAGAGAAAAAATAGTGTTCTAGTCATATGAATATAAAAAAGCCTATTTCAAACTAAAAATAGGCCTTTATAAAGTAATGGTTGGGTTTTAATCAAACTTGTGTCTTACGAAAGCTTCCATCGCTGCATAATCTGAAAGGCCGAGTGCTCGATATCTCGCTGCTGTATCTTTATTTCGCTCTTCAGCACGCATCCAAAATTCTCTTGAATCATCGCCTTGAAACATAACACCATCTTTTTGAGACTGATGACAAAATATAGCAGTTCGTTTTCTTAATACTTGACTTGGGCTCATAGGAACAGCCATTTCAATTTCGTTCACCTCCCATTCGTGCCACGCACCTCGATATAGCCATAACCAACAATCTTTCATAAATTCTTCGGACTGCATTCGTTTTATAGCTTCAAAAACGGCATCGAGACATACTTTATGAGTTCCGTGGGGATCTGCCAAATCGCCAGCGGCGAAAATTTGATGTGGTTTTATTTCGTCGATGATATTCATGACGATTTCGATATCTTCTTCAGATAGATTATTTTTTTTTATCGTTCCGGTTTCATAAAACGGAAGATCTAAGAAATGGACGTTCTCATCTTTGAGGCCTAAGTACCGAGTTGCGGCATAAGATTCTCCTCTACGGATATTCCCTTTCAATTGGCGCACTGCTAACGTATCAAAAGTACTTTCGTTTTTCTCTTTGATTGAATCTATAATAGTTTGAGCTTCTTGTGAAACACTTATTCTTTTCGAAATTTCTGCATATCGCAGTGCATCCGTATCAGAAACGGCAATGTTACCAGAAGTTTGATAGGCAACATGCACTTCGTGACCTTGCTCAACCAAACGGTCAAAAGTTCCTCCCATGGAAATTACATCATCATCTGGATGCGGACTAAAAATGATTACTCTTTTTTTGGCTGGTTCAGCACGTTCAGGTCTACTGGTGTCATCGGCATTTGGCTTTCCGCCAGGCCAACCGGTTATAGAATGCTGTAATTTGTTGAACATTTTTATATTTAAATCATAAGAATCTTGGGCAGCAAGTAAACCTGACATTCCATTATCATTGTAATCTTTATCGGTTAGACTTAAAATTGATTTATTTGTCGCTCCGCACAACCATACAATTGCTTTTGAAGTAAGTGTCTCGTCCCATTCTAAAGACTCATCAACCAGCCAAGGTGTTTTGTTTCTGGTCAGTTTACTGCCAGCACCAGTATCTAGCACAAATGTACAGTTCTTGTGATCTTGAAGATAAGTAGCAGGCACCTGCGCTGATATTTCGCCTTCAACGGTCTCTTTAATTATTTCAGCTTTATTTTCACCCCACCCTAAGAGCACGATTCTTTTGGCGCTCATTACCGTAGCAATGCCCATAGTGATTGCTTTTCTAGGTACATTGTCGATTCCTAAGAACGATGGAGCGGCATCTACACGTGTAATATGATCTAAGGTTATAACTCTAGTTCCCGAGTTATAATGAGATCCAGGTTCGTTAAATCCAACATGGCCAGTACGCCCGATACCTAATAATTGAAAATCAAGTCCCCCAAATTGTTTTATTGCTTTTTCATAGGCTAAACAATAGTCGATCACAAATTCGTTGGCAACGGTTCCATCGGGAATATGGATATTTTCTCTAGGAATATCTACATGATTAAATAGGTGTTCATGCATGAAATACCAATAACTTTGATGGTTATCTCCATCCATGGGTAAATATTCATCTAAATTGAACGTAACCACATTTGAAAAGCTCAAATCTTCTTCTTGGTGCATTCTTACTAATTCTTCATAAACCCGAATTGGAGAAGAACCTGTAGCGAGACCTAGTACACAAGACTTTTTGGAAGCTTGTTTTTTTCGTATCAAAGCTGCAATTTCTTGCGCTACTTTGATAGAGGCTTCATTTGAATCTTCAAAAATTACATTGTGTATTTTTTCGAATCGAGTTTCTTCAAACTGACCTACAGGTTTGAAATTGATGCTTTTACCTGAGTTTTCCGCTTTTGGTTTCATGGTCAATGGTGCTATCATAGTTAATAAAGAATGAAATTAAGAATCATGCAAATGTAGGCAATTAAATTAATTTTTGCTGTTTTTTGCAATATATTTTGCAGTTTTATGCTTTTTTAATCATTAGTTAACAATTAATCAATCTTAAACTGTAAAAAACGGCATTTTAATTAATTACCTATCTTTGTGTTTTAGTGATTGAAATATGTTGAAAGAAGAAAGACAACAAACGATATTAACTGAGGTTGAACTCCACAATCGAATATTACTCACCGATATTGCTGAAACTTTAGACGTATCTATCGATACGATTCGAAGAGACGTCAAAGAATTGGATGCAGAACAGAAACTTAGAAAGGTGCACGGTGGCGCTATTTCTTTGGGTTTTACTACGAATAGTGCCAGAAACACAAACATCTATGCACTAGAGCAGAAAACTAAAATTGCTGAAAAAGCGATTTCTCTTTTAAATAATGGGAGTGTGATTTTCGTAGATGGCGGTACCACGTGCCTCGAATTGGCGAGGCTCTTGCCACAAGAATTAGAACTTACCTGTTTTACGCTTAGTCTACCAGTGGCTATGGAATTGTCTTCAAAACCCAAGGTGACTGTTATTTTTATTGGAGGGCAGATTGCAAAGGACTCACAAATTTCAATAGGGGCGAATGCAATACACAATCTTTCTGAAATAAAAGTTGATTATAGTTTTATCGGAACAGGTTATGTCGATTCTCAAGGAGGATTAACAGAGTTTGATTGGGACATTGTGCAGTTGAAGAAGGCTGTTATAAAATCTGCCAAAAAAACAGTGTTGTTGTGTATCTCAGAAAAACTAAACTCGCAACATCGCTATAAAACCTGTGATATTAATGCAATCAACACTATGATTACAGAGTTAGCACCTGATGATCAGCTTTTAAACTCATTTAGAAACCACGATATTCGAATCTTATAAGCTATATGGATTATATTAAAATTACAGAAACTCCTTCGAATCATGAGGATTTAGAGCAGTTAGATACCACTTCTATTTTATCTAAAATGAATGAAGAAGATCAAAAAGTTGCCGATGCGGTTGCTGAAGTGATTCCTCAAATAACACAATTAGTTGATGCGCTTACGACTCGTTTCTTAGATGGCGGGAGACTTTTTTATATTGGTGCAGGCACTAGCGGTAGGCTTGGCATTCTAGACGCATCTGAAATTCCACCAACTTTCGGAATGCCCCATGAAAGGGTAGTGGGCTTGATTGCAGGTGGCGATACGGCGATTCGAAAAGCTGTTGAAAATGCCGAAGATGATACCGTTCAAGCGTGGAAAGATTTAATGGCGCATAAAATCACAGATGTAGATACAGTAGTTGGCATTGCCGCTTCGGGCACCACCCCATATGTTTTGGGCGGTATTGCTGATGCCAAAAAAAATGGAATACTTACTGCTGGAATTACAAACAATCCTGG
>CALHCJ010000271.1 GCA_937936275.1 uncultured Flavobacteriaceae bacterium
ATAAACTTTCTGTTCTTGAAGATTCAATTGCCCCATCGATCGATAAACGGACGCTTTCAACATCTTCTGTAGTATTCGCTCGAATATCTAAATGTAAGGTTGGTAATGTGTTTATATCAATTTGCATCCCTTCCTGAAGAACAAAGAGATCCTCATTGGTATCAGCATTGATTAATGTAAAACTAGCTACTGAAAATATAGTCTCTTCAAAGGGTAGTACAGAAACAACCGCTGTACAAGAAGCTGAATTTCCGTTGACATCTGTAGCAATAACTTCAACTTCATTTTGCCCCAAATCTGCTTCTGAAAAAGAAAGCTGGCTTGCTGCTATCGAAGCAATATCACAGTTATCAAAAAGTGTCTCATATAAGTCTTCCACCGAAAGCGTTTTCATTCCACTGCTATCCAAAGTAACCATAGCGTCTTTACACAGAATTACAGGATTCAAATTATCTTCGACCGTTACATTAAAAGAGCACGTTGAAGAATTTCCACTAGCGTCGGTGGCGGTTGCTAATACTTCTGTGGTACCAACCTCGAAAAAGGAACCACTCTCTGCAGACAATTCTAAGGATACTTCAGATTGTTCATCTTCGAATAGCACTTCAAATTCCACGCTAGCTCCACATATTCCCTCATCATTTGGTACCACAATGTCTTCGGGACATTCTATAGAAGGCTTTGTGGTATCGTTGGGATCGTCACTAATAATTACTGTAACTGTCCATTTTTGAATACTACCGTCTTGCGCAGTAACCATATATGAAACTGGGTTAGAGAAGTCCACAAGTTCTTCATTAGCAGGGCTTATAGAAGCGCCGTCAGAAACAGTTATTTCTGGCGCCAAACTTGTAATATTGGTACCGAAAGGCATTGTTATCATTATTGTTCTATTTTCTAAGTTGATTAAAGTCTCTCCAACTTGGTCATCAATCGCAAATGCTATAATTGAATTCTCTGTTGATGGAATAAACTCAACGCTAATGGTTTGGACACACTCTGCACTATTACCGAAAGCATCAACGACTTTCCATAAAACCGTGGTTTCTCCTACGGGGTATTGGGATTCTAAATCTTCCATATCACTTCGAACCCCTGTAAGGGTTAACTCACTCTCACATATCTTTTCTGCATTTGCTACCCCAATTTCAAGACTAATTGGATTTCCATCTGGACTTTCTTCTAAAATATCATCTGGACAAGTAATTATAGGTATCACAGCATCATTAACTACAACTCTTTGAGTACAGGGTTCTGAAGTATTTCCTGACGAGTCTGTTGCCGTCCAAGTGATTGTAGTTTCACCGATTGGGAAAGGTGATGTTAAATCCATCTCGTCGCTACGAACGCCTTCGAAAGTGAGTTCTTCATCACTGTTGTCAGAAGCACTTGGTAACTCTACAACAAAGCTAGCACTGCAATTATCGGTATCTGAAGGGAGATTAATATCTAAATTACATATGATTTCTGGCGCTTCGGAATCTGAAATGGTACTTACAAAGCCAGGCGAACCGACATCTCTTCCAGAATTTCCATGAAGTTCTAGGCTTACAAATGCAGGAGCAACGGGCTCGTTATTGTTCGAACTCAATAACCAATTCGTGCTAATTGTATTATCATCAGTAATGTCATTTAAATAAATAGAAGATTTCCCGTCATCATTGGGCCATCCTGCATCATCATTATCATAACCAATACCTTCAATCGTATTTAGCTGTGTCTGCTGATCGCCATCATATGATTCAAAACTTTCCCATAACCCAATAGTATCGCCACCATTTCCTAAGGTTGGCCAAATTGTTACTGGTATAGCATTGATATCACCCCAGACCTCTTTAAACTGTTCTGCGGTAATATTTTTACCATTGAAGAGAACTACCGTGTTCTGCGGTGCTATCATCCCTTGATTGATGTTTGCTTCTGACAAAGGCGTTGCAGCATTATCGTCAAAAACATAACCACTTAAATCGACTATTTCAGATCCACTGTTATAAATCTCAACCCATTCCCAATTGGTATCTGTACCACTAGGATTGTACATAATCTCAGTAATTTTAAGACTTTGCGCAGAGGCGGAAATAGCTAAAAAAAGTAATGCAATAGACAGTTTAATTTTTTTCATGTCGGGTGTTTTTTATAGTTAATGGTGTATTTTCTTACATAAATGAACGAAATCAAATTTAAATTATTATTCAAAAAGACCGATAAAACGCATCTTTTCACGACAAACCGCACAAAAATTTAACAACTGTGTATTTTATCGAAGTCTAATAGTTTTTGTAAATAAGCGGAGTACATCACGACTGATATAAAAAAGAAACCATGAAATATCTGAATTATGCTTTACTTGTGATTTGTTTCATTTCATTCCATAATTTAAAAGCTCAGGATATGAGTCCGGTTCAACTATCTGAGCTTATTTCTCAAGTTTCAGATACAACTGCCGTGAATGGGAACACCATTCAATTCATGTATAAGAATCGACCATTAGTTTGTGTTTACGACGAAAATGCAAATCGCATGCGAATTATTTCACCCATTGTTGAGACTAAAGATTTGGAAGAGGAACAACTTTTAAATGCCTTAGTTGCTAATTTTCATTCTGCTTTAGATGTGAAGTATGCTTTAAGTGACGAAATTATGTGGTCCGTTTTTATACACCCCTTGAAGGAATTGACAGACCATCAAGTATTAGATGCTATTCATCAAGTGTATGCTGCTAGTATTACTTTCGGAAGTAGTTATTCGAGTACGAATTTGGTTTTTCCTGGAAACACGAAGAAGAAAGATATTCCAAAACCAAAAAAACTTATTGAAAGAGGTTAGTAACTATTTTCACGCACTTTACCTTTTACACCTTTAAAAAATGAATTAACCTTTTTCAAATCAGCTTCAATGTTGTCTGATACAGTAAAAGGTTCTGCAACCTTCACTTGTTTATTTTCGAAATCAAAAGCAACCATTACAATGGGCACATTCGCAGCTTTGGCTATATAATAAAACCCTGTTTTTAGCTTTTCAACCCTTTTACGGGTACCTTCTGGAGCTAAACTCAAACGAAAAACCTCTTTTTCTTTAAATACTCGTGCTGTAGCCGTTACAAAATCTGTTGATTTAGACCTGTCAATGGGCACTCCACCCATCCACCGAAAATACCATCCAAAGGGCGCCTTGAATAGACTTTTCTTTCCGACGAAATTGATTTCTGCCTTCCACACACTTCTAACTAAAATACCAATGTAAAAGTCATGCCAACTCGTATGAGGCACTACTGGTACTACGCACCTTTTAATATGCGACGGAAACTTCCCATGTAGCTTCCAACCCATTAGTTTGAAGTATATAAATTTGGCAATCTCATGCATAACTTAAATTAATTAAATAGCATTCCAATGCCGTTTCTATCTAGTTCGAATTGACCTTATATTTTTTCGTAAATATTACGTAATTTTTCTGGAGTTATAGTCATTCTCCAATGGAGTCCCAAGGCATTCTCCCAAAGAGGAACCATGCCCATCGCAACGGAAATCATTGTATCAAATTCTTGATCGGATAAATTTGCACATATACCATTAGGAAGTTCTATGTCATGCCTTTGCATCATTTGATTGAATACTGCAACCCCTTCCGCATAAAACTCTTCTAAATGTTGAAAAACCAAGCAATTACCTATACCGTGTTTTATACCTAATAAATAAGAAAGACCATAACTCATAGCATGTGCAACTCCAACTTGAGAATACGCTATGCTCATTCCACCGTGCCAAGAAGCCATCATTAATTTGTCACGAGATTCTGCCTCGTTCAACTCCCCTAAATATACCTCTTTACAAAGCTCTAAAGCCTTTTCGCCATAACTTTGGCTAAAAGCATTCAAAAATGTTCCATTTAGAGATTCTATACAATGAATGTAACAATCCATTCCTGTATAAAACCACTGCTCTTTGGGGACGCCTTGTGTCAAATTGGGATCTAAGATCACTTGATCAAAAGTCGTATGATCAGAGTTTATACCTAATTTTCGTTCTGGCCCCAGTAACACTGTAGTACGAGAAACTTCTGCCCCCGTACCGCTAATGGTCGGTATACCTACATGATATATTGATTCTTTTTGAACCAAATCCCATCCCTGATATTTAGCTGCTCCTCCAGTATTAGTAAGAACAATTGCAACTGCCTTTGCTAAATCTAGAAGTGTACCTCCACCAATACCAACAATTCCTGAAGGAAGTTCTGAGAAGCTATTTTGAAGTTGCTTGACAATTGCATCTACCTGATCCGTTTTCGGCTCTTCATCAGCAGAGACAAAAATGATTTGATCATTAAAAATTAACGGTATTTTCTCAATCAAAGATTTTCCTTCAAATACATCATCAACAAGAAAAATAAACGGAGCATCAGAATGTTGCCTTTTAGGTAGCAAAATTTCACCCAGTTGATCAAAACTATCTTTTCCAAATACTACACGAGGTACCATTGGAAAATTTCTATACCCAATATTTTTAGGGGCTTTAGACTTCACTATCTTTTTATCTTTATTTAACTCCATAACATCAACTACAAGTAGTTTAAAATATCTGTTAAACGATTTATTTTCAGATACTTAAAATCATCCTCTTTAATATTAACTTCTTCATGCTGCCAAGTAGTGTGAAAAGGTATATGTACCGCTTGAGCACCAATTGTCAAAAGTGGCAATACATCTGATTTTAATGAATTACCAATCATGAGAAATTCATTTACATCAATCTCTAAATGTTCTAGCAAATTTAGATAGTTTTCTTCCTTTTTTTCACTTAATACCTCAATATGATGAAAGTACTTCGTCAATCCTGACCGCTCAATTTTTCGCTCTTGATCTAATAAATCTCCTTTGGTCAGAATTATTAAGCGATAGTTATCTTGTAGTTTATCCAAAACTTCTATAACACCCTCAAGTAATTCTACTGGGTGCATGATCATCTCCTTACCGATCTTCAATATTTTAGAAATTGTTGCTTGAGATACTGTATTATTTGAAAGCTCTAAAGCAGATTCTACCATCGATAGCATAAAGCCTTTTACCCCATAACCATAAGTCTCAAGATTTTTTATTTCCATTTTGAACAGCTCTTGATCAATCTTATTCTTCGTTTCAAAGCCTTCTAAAAGACTTGCGAATTGCTCTTCTGCGTTTCTAAAATAGGTTTCATTCACCCATAATGTATCATCTGCATCGAACCCAATAACTTTCACATTGCTATAATCTACCTCCATGCTTCTTGTGCTCGTCTTAAATCTTCAGGAGTATCAATTTCAATACCACTCACCGTAGTTTCAACCATTTTTATTTTTTTACCATATTCTAAATATCGTATAGCTTCAATTTTCTCAGCAGCTTCTAAAGACAACATGGGTAGTCTTTGAAAGTCCATCAACGCTCTCTTACGAAATGCATATATTCCTTTGTGTTTATAATATTTCGTATTCGTATTGGTGTCTCTTGAAAAAGGAATGGGTGAACGAGAAAAATATAAAGCGAAATTCCGATTATCTACAATTACTTTTACCGTATTTGGATTATCGATTTCCTCTTGGTCTGTAATTTGTACCATTAATGACGCTAAATCTATTTCTTTTGCGGCATCGCTTTCAAAAACCTCGAGCACTCCAGCTAAGCTATCGCGGTCTGTAAAAGGCTCATCTCCCTGAACATTGACAACAATATCAACATTCATGTTCTCTACTGCCTCTGCAATACGGTCACTGCCACAGTCATGCTCTTTGATACTCATTATCGCGTTTCCACCAATGCTTGTAATAACATCATAAATAACATTGCTGTCAGTTACAACGTAAACCGCGTCAAATAACTCCGTTTTTAGCGCAGCTTCATATGTGCGAACTATTACAGGTTTCCCTGAAAGGTCTTGCATTAACTTGGCCGGAAATCTTGATGCCGCATATCGCGCAGGAATCATTGCTATTTTTTTCACACAAAATTGTTTTAAACAAACCTTAGGTTTTAGCCTTCGGTCTGATTTTTCTATAGATTCTAAAAATGATAAAAAGGATTATTATCACAAATACAGCCGCCAGCATTGGAGCAAAAATAGAAGCCGTGGTTACCACCATTGCGGTGCCGGTTTCAACGGTAGAGATGACAGGATTAGCCACCCCTCCCGTGGTTGCCGTGGAAGCTAATCGACTTGTTGCACCAGCACCTTTAATTGCGGTTGCTGTGCCACCTCCCGCAATAATAGCAAGAGACCAAGTAACTACTGGATCTAAACCCGCCACTGTACTCACCATAACTGCTGTACCAGCAATTGCCGCTAAGGGCACCGCCATACTGTCTAATAGATTATCTACCCAAGGAATGAAATAAGCGAAAATCTCGAATATTGTTGCAACACCCAAAGTAATAACGGCGGCAAGACTTCCGATCCATTGCCAACTATCATTGAGCGACCAAACATCAAAATATCCAACAAGACTTAAAGCAAACAAGGGTAAAAAAACACGAAAGCCTACCGATGCGGCTAATCCAATACCTAAAAAAATGCTGATAACCGTTTCTGAAGTCATTATAAATAATTCAATGTATAAAACTTGGGATGTATATCTATCGTACTAACAAATTTAATACCAGTATTAAAAACCATTTTAAAAACCTTGGTTTTTACGAATTTAGCTTATTCCGCTTCAAGAAAAAAATCATCCTTAAATCCGATCAGGTAAAGTTGTTTCTTGGCTCTAGTAATTGCAGTATACAACCATCTCAAATATTCTTTATCGACTCCGTTGGGCAAGTAAGGCTGTTCTACAAAAACAGTATTCCATTGACCGCCCTGCGACTTATGACACGTAATGGCATAAGAGAATTTAACCTGTAACGCATTAAAGTATTTATTCGATTTGACACCTAAAAACCTTTTATACTTTGAGGTCTCACCCGAATAGTCTTCCATAACACTTTGATATAATCGATTTCCGTCTTCATACGATAGTGATGGTGTTATTGCTTGAATGGTATCTAATAATAATACAGTTTCAAAAGGTTTCATATTTGGATAATCAACCAGTTGTACTTTCACCTCTGCGAATTTAAAAGAGTACAACTCTTTAATTGAAAAAATTTCTAGTACTTCAATAATATCCCCGTTAGCTATAAAACCTGCTTCAGATTTTGGGTCAAGCCAGAAGTAATTATTCTTAACCACCATCATAAAATCACCTACTGCGATTTCATTTTCAAGATATAAAATTCGTTGTCTTATATTCTCATTATACAAGTTCGCTCTTTTGTTTGAACGCACTATAAAGGTAGTTTCCTCCTTACCATTAACCGCGTAAGAAGTATCAATTGCTTCCTGTATTTCATTTCCATCGACCAAGCGAACGATATCTTTAAATGCGTTCACCTCAAACTGAAATGTATCAAAAAAGCTACTCTGTAATTGTTCTCGTAGCATTGTTGCGTTAACCAGTATACCTGAATCGTGGGCTTGGCGTACCACCTCGTCAAGTTCTAATCGGGTGACTTCCTTATTATAATTAAGCTCTAATTGATCTGCGTCTAAAGCAGGGCTCAAGTTCAAATGAACTGGTGGTAATTGTGCCGTGTCTCCAATCAAAATCAATTTACAATTATGCCCTGAGTAAATAAACATCAATAAATCATCGAGAAGTGATCCATTTTCAAAAAGCTTTGAGTCCGCTGGTTTATCGGGTATCATTGAAGCTTCATCAACGATAAATATAGTATTGCGATGTTTGTTCGGAGCTAAAATAAACTGAACCCCTCCTCCACTTTGCTTCTTCGGAAAATAAATCTTTCTGTGAATGGTGAAAGCCTGCGTACTTGAATAGTTTGACATGACTTTTGCAGCTCTACCAGTAGGTGCCATTAAAACTGCCTTCATAGTAGTTTGCCAAAGACTAGTAACAAGAGTACCCACTAGTGTAGTCTTGCCAGTACCTGCAAAACCTTTTAGTAGAAAAACGGTATCCTTTTTGTTGCTTAAAATAAAAGAGGCTAGCTTTTGCAAGGCCATCTCCTGTTTCAACGTTGGTTGATGTGGAAATTTATCCTGTAAAATATTGTAAAAAGCCTTATCTGTAAGGGATTTCATAGACCCGCTAAGATAATCAGTATTTTTGGGTCAAAAACTTTTACGATTGAAAAAAAAATGTAAATTTGTGTTTGTGCCAACCTTTAAAAATGTAATGATATGATAACGATGATTTTGGCGGTAGTAGGAATTGTTTTATTTACCGTGGGGATAGTATACGTAGTTGATAAATTTTTACCTCATAAAGCGAAACCTATCGTTTCTATAGTATTTGGTCTTTTATCTATCTTTTTGGCTTACTTACTTTATCAGTCCATTACTGGTCCGATTAGATTTCAGGAAATTAAAGAAAAGCGTTTTGCTAAAGTAATTAATAACCTTAAAGACATCAGAAGATCACAAGAGGCATATAAGAGCGTTACGGGTAGATATGCAAAAGACTTTAAAGGTTTAGTTGATTTTGTTGAAAGAGCAAATTATACCATTACGCAACAGCGAGATACTTCTTTCATGGTGTATGATAAGGCTTTTCAAATTGATGTACAAAAAGATAGTGTTCTCATTGATACTTTGGGCATTGTTTCAGTCCGTGATTCTCTCTTCAAGAAAGACGATCGTTTTAAAACAATGATGAATGTACCAGGAGCACTTAATGGTGAAAAATTTGCCATGAAGTCGGACATCATTGATAAAGGTGGTTATAAAGTACCTGTTTACGAAGTAAAAATTGAGAAGAAAGTTGTTTTAGGCGATCAACCAGAAGATTTACTTTCAAGAGAAAATGCACAAATTGGAGTTGATGAAATAAATGGCAACGTAATTTCAGTTGGGTCTCTAACACAAGTGAGTACAGCAGGAAACTGGCCGCCAGCATACGACAGAAAAAGTGCCCAATAACAAGACAGCAATCACAAATAAAGAATATCATAAACTGTCCATTCAAGTTAGCTTGAATGGACTTTCTTTTTGTATCGTTGATACAGTTAATACCGCTGTTCTTCTTTCAGAAAGCATTCATTTCGAAAAAGAACGAACCCCATACGGCCTGCAAAAAGGTCTAGTAGCGCTTCTTGAGAAGAATAGCATTCCTGAAAAACAGTTTTCTGAAGTGATTGTTATTCATCGGAATAAGTTATTCAGTTTGGTGCCAAAACCGCTTTTCGACGCTGATGAAATGGCGAACTACTTAAAATTTAATACTAGAATATTAGCTAATGATCATATCGCCTTTGATACAATGGAAAGCAATGATATGGTAAATGTTTATGTTCCTTTTGTTAATGTGAACAATTACATTTATGATCTATTTGGTGAATTTACTTTCAAACACAGCGGTACCGTAATGGTCGAATCACTACTTACTAACCAAAGCAGCCATAAAAAACCCGTTTGCTATGTACATGTAGCTCATCAACAAATGGAAGTTACTATTATCAAAGATAAAAAACTGATTCTCTACAATAGTTTTGATTTCACAACTAAGGAGGACTTTATATATTATTTACTCTTTACGTTTGAGCAACTTCGTTTAGATACAGAAACTACACCAATGAAGTTATTTGGAGACGTTGAAGAAGGTGATCAAATATATAATATCAGTTATAAATATGTAAATCAAGTATCTATATTTATACCGTCGGTTTCCTCCTACCCTATGGACTTTGAAAAAGAATCTATTGATTTTACAGTGTTAAATACCCTTTAATGCGCATTATCTCTGGAAAATATAAGAGCAGGCGCATAATGGCTCCCAACAAATTACCCGTCAGGCCTACTACAGATATGGCCAAAGAGGCCTTGTTCAATATTTTGAATAATCAATATTATTTTGATGAAATAGCTGTTCTTGATCTCTTCTCAGGAACAGGAAATATTACCTACGAATTTGGTTCAAGAGGCACGACAAAACTTACTTCGGTTGATGCCGACTTTGGTTGTGTGCAGTTTATCAATAAAATTTCTACTGAGCTTGGTTTCAATATCACTACCATAAAAAGTGATGTTTTTTCATTTTTAGAAAAGACAAAAATACAATCAGATATTATTTTTGCCGATCCGCCTTACGACCTTGCGCAAGAAGATTTCGAGCGAATTGTGGAATTGGTTTTTAAAAATAAATTGTTGATTGAAGGTGGGGTTTTAGTCATTGAGCACGCCAAACAAACTGATCTTTCGCATTTAAGACCCTTTGATAATAAGCGAAAATATGGAGGTAGTGTTTTTAGTTTTTTTAAAATCTAATTTTTCAACGATTGGGCTTAAAAAACCAAGATCAAATACATATCGCCATCCCGAGTCATAAACCGATTCGTCTTCAAGAATATGGAGTAGGCATCTTTCCTACACTACCCACCAAATCTGCACTAAAGAAAGCGTTAAAAAAGAAATTGATTTTTGTGGATGGAAAATTAGCGAAGACCTCAACTTTTATTCGTGGAAATGAAACGATTACACTTATACCATCAGAAGAAAAAAGAAATCATAAACCTTTCGTTTTAAAGCTTGAAGTTTTATATGAAGATGATTATTTGGCAATCATCAATAAACCTGCAGGACTTTTGGTGAGCGGTAATTCTTTCAAAACAATCACAAATGCTCTGGAGCAGAATTTAAAGAAAAGTAGTCAACCAGACGCTACCAAACCTCAACCGGTGCATCGTTTAGATTATGCCACAACCGGACTTGTTATAATTGGAAAAACAAGTAGTTCCATTGCAACTTTAAATAAACTGTTTGAAGAACAACAAATTTTAAAAACCTATTTCGCTATTACTATTGGTAAAATGGAACCACATGGAGTTCTAAGTTTTCCTGTAGATCATAAAAAAGCGATCACCAAGTTTGAAGTTATGCAAACAACTGTTTCCGAACGCTTTCAATACTTGAATCTTGTCAAATTATCACCTAGCACAGGCAGGAGGCATCAACTGCGAAAACAATTACTTGAACTGGGAAATCCTATTCTGGGAGATTCTCAATATTATAAAGAGGAGTTAGTTTTGAAAGCTAAAGGCCTGTATTTGCATGCATTTTCTTTAGGATTTATTCATCCTATAACAAATGAAAAAATGTACGTTGAGAAACAACTTCCGAATAAATTTGGTAAAATCTTTAAAAAAAGCAGGTCATAAGCCGGATTCTGTATATCCTGAAACAAGGTCAGAATCTCCTTATCATTTATCTAGACCTTTAGTCGCCTAAAGATTCAAACCGCCTACCCTTCGACTCGAGCGTGCAGCTCTCAGACATCGATTTACATGACGTTTCACCGTATAGAGTTTACCTGGTTTCACTACAGCCGAACTGTACTTGCTTTCTGTTGCACTGGTCCGCGTCTTTCGACGGGCGGGCGTTACCCGCTATACTGCACTATGGTGTCCGGACTTTCCTCGTCTCGCTAAAGCGAACCGCGATAAGGTGACCTGCTGATGACAAAGGTAGACAATACCCAAGAATTGTTGATAAAAACTCAATGAAACAAACAGAATAAATACAGATACTATACTTGTATTTTTATATTTGTAAACCGTTCGTTTTGCATCAAAAAATTAATATTTGGAACCATTCATTGTATCGGCACGAAAGTACAGACCACAAACATTCAAAGATGTTGTTGGCCAGCAAGCGATTACCAATACACTTTTAAATGCAATTGAACATAATCATCTGGCTCAAGCGCTTTTGTTTTGTGGTCCGAGAGGTGTTGGTAAAACCACCTGTGCTCGAATTTTAGCAAAACAAATTAATCAAGATGGCACGCAGCATGACGATGAAGATTTCGCTTTTAATATTTTCGAGCTAGATTCGGCATCTAACAACTCAGTAGATGATATTCGAAATCTAATTGACCAAGTTCGTATACCCCCTCAAACAGGTAAGTACAAGGTGTATATCATTGATGAAGTACACATGTTATCTTCAAATGCATTTAATGCATTTTTGAAAACATTAGAGGAGCCACCGAAACATGCTATTTTTATTCTCGCTACAACGGAGAAGCACAAAATTATACCTACGATACTTTCTCGTTGCCAAATATTTGATTTTAAAAGAATTACGGTAAAGGATGCAGCAAATTATCTAAAATATATTGCAGAAGAACAGGGCATAGAAGCGGAAGATGATGCACTTCACATTATTGCTCAAAAAGCTGATGGAGCTATGAGGGACGCCCTTTCAATTTTTGATCGTGTCGTTAGTTTCTCCGGAAAACAATTAACTAGAAAAGCAGTAACTGAAAATCTCAACGTACTTGATTACGAAACCTATTTTGAGGCAACAGACCATATTCTTAGTCATAATATTCCTGAATTACTTTTACTATTGAACAAAACTTTGGCTTTAGGTTTTGATGGTCATCATTTTATAAGTGGTTTAGCATCCCATTTCAGAGACTTGATGGTATGCCAACACCAAAGCACTATTAGTTTATTAGAGGTTGGTGATGGTGCCAAAAAGAATTATTTAGATCAATCTAAGAAAACTTCTAGCGCTTTCTTACTCCAAGCTCTAAACATTGCGAATGATTGCGATTTAAAATATAAGACTAGTAAAAATCAACGGCTGCTTGTTGAGTTATCTTTAATGAAATTAGCATCCATCGACTTTGATGGAGAAAAAAAAAATCCTAAAGCAAGGCTAATCTCTGATACTACGCTTGAATTTATTGCACCAGCTTCTTTTTACAAAGGAATTCCACCCTCAAAAAGTTCAACTGAGGAATCTAAAACTGACGAAAAAGAAGTTCAAGAAGCTATAGTTTCTGAAAAAAAGATCAAAGAAGTTTCTGAAGCAACGCAAATTCAAAGCAATATTGATGGAATTCAATCTTCTTCCGCAACTGAAACTATACCAGCACCCCAATTAATTAAAACTAGTGTTCCCAACAATACGGATGTTTCTATAGCTGTTTCCGAACCAGATACAAAGGTGGAAGAAATTATTGAAGCTAGCTCAGAATCTAAAACCATGGAACCTGCTAAAATTAAAATAAGCCTTGCAGAGAAAAGGGTGTCAGCACTTTCGATTTCAAGTTTAAAAGCCAAAAAAGTTCATGAGCAAAACCGTAAAGATGATACCTTAGACGAAAGTCAATTGCCGAAAGAAGCCTTTACAGAAGAAGAAATGCAGCAACATTGGGCTGATTTTGTGCAAAAGTTAGACGATGAGGGTAGAAAGATTTTAGCTTCTAATCTGCATGCCGATGTTCCGAAATTAAGAAATGAAACAACAATTTGGATTGAGATGCCCAACGCATCCATGAAGAAAGAAATTGAACGAGAGCAGTATGATTTAATGGAGTACCTCAAATCAAAATTGAAAAACTATTTCATTACACTTCAAATTTCTGTTAATGAGGCAACAGCCAAAAAATTCGCCTTTACACCTGAAGAAAAATATCAGAAATTAAGAGAAAAGAATTCAGCCATAGATTTACTTCGAAGAGAGTTTGATTTAGACCTTTGATTTTTTCATCCTCCAAGCTCTAGCTCCTAGAATAAGCAAGACTATTGCTATAATTAATAATCCGTAGGCTTCCCTTCCTTCTTCGACATTTTTAATATTACCCTTTCCTATTTCAAAACCTTCAAATTTTTCAGGATACGAATAGAAAAAACCTATCAACGCAGCTATACCAGAAACTAGTAGCACAAAAAAAGGAGTCTTATTAATTGCAAAACCCAAGCTTATCAAGCCTGCAAGAGACCAAATAAGAATCCATATGAACGAATCAGGATCATTGTACTGCAATGCTGCAGAAATCAAGAATAATACTCCAAATACGATAGCAATTGCTTTAAATAGAACTTTCATGACTTTTTAAGTTGCTTTAGTTCGATAAATTTCCAATAACGTGTTTTTCTAAAATATGATAAACGTCAGTCGGCTTAACGACATCTTCATTGATGAATTCGCCAACATTAGAAATCAAGATAGGATAATCATCTTCGTCTTCTGGAATTCTGCCGTGAGAACCTTTGACCAGTTCTGCTTGTAAAGGAATAATGTCTAAAACCGTTCGAAAACCAAGTTTCTTTTTAATCAATTTTGCAACCACTTTTGCCATCACGAACTTGTCTTTTGGATCCGTTAGCATTTCTACAGGATCATAGCCAGGTTTCTTATGAATATCAACCATTCGAGCATAATCGGGAGCAACAGCATCATCTAACCAGAAGTAATATGTAAACCAAGATTTTGCATCTGCTACTACGACTAAATCTCCGCAACGATCGTGAACTAAATTATTGGCCTCAATTTCATCTTCAGCAAAAACGGCTTCCACGCCACTTACATTTTCTATTAATGTTTTTACCTTATCTTTAATCGACTTGTCATTCAAATAGATGTGTGCAATTTGATGATCAGCTACAGCAAAAGCCCTACTCGCTCCTGCATCCAAAAGTTCTAAACCTCGTTCTATTCTAATATTAATCAAACCCTCTTTTCGAAGGATACGATTTAAATGAATAGGATTGTTCACATCAGTAATACCATATTCAGAGAGTAATACAATATGAGCTTCTTGTTTTTGATAATATGTAACTAGTTGTTCAACCACCCCATCGATTTCCTTGAGGTCTTTCGAAATAATATCATAATTGAGCCCGTGACGTTGTAAATTATAATCTAAGTGTGGTAGATAAACAAGGGTCAATGTTGGATTGTGAAGCTCATCTGTTTTGATTGCTGCATCGGCTATCCATTGACTTGACTTAATAGATGTTTTCGGACCCCAAAATTGAAACAAGGGAAACGTACCCAATTCCTCCTGCAATTGATCTCTAAGTTCCGCAGGATGTGAATAAAAATCGGGAATTTTACGACCATCTGCTAAATAATTGGGTCTTGGGGTAGTACTGAAATCGACGGTAGAGTACATATTATACCACCAAAAATGATTAGCACAGGTAAATTCAGAATTCGCTGCTTTTAATTTATCCCAAATTTTATCACTCTCGACAAGTTTGTTAGATTGTCGCCAAAATTTCACCTCGCACTCATCTTTGAAATACCAACCGTTACCCACAATGCCGTGCTCTGAAGGGTATTTTCCTGTTAGATATGTGGATTGTGCTGCGCAAGTAACCGCGGGTAATACGGGAGTGATAAAAGTAGATTTTCCCCTTTCTAAAAATGAAGAAATAAATGGAGTATGCTCACCAATCAAACGTTTGGTGAGTCCCACAACATTGATAACCACTGTTTTCTTCATAATAGCTTAAAGTCTTTCTTTTAACCAATGCAATTCGCGTACGATAGATTCAGACAAATCTCTCTTTAAATCTTGGGGCAAAACATCCCACGTATACGTTTCTATTTCTAAATGTTCTGAAACTTGATTTTGTTTCAAGTAATTTACAACCTTTAAGATATGATCTTGTGTGGAAAATAGCGCTCCGAATTGCTCTAAAAAGATGGGTACATGAAAATGTGCCCGTAATTCTACAAAGTCATTTTTGCTTTCTAAAATTATGGGTAAGTCATTATAGGTTTTAACTTTATCACCTACTCTTTGCGTAACTTGGTGCAAATATGTGGGTTCATCAAATTGCGAAAGTGCAGCCCAAACCTCATCCATATTTTCTTTATCGTACACCACCTTAAGGGCAGCGCTTACCTGTATTTTACCTACTTGAATACCTTGATCTCGAAACTTCTTAAACGTATGCTCTGGCTCTTCAAAGGCTAAAGAAAAGTGACAAATATCATAACAAACCGTAATATGTCGTTTGATCAATTTTTCCGCATTTTCTACATCTAACCCTAACTTCTTCATAAGAATATTTATTCCCACAGGAATTAAATATTTCTCAAAAAAGAATATTAACTCTTCGCTATTCTCAATTAGTCCATCTGGTTCAGGTTCAATGTCTAAGTGTAAATATTTTCCTGTTTCCAGTTCTAGAGGAACTAGTTGCAATACAACTTCAATAAGATGTTCCGCTGCTGTTTCGAAAGCGATGTGTTTCTCTTTTTCCGATTTATGCCAATGTTTATAGCTAATGGGAGATGTAGAAATACCTCCGGACATTCCACTTGGTAATAATTCTGATAATTGTTCAAACAAACGTTTGGTGTAAAACAATCTTTCTCGAGTGGTCCAATCTGGCGCATGTACTTTATCTTTTACACGCTCGTCATGAAAATTTCCATAGGGAAAACCATTCATTGTGAATACATACAGCTCGTTTTCTGTGAGCCAATCTTTAAATTCAATAAAATTCTGTCCTTGATTTAATTCTTCGCTTGCCTTATTAGAAAGTCGTAAACCTAAACCAAATGCTTCATTTGGCGAGACCTCTTTTTTAATTCTAGGGACGTATGTTTTGAGACTAGAAAAAGTACTTTCCCAATTTGAACCAGGATGAATATTCGTACAATAACTTAAATGATATGAGTCGTTAATGCGCATTTAAATCTTCTTTTGACAAGTTTCATTCAATGCAATAACCGCTTTCCTCATTTGAGATTGATCGATGACATTGACATCATGCTTCGCTCCAATACCGTTAATCAAAGTTATACAAAGCTCTCCGCCTAAATGTTCTTGAAATTCTTGAAGTCCCAGTAAAAGTCTGTTTATTTCAGTTTCCGTTTCTACAGGAATACTTAAATCAAAGCCTATTTTATCCATTACATCAAGAATTCGGTTTAAATCTTGCTCAGTAATTAGTTTTAATAAATGTGCATATGTGATATCTAAAGCAATGCCTTTCGCAACAGCCTCTCCATGACGTAACCCATAGTTTGTCATCTGTTCCATCTTATGGGCAGCCCAATGACCAAAATCTAGTGGTCGTGATGAGCCACTTTCAAACGGATCACCACCCTGAGCAATATGCTGCATATGCATTTCGGCACATCGATAAATGACCGCCTGCATAGCATCTAAGTCTCTTTTTTTCAATTTATCAGCATTCTGTTCAATACTTTCAAAAAAAGCTTTATCCTTTATCAATGCTACTTTAATGGCTTCGGCAATACCTGAAATCCAATCGCGTTGTACTAAAGTTTGAAGAAAGTCACTGTCATTAATAATTGCATACGGAGGAGCAAAGGTTCCTAAGAAGTTCTTCTTTCCAAAAAAGTTTATACTGTTCTTAACGCCAACCGCAGAATCATTTTGTGATAATACCGTAGTGGGTATACGGATTAATTTAACCCCTCTATGCGCTATTGCCGCTGCGTAACCTACCATATCAATCAAGGCACCACCACCGATAGCAATTACGAAGGAATGTCGATCAATATGTTGATCATTGACCCCTTTCAATACTTTCTCAACTTGTGAATAGTCATTCTTACATTGTTCTCCACCAGTAATAACAATACTTTCTGTAAACGCTAGAGCAGAACTGTACTGACTGCAGTATGTTTGTATTTCAGTTAATAATTTTGGATGATGTGCAACGACACCATCGTCAACCACAAATAGTAATTGAATCTTTCCCTTTTTGTATTGACTTAGAACACTATAAAATATAGGGTTTTGAACACTGAATAAATGCTGTGTAAAGTACAACTTGTATTCATAAGCTACTGAAAAAGATTGTTCTATAGGTTTCAATTGTATGGACTTAAATTTAGGTAATAGCAAAAAGTTTTGACAATAACATTGATAATGGTAACAATAGTAAAATTAGCAGACCGTACCACCAAACAGAAAAGCCAACTGCTAGAGTTGCATCTAAAACTATAAGTGACAGTACTCCCGCAATTACTGCTTTTTTTATGTTGCCTGGTGAATTTGAACGATACGCCGTTAGCAACGGTCTAAATACTAAGTAACCAAATAATCCTAAAAACGGAATTATCGATAAAATTTGATTCGTTTTAAAAAGCACTATACTTACAACGCCAGAAATTACAAGAGCGTACAAAACACCTGCCCAAAGAATATGACCTTTGTTGTTACCATGTACCTCGCCCCTACTTATGAGCGTTATTGCAAAAATATACACTAATGGAATAAGAGCAATCCAAATAGTATCGATAACTCCAAATATAGACATCCCCAAAAGCAAATTTAAACTTCTACATAAACCCATATTTAAAGGGCCTAAAAAACTATACTTCTTGGAAAATCCATCATAAGCAACAATGGAAACAGCGAGTGCTGTGGCAATAAAACCGCTATTAGCATGTACTAAAAATGCTAAACTTACACCTATTAGTAAAAGTAAAACTCCAAATAAAGCTGCTGACCTCACAGTAATCAAACCACTAGGCAACGGCCGTTCTGGTCGTTCTTTTTGATCTAATTCATAGTCAAAAACGTCGTTTAAAACTACGCCTCCAGCATATAAAAAAACGGAAGCAAATACCAAACACATTAACGATATGGCACTCTCTAAAAGTACTGGATTGCCAGCCAATATACCTGAAATAGCCGCTCCTGAAAAAATATCCGCTGCGGCGGTTGGTAAGTTTGCCGGACGCATCAATTGTAAATAGCCCTTTAGAACACTACTCATTAGTGAATTTTATCCGTCTTTTCGATTTTTGGGTCTTGTCCTCTTAAAACACTGTTATTATTAAAAAGCTGGGTTTGATCCACACCTTTGGCATTCATCCAATCTGATTCTTTCATTTTTCCATTTTCTCCAAAAGCGTCTAGAGCGTTTTGGTAACAGGTTTTAATTACATGTTCTCTTGCAATGCCACTTTTCAACATTAATGCCGCAGTTTTAGGAACAGCAAGAGGATCACTTACGCCCCAATCTGCCGAACTATCAACGATGATATCGGTACTTCCATATTTCTTAACCACCTCGACCATACGCTCATTTCCCATCTTTGTATTTGGGTAAATCGTAAAAGCTGCCAAAAAGCCTCTATTCAATACTTCCTCAACGGTTTCTTCATTGTTATGATCGATAATAACTCTTGATGGGTCTAAACCATGCTCAAGACACACCTCCATACTTTTAATCGTGCCTGCTTTTTTGTCTCTATGTGGCGTATGAACTTGGACAACCATGTCTAATTCTTTCGCCAACTCTAATTGCAGCCTGAAATACTTATCTTCTGCGGCAGTTTGGTCGTCATATCCTATTTCACCAATCGCAACCACATTTTCTTTGTGAACGTACAATGGCAATAGTTCAATTACTTGTTCCGCTAATGCTTCATTATTTGCCTCCTTAGAGTTTAAACCGATAGTACAGTAATGTTGTATACCAAATTGGCTTGCTCTAAAGGGTTCCCATCCTACCAAACTGCTATAATAGTCTTGAAATGAGCCTACTTGTGTGCGTGGTTGACCTAACCAAAATGATGGCTCAATTAGTGCTACTATTCCTGCATTCGCCATTGCTTCATAATCATCGGTTGTTCTTGAACTCATATGAACGTGAGGATCGATAAACATCATTTTTTCTTCCATAATTATCTTTTTAAACTGTTCCAGCTTATCGTTTTATTCTTAACGTTTTCTATCAGTTCAGGATGAGCTTTCAAAATTTCTTGACCTTCCTTTAATCCAGAGTTGAATAAACAAAGTGCTGCAGCTTCATTTTCTGCAGCATTCTCGCTTTGAAGTAATCTTTGCATGTCTTTTAAAAGATCATTATTTAAGAACTTGGTAACTGGGCGCCAAAAATAAGGATCAATATCGCGAGATGCTGCCCATCTTTCATGCGCATAATCAGAAATAATTCTTGCTAAATCTTTATTTGCTCTCTTGTCTATATCTTTAATAGCACTTAAATCGCCTTGCATAAAGGCAGTTTTCAAATACATTTGATTCCATTGTGATTCATCGAAATACTTTCCTGGATACGGATTGTTGAAAGCAATTGCATTGAACACTATCGAAATATTCGTTCTTAAAGAATCTACGGCCGCAGTTTTATATTTTTCAGGATTCGGAAGTAGAATTAAAAATTTTAAAAAAGTCTCTAACTCACTGGTATCGGCCACTTGAATAATATTGGCAATTTTAGGGCTAAAAAATACTTCATCAGCTTCTAACACATTGATCAGCAAATACATTCTCGTTAATTGCCTAATATTTCCATTTTGCAACAAAATATATTCCTTTAAATCATCTTGAACAGCATCGATATTAAATTCCCCTTGCAGATCTACTTTAGACCCGATTAAACTATATGTGAGATATAGCGTTTTAACTGATTTTTCACTGATGACGGTATCAATCTTTTCGGCTAACCAATTCTTTACGATTGAATCTACATTGCTTTCTATAATTTTGGAAAGCTGAATGCTTGTGTCTTTGAAATACATTGAAATTCTAATTTGATTTGGAAGATGAAATTCCCTTGAAATAGAACGAAAAGTTGGTAGACTTAGTACAAATCAAAAATAATGCTATTTATCCGAAGAAAAAACACCAGATATCATAGCCTTACAACCCGACATTGTTTATTTAACTTCAACATGCTATTCATCTTATTCTTTCTACTTTTGTAACAAAGATGGAGCTATGTTAGGTTTAAAACTACCCACAGACCCAAGATGGGTAAATATCGTAGAAAAAAATATTGATGAGATATTAACCGATCACGCTTATTGTGAACAAAAGGCGGCAAGTACTGCAATCTCACTTATTGTGAGCTTTCCAGAATATACGGAACTAATTAATGAGATGATAGCATTATCTCGTGAGGAAATGGGGCATTTTAAAATGGTTCATGATCGGATTATCGCTAGGGGAAAAACTTTGGGGAGAGATCGTAAAGATCATTATGTACTACAATTGGTAAAATTCTTTCCTAAGGGGGGTAGTAGAACCACCCAATTGGTTCATCGTCTTTTATATGCCGCATTAATTGAAGCACGAAGTTGTGAACGTTTTCGATTACTTTCTGAAGAATTAGAAGATAAGGAATTAGCGGATTTCTATCATAAATTAATGGTCAGCGAAGCTGGTCATTATACCATGTTTTTGAAGTTTGCTAGACACTACGGCAATCGTGAAGAAGTTGACCGAAAATGGCAAGATCTACTTGTTTATGAAGCAAAGATCATAAAAGACTTAGGCAAAAGTGAAAGCATTCACGGTTAATGCAGCATGTAGTTTTTAGTGGCAGTTTCGGGATTATACTCAAAGTTGGCATGCCTGGTCTTAGCAAGAGCTAAATTCTTATTCTAAACATTATATTTTTATAACCTACTGCAAGTGTCTGCCAAAATCTGGCTACTCTTTCAGTTTCTCCAAATAATAATCATACATCTCGAACTGAGAACGCACCTTTTTTCTGGTGGTTTTTCGATATTCATTGTCTTGAGCTTCATTGAAAATCCTTGCCTTCACATTATCGTTCCATGATATTTCAAAGGTATCTAATAGTTCTTGTCTGATTTCTGGGTCATAAATGGGGCATCCTACTTCGACTCTATTATCTAGGTTTCTCGTCATCCAATCCGCAGAAGAAATATAAATTTTAGGGTTACCATTATTTCCAAAAATAAAAGTACGAGGGTGTTCTAGAAATTTATCTACCACACTTATCGCCTCAATATTTTCACTCATTCCCTTAACACCAGGCACTAAACAACATACTCCTCTAACAATCAGTTGAATTTTCACTCCAGCCCTACTTGCCTCATAGAGCTTATCAATCATTTTATAACTGGTAAAACTGTTCATTTTGATTTTAATGTACGCTTCTTCACCCTCCAAAGCACTATCAATTTCCTTATCTATCAACTTAAGAAAAGTACTTTTCGTGTAATGCGGCGAAACTATCAAATGTTTGTATTTATTAATTTTGTAGGTCGTTTCAAAGAAATCGAAAACCTTATTTAACTCTTTAAGTATAGCCCCGTGAGCTGTAAAAAGTGTATAATCTGTATATATGCGAGCGGTTGCCTCACTAAAATTACCTGTACTAATAAAACCGTAACGTTTCATTCCTTCATCCTCTTCACGCTCAATAACACAAACTTTACTATGTACTTTTAGGCCGGGAACTCCAAAAATCAATTTTACTCCCTCTGCCTGCAACTGTTCAGCATATTCAATATTTGCTTGTTCGTCAAAACGAGCTTGCAACTCAATTTGAACAGTTACTTGCTTTCCATTTTTTACTGCATTTATGAGTGATGCCGCGACCTGAGAATTGCTAGCAAGTCTATAAACCGTAATCTTTATAGTTCTTACTTTGGGATCTAAAGCGGCTTCTCTAAGAAATTTAATAACATAAGAGAAGGTATGATAAGGTGTATATTGCAGATAGTCTTTTTGAGCGATTTGTTCAAAAAGACTTCCTTCCATAGAAAAACCTTTTACCGGTAGGGGAGTAATCTTATCATACATCAAATCTTGTCGACCCAAACTAGGAAAACCCATATAATCGCGTCGATTATGGTAACGACCACCAGGAATTACACTATCGGTATCCTCGATGTTCATTTTCTCCTTTAAGAATTTAAGCGTATCATTTCCAATGCTTTGATCATAAACGAACCGTACCGGATCACCTAACTTGCGATGTTCTACGCTAGATGAAATTTTTTCAATAAAGCTCTTGCTCAAATCATTATCCATGTCTAACTCTGCATCTCGAGTAATTTTAATCATATGAGCAGAAATAGATTCGTACTCGAACATGGTAAATATATTCCGAAGGCAATAGCGAATTAAATCATCTAGAATAATGATGTAATTTTTGTCACCTTCCTTCGGTAAAACAACAAAGCGATCAATACCTTTTGGAATTTCGATTAAAGCGTATCGGTTCTCTTTTTCTTTAGCGATCTGATCGCCTATAATAATCATCTTTACCGCGAGATATGCAGCGGTATCTTTCAAAGTAGGAAAGTCGGTCAGATCATTTAAAATAATGGTCATTAACTCTGGACTCACATTTTGAATGAAGTATTTCTTAACGAAATCTTGCTGTTTATCTGTAAGTTCTGTTTCCTTTATAATGAAAACATTCTCTCCTTCTAATTCACTTTGAATGTCTTTTAAGATATCAACACTATTTCTTTGTTGTTCAATCACCACTTTTGTGATTTCCTCCAAAAGATCCTTCGCCGTCTCACCGCCCAGAGCGCTTTTTCCCTTTTTACCAGCTTCCATAATACGCTTTACCGTGGCGTATCTTACCTTGAAGAATTCATCCAAATTATTAGAATAGATACCAAGAAATCGCAGCCTTTCAATTAGAGGAACATTGGTGTCGGTACTTTCTTGAAGAACCCGTTCGTTAAATCGCAACCAACTTATTTCTCTATTAATGTATTGATTTTTAGTTTTTATCATCCTCTTAATTGCTTTGGAAAAATCGTTTGTTTCGTGATACCTTTATCTACGGATTGCCAGTCTTCAATATCAAACTCTATCTGCACTAATCCGCTCGTTGGAACGTTTTCAATATAGGAATTTCCGAGGGAATTGGCAATGTGTGTAAAGGCATGGTTATGCCCAAAAACAAGGACTGTATTTAAGTCATCATTCAATTTTTTTATAAACTGAAGGACATACTCTCCGGTGAAATCATACAACTCATTGACCACTCGAAACTTATCTAAAGGAAAATACAACTGTCTTACAAAAATCATACTGGTATGTAATGCCCTATTCGCCGGACTGGAAAAAACGGCATCAATTGGAATAGACTGTTCATTAAAATTGTCTGATACCAAATGTGCATCATTCATCCCTCTTTGAAGTAAGGGGCGATCTTTATCTCCAACAGAATATTCCCAAGAAGATTTTCCGTGTCGTACTAGAATCAGTGTTTTCATGTTAACATAAATTATATCTTTATGAACCTTAGACAATTAAATGAAGAGTAAACCTTTTCTTAGGGTGCCAACCTTTCAATCTTCCAGTCAATATCCTTAAATTCATATCGTATTCGATCATGCAATCGATTAGGTCTACCTTGCCAGAATTCCATAGAGACTGGTTTTACAATATAGCCTCCCCACCAATTCGGTCGTTTAATTTCCTTACCCTCGTATTCTTTTTCGAGTTGGGTTAGTTTTTCTTCCAGAACTTCCCGCGAAGATATTACACTGCTCTGGTTTGACACAATAGCTCCTAACCTACTACCTTTCGGTCTTGATTCAAAATAGCCATCAGATAGATTCGTCGCTATCTTTTCCGCTTTTCCCTTGATTATTATTTGACGCTCTAAATTCGGCCAAAAAAAAGATATACATACATTTGGATTATCAGCAATCGCTCTTCCTTTTTCGCTCTTATAATTGGTATAAAAAATAAAGCCTTCATGTGAATATTTTTTTAATAATACCACACGATTCTTAGGAAAACCATCTAACCCAACAGTAGATACGGTCATGGCATTGGGCTCTTCTACCCCTTCAGATGCTTCCACCTCACGAAACCATTGCTGAAAAAGCTCCATTGGATTATGAGGAATAGTATCTTCCATTAAAGCACTTTTTTCGTATGATTTTCGATAATTCCCTAAATCTTTTTGCATGACTTCTTTATCTTAAAAGTGTTATGTAAAGTTCCATAAAAGATAGGAAATGTGACCTTTAAAAAAGAAATTAATTTTTAGCTACATGTTATAGCTATACCACGAAGTTCTAATTTCTAAAAATCGAACGTCTTACCATCGTCTGCAAGTTCAACACGATCAAAGATGGTCTGCGCTTCTTCTTTAAAAAGATCTATGGATTTATAGCGCGTGGAATAATGACCTAATATCAGTTGACCCACATTAGCTTCCTTTGCTATGGCAGCCGCCTCTTTTGCCGTAGCGTGTTTGGTCTTACTGGAAAGATGCGCCTCAGAATCTAAAAAAGTGGATTCATGATACAAAACATCAGCTTCTTTTATTTGAGGTATAATCTCTGGCCTATACGCAGTATCACTACAGTAGGCGTAGGTTTTAGGTTTAGGTGGATCAAAAGACAACAAATCGTTTGAAACTACTTGCCCATTTTCTAAAGTAACGTCTCTTCCGTTTTTGATGTTTTGATAAGAAGAGCGATCTATTTTATATTTCTCTACAGCCGCAATATTTAGCTTTCGTTCACCAAGCTTTTCTTTGAATAAAAATCCGTTAGTATACACTCTATGGTCTAAGGGTATGGTTTCAACAGCTACTTTTTCATCTTCATAAATCAACTCTGATTTTTTCGACTCTAAAACATGAAAGATCAATTTATAGTTTGTCCATGAATCACCTAATTTTAGTAGAAGTGTGATAGCCTCCTTAATTCCTTTTGGACCGTAGATATGCATCTCTTTATCTCTTCCTA
Source organism: uncultured Flavobacteriaceae bacterium (assembly GCA_937936275.1). GTDB lineage: Bacteria > Bacteroidota > Bacteroidia > Flavobacteriales > Flavobacteriaceae > Maribacter_C. The sequence continues at coordinate 25,266 of CALHCJ010000271.1, forward strand.
ACAATCGAAATGTAGAAATTAAACCAGGTAATCCGAAGAAATGATCACCATGCAAATGAGAAATAAATATATGGTTGATTCTTGAAAACTTCACCTTAATTTTACGAAGTTGTACTTGAGTTCCTTCTCCACAGTCAATCAAAATCATATGGTTCTTGATTTCCAACACCTGAGACGTCGGATTTGTTAAAGTTCTTGGTGTCGCTGCGTAGCAGCCTAGAATATGGAGCTTCAAATTCCTAAGTCCCTTTCTATTTCCTCCATTTCAATAATATCTCTTGCTTCTTGAAGGGTTGGCACCACAGTAATTTCTTCAGGCACCTCATCGTATCTTACCTTGTCAGTTACCAATACGAAAGACTTATTGGTCTCTCGATGTGCGTTTGAAAGATCCAAGAACTCTAAAACATCTCCTGCGGTCAATTGTGAAAAGGAAAAAAGATTAATAATAAGATTATCGTTTTTAATCTTTGGATAACCATCTTGCAGATTCGTTAAAAATTTAGACAACTTTATGTTTTCTTGAAAAACGGTAGTCGTTGTCCCTTTCTTATCAAAAATCATAGTTATTTAATTTTAGCAGCTAACAGATAAATTACTGCCATTCGTATGGCAACTCCGTTTTCAACTTGGTTTAAAATAATAGACTGTTTCGAATCTGCGACATCACTTGTGATTTCGACACCCCTATTTATAGGTCCTGGATGCATGATCACAATCTCTTTATCTAAACTATTTAATAAAGTTTTATTTACACCATACTGCTGAGTATATTCTCTGGTAGTCGGAAAGTAACTGATATCTAAACGCTCATTTTGTATGCGTAACATATTGGCCACATCACACCAATTTAAAGCCTTTCTTAGATCAGTCTCTACTTTCACTCCCAATGATTCTACATGCTTCGGAAGTAACGTTTTAGGACCACAAACTTTCACATTCGCACCTTGAAGCTTTAATGCGAAAATATTAGACAGAGCCACTCTTGAATGAAGAATATCTCCCACAATCACGACATTTTTACCAGCTACATCACCTAATTTTTCACGAATAGAATATGAATCCAACAATGCCTGTGTTGGATGTTCGTGAGCACCATCGCCAGCATTTACGATAGATGCGTTTACATGTTTCGATAAAAAAATACCAGCACCAGGATTTGGATGCCGCATTACGACCATATCTACCTTCATTGAAAGTATATTATTAACCGTATCAATTAATGTCTCCCCTTTTTTAACTGAAGATTGACTAGCTGAAAAATTAATCACATCCGCCGAAAGTCGTTTTTCTGCTAGTTCGAAAGACAACTTAGTTCGAGTACTATTTTCAAAGAATATGTTAGCGATCGTAATATCACGTAAAGAAGGTACCTTTTTTATAGAACGGTTAATCACCTCCTTAAAATGATCTGCAGTTTCAAAAATGAGCTGAATATCAGATTCGTTCAGATATTTTATTCCCAATAAGTGTTTTACACTTAATTCGCTCATATTACTTATTTATCAAATATATAACGTCTTTGCCATCATTTTCTTTCCACATCACTTTCACTTTTTCATCATTAATAGCGTCAACCTGTCTTCCCCTATAGTTAGGTTGAATTGGTAAATGTCGACTAAATCGTCTGTCAATTAAAGTGAGTAACTCAACTTCTTTAGGTCTTCCAAAAGATTGTAGTGCAGTTAAGGCCGCATTAATACTTCTCCCCGTATATAAAACATCATCAATCAAAACGACATTTTTATCTTCTATTAAGAAATTGATATTGGTAGCGGTCGCTTCTAATGTTTTATCGCCTCTTCTAAAGTCATCTCTGTAAAAAGTGATGTCTAAAAAACCTGCATCAATATGCTTGACTTTATATTCATCTTTTAAAATTCGTACTAATCTTTCAGCTACGAAAGTTCCTCTTGGTTGAATACCAATTAGTACCGTATTTGAAAAGTCCAAATGATTTTCAAGAAGTTGACAAGCCAAACGGTGAAGAATGATATTGATTTCAGTAGCAGAAAGTAATACTTTTTGACTCATAATGGACGTGAATCCTTTTCGTAGACAAAAATAAGGAATTCTAGGTGAAATATTAGTGCATTCTACAGCTCATCATTTACTACCAACATATCGATGTAATTCAAAATGCATCTATATATAAAATATTGTCAAAATTTATTATCATTCGTGTAACATTCTTTTCATTAACGAGTCCAATCAAGTAGAATAGTTAAAATCCTAGAAATGAGAAAAATAGTCTTATCGATTGTAGCATTTTTGTTTATTTCCATAAACTACGCTCAAGATATTACCGGAGAATGGAATGGTATGCTTGAAGCCATGAAATTGCGCATCGTGGTGCATATTGATCAAACTGACCTAGGATACACAGCAACTTTAGACAGCCCTGATCAGGGCGCAACGGGAATTCCGATAACAAAAATTACTTTTGAAAATAAAGTCTTGAATTTAATCATGACGAATCTGAATGCTACTTATAAAGGTGACTATTCAAATGGCACTTTTTCTGGAACTTTTGTTCAAAACGGATTTGAAATACCATTAATCTTGCAAAGGGAAACTATTCAAAAAGAGATTGTCAGCCGACCACAAGAACCTAAAGAACCATACCCATATCTATCGGAAGAAGTTACTTTTGACAATACGGGCGCTAATATTACCTTAGCAGGAACGCTAACTTTACCGTCAAAAGAAGGAAGCTTTCCCGTGGCCATACTGATAACAGGTAGTGGCCCCCAAGATCGAAACGAAGAAATCATTGGACATAAGCCATTTCTGGTCATTGCAGATCATTTGACAAGAAAGGGAATCGCTGTTTTACGATTTGATGATCGCGGAGTCGGCCTATCAACCGGCAATCATGACACTGCTACTTCTGCTGACTTTGCCACCGATGTATTAAGCGCCGTCACCTACCTGAAAACACGCGGTGAGATTGATAAAAATAATATCGGCTTGATTGGTCATAGTGAAGGTGGACTTATTGCTGGTATCGTCGCTGCTAAAAATAAAGATATCGCGTATGTTGTTTCCTTAGCTGGCCCCAGTATACCTGGTGATCAAATCTTATTATCTCAGCAAGCGGTAATGGCAAAGCTCAGGGGAACGAATGATGCAGATATTCTACAGTCGCAACAACACAACCGAAAAGCTTTTGAAATTGTGAAACAAAACGCTGATTCGACAATACTTAAAGAAAAAATGATTTCCTATATCCGTGAGATTTCTATTGATGACCCTGACAAACCAGAAGAAATGACTCTGGATGAATACGTAAATAAGCAGACAAAATTAGTACTTAGCCCATGGATGGTTTACTTTCTACAATATGATCCTACGGAAAATATTAGTAAAATAAAATGTCCTGTTTTAGCACTCAATGGGGGTAAAGATGTGCAGGTTTTAGCAGCAGAAAACTTACCTGTGTTTAAATCAATATTAGAGTCATCTGGAAATATGAATATTACTACTAAAACATTTCCCGAATTAAATCATTTATTTCAAGTTGCGGCTACTGGTGCACCGAGCGAATATGGCACTATAGAACAAACATTTGCGCCAGAAGCACTCGACACCATCTCAAAATGGATCTTGGAACAAGTAAAATAAGTACCGAATTCTAACACATAAAAAAACCCTGACCATATGAGGTCAGGGCTCTATTATTCTAAGATTAAAGAAATCTATTTCTTTCCTTCCATCTTATCTTTTAACGCTTGTAAAGCTTCATTCGCATCCCCTAAAGTAGGCTTAGCTTCATCAGCACTAGCAGCTTGTCTTTTGACAGCAGCCTTCACGTTACGTTTCTCCTCTTCTCTAAAGATAGCAGTATGACTTGCAACTACTCGTTTGAAATCTTTGTTAAATTCAATGATTTTAAACTGAGCTTCTTCACCTTTGCCAAGTTTCTTACCATCTTCTTTCTCTAAATGACGTTGCGGTACAAA
>CALHCJ010000272.1 GCA_937936275.1 uncultured Flavobacteriaceae bacterium
TACTGACCAACTTCTGTTTTTTGGTTCTTTTGTTCTTTTCAGAGCATGAAAAAACTACGATTAACAAAACTGCCGTACCAAAAAATTTCATATTCATAACCATTTTTTTTAAAACGTTCTTTAAAAAAATACTACCATCTATTGTGGGTTTCTTGCCTTCAAACTCCCAAAAACAAGAAATATCAAAAACACCAACCCCAACCAACCCAGCAACTGATAAGAATCAAAGGTCGAAAAACAAAGGCTAAAAATACTGGGAGCTAGGGCACTTGCCAGTATTAAAAAAGACATCACCTTTCCTGTTATGGCTCCTAAGTGATCACGCCCATAAAATCGAGGCCAAGCTATCGTATTCAGTACTGCAAAAAATCCACTCATGATACCAAAGCCGGCTACTAATAATGGAATACCAGCTGCAGTAGGCAGGTATAAAAATCCAATCGAAGCTATAATTCCCCCGGTAATCATTAAATATAAATAGAGTCGCAATTGAAGGTAATCGCTTAAAAAGTTCGCAAGTATCGAAATAGAAACCGCAACAATAGAGGCAGGTAGAAAAATAGAAATAGCATCTCCTTTAGGAAAGCCTTCGCTTTTGAATATGGAAACGATATGAAAGGTGAGGCCGGTGCTAAAGAAACTATTGAAGGCCAAGATTAAAGCGTACATCCAAAAGGCACGCGTTTTTGTAGCTTCCCGCAGCGTAAATTGCTTTCTAGTAATTACTGTTTTCGTTTTCGTTTGAACAATCTCTTTTGCACCATCAGGTAGAAGTCCGAAATCTTCAGGTTTGTTTTTATAGAAAATGAAAATTAAGCTGCTCATGCCTAATAAGCCAAAACCCAAATACTGCCAAGTATTTTGCCAACCACTACTTTCAATAAGCGCATCTACCCATATGGGAGATGAAGAAAATCCGAAGGATATCGCAACGCTGCTAAACGCATTTACTTTTCCTCTATTCTTATCAAACCAAATCATGATAACATTTCGAGACGCCATTGTTAATACACCTTGACCTGCAAAACGCAAGAGGAAGAACAATAAAGTCATGATGGCAAAAGGTATCGCCCAAGTATCTCTATTGAGGATCTCTTTCGCAAAATCACTCATATGAACCGACCACGAACACAAAAAGAGGGCTATCGCCAAAACTAGGGCTGCACAAAAAGCTACATAGCGAGCACCATAAGTATCAAACCAGACCCCTGCCCTACCAATAATTAAAGAGCTAGCTATAGTACCTATCATATAGGCGTTGCTAAACTGGTTTCGTGAAAGTCCTAAAGCATCTTTAACAGGGTCTGTAAAGACCGAAACCCCAATGGTTTGCCCTGGAAAACTGAAATAAACTCCAATCGTTCCAATAAAAAGGATAACATACCCGTAAAAGATAGGACTCTTAGCGGGGTCAAAAAGCATAAAAGTTTTAGACCGTTGAATGGTTGAATTATTTTCTGATTAGAAACTCGCAAAATTACATAAAAAAGCCCCGACCAATTGGTCAGGGCTCTGTATTAAAAAACTAAGAAGTATCTTTTAAATTACTTTAACGTTTACTGCGTTTAATCCTTTATTACCTTCTTGTAGATCGAATTCAACTTCATCGCCTTCACGAATTTCGTCTACCAATCCAGATACGTGAACAAAGTGATCTTTGTCTACGCCTTCTTCAGTGATAAAACCAAAACCTTTAGTGTCATTGAAGAATTTTACTGTTCCTGTACTCATACTTAAATTTTAAATTAATTATTTAATATAAGTCAAAGATAGTGCCAATATATTCAACACTACTATTATTCATGTTGAATACGCTTTTAATTACATAGTTGCTCGGTAAAAATATTGACGATGAAAAAAGATTTCTCACCTGTTCACCTTACCTTTTTTAGTAATTAAAAATTCAACTCTTCTGTTTTGTTGACGACCAGCCTCAGTGTTATTAGTAGCTACGGGTTTTTTTCCTCCATACCCTTCCCAAAATATACGATCATCGGCAAGGCCTAAATATTGAAGATAATTAGCGACAGCCTGAGCTCTTTTTCCTGAAAGCGATTTATTGTAAAACTTAGAACCTACGCTATCAGTATGGCCTTGGATGGTAATTTGTAGTGAAGTGTCATTGTTGATGTAATCAAATAGCTCTTGCATCTCTTTTTTGGCACTCGGCAATAAGTTGAATTTATCAAAATCAAATAATACATTTTCAAAAACATGAATTTTGTCTAACGCAAAGTTGGTCTTAAGTTTGTTATCTGTTTTAACCGCTAAACTAGTCTGGTTTGTCGTATCTGTCGCTTCAACTTTGAACATATCTACATAATAGTAAGCGCCTTTTCTAGCTCCTTTTTTAGTTCTGAACATTCGTGTTCGGGCATTGGGTTTAAAGTTACCCATGGTTAAGTAATTCTCTGTGCCTTTGGCAACAAATTGAGTGTTCACTAAAATCCAATCTTTGGTATCAGAATAGAAATTAGAATACCCAATTTCCATGAAGTTATAGTTCTCAATACTCTCTTTATAAATTTTACCTTTAGATAATTCTCTTTTACCTGCAACTTCTAATTTGCTGTGTGAGAATAGCACTCCAAATTCCTTCACAGCAAAGTCTGACCGCTCGGCTAAACTTACATAAAATGAAATACTGTACCTTTTTCCTTTCGTTAAAGTTTCGGTTAGTTCTACCTGAAGGTATTCACGATAATTATCAGGAGCATATAAATAAAGGCCGGCATAACCAGTTCCGAAGTTTGCGGGTTGTGTACCGTTAAAATTTTTGGGAGTTCCCATAGCAGTGCTGCAGCCATTGAAATAGTCGGTCGATCCTTCAGTAGGGGTCGACCACGATGTCACATCATCATCAAAATTGCCCAATCGCTCTGGGCATTTCAAAAACGCTTCAAAACTTGGATTTTTCACCAAATTCTGAGCAGCACTTTTTGCTATGAATAACAAAAAAACCCAAAGAACAATATATTTTGTTGCCATTTTAGACCAAAGAATATCGTTTATAACTAACTCTAAAATAGATAATTAAACGCTAACAAGGGTTCACGCTTAGTACCTGTTCGACGAGTAGTACATATTTTGGGACCTACTGCTTTAACGTAATTCGAACCACTTCTAGTATAGTATTAGTCTTTTGAAGATGGTTAGTTTAAGGTATTGATATAGTCTTCAATTAGTGTCACACCCTCTTGGTGAATCACCGAAACTCCAACAAGCGGCATAGAAGGTCCGAAGGCGGGATCTGTATTGATTCGGTTTACAATATCCGTTTTAAAACTTTCAATATTGGTATTTGCAAATGGAGTTTCATATCTAAAATCTGGTCGTACACCTCCGGAGGCGTCGTGAAAACCACCAGGTTGATGACAATGTGCACAATTCACATCCATGTAAGCTCTAGCACGCTCTGAGAAACTAAAAGACATATCAGACCAAATGGGTAGTTTTTCAATTTCAGAGATATTGGGTGCACCATTTAAAAGCCCTTTATCAATAAAGTTTTGAAGCGAATTTATTCCGTTACTAACAAAATTTAAATTTCTAGCCTTAGGTCCTATAGGTCTTGATGCACCATTTACATTATGACATTGAACACAGTTTGGCATTATTGGAACCTGATAATTTACATTTCTATTGACTCCCGTTTGATCGATCCAGCTTACCGGAACAATAGGTCCGTCTAAACTCAGATTTGCTTCATCTTGTGCTTCATTCCAGATATAGTTCCCCATTTCCCAGAGTCCATTCTTTTTGATAAGAAGCCTAGTCTCAATTATTTTTCTTCCTAAGGATGGATCACGTTCATCATTCAAATAATAGAACGTTTTGGTAATAATTGTGTTATCAGGAAATTCTAACAATCCTTCACCGTTATACTCCATACTGGTTTCTTGTGGGATAGAAATTGATCTTAACTTATACGAATAATCGGTGTATAAAGGGGTAGCTAGTTCATACTCGTGAACTGTACTATTGAATTCTAAATTCGCAACCTCTCCTTTAAACAAAAGTAAATCTGAAAGTTTAGGTAGAAACTCAGCGATAGGATATACAGCGTCCTCCACATAAGGATCTGTGGACGCCGTTAATTCATCTCCATTTAAAACCCCATCAGCATCACAATCAGCCATTGACCAAAGCGTGCTCGAAGGATTGTGCCCAGTATAACCAGCTTCCTGTTTTGGATCGCAAGGGTCATTGACATCAGTACCCGCCGCTAACTCTGCGCTGTTTGCAACTCCATCGCCATCGGTATCAGTAATTTGATCTACGTAGGGGTCAGTGCCATCCGAAAGCTCATCTCCGTTTGTAATGCCGTCTTTATCACAGTCAGAAGCCAACCAAACGCTACTGGTATCATCAAAACCCATATAACCAGAAACTTGAGCAGGATCGCAAGCGTTATTTTTGTTTGTGCCATTCGCAATTTCTTCTTCATCAAGAATACCATCACCATCAGAGTCTAATACTACTTCAGGGCGATCAGAAGGGTCGTCTGATTTACAGCCTACAATTAGGAATCCACAAAGAAGAGATACCATAGCAGTCTTGTAAATCAAAGTTGAAACCGACTTTAACATAGTAACATAATTTTCTTTTCTAGCCATACAAAAATACAAAACCTCAACATCTTCATATTAAAACATGGATAAGTCGTCTACAATTTTGATAAAACGTAAAATACACCATGCAACAGGTAGTATGAAACAATTGAAAGTTTAAATACCCTAATTAACTCTGGTGAATAATCGAAAGTACTTGTCTGTTTAGAAATCAAACTTATAGGTAGCTCCACCTAAGACTTGCAAGCCCTGCACTTGAAAGTTTGCCCAGCGTTGATAGTTGTTGTTGGCAAGATTCGCACCTTTCACGAAAATAGAAAGTTGGTCTGTAACGCGATATCCTAAATGCGCATTCGCATCAAAATATCCCTCAAGATCAATAACGGTTAAGTTG
>CALHCJ010000273.1 GCA_937936275.1 uncultured Flavobacteriaceae bacterium
CAACGATACTATGTCCTCTATTTTTACCAAGATCATTAACGGCGAAATACCATGTTACAAAATAGCCGAAGATGAAAATTTCTTTGCTTTTTTAGATATTAATCCGAATGCTAAAGGGCATACCTTATGTATTCCTAAAAAGGAAGTTGATAAGATTACTGATCTTGACCAAGAGACGTATTTAGGCCTCATGTCTTTTTCAAGAAAAGTGGCAAAAGCTATTGAATCAAGTGTACGTTGTAAAAGAGTTGGTATGACCGTTATCGGGTTAGAGGTGCCCCATGTTCACGTACATTTGATTCCACTAAACGAAATGAAGGAAGCTACTTTTCAATTTAAAGTTTCGCTTGAGCCATCAGAATTTGAGAAAATTGCAACGCGTATTCGTTCTAAAATTGAATAAGTCCCTCAAGGTAGGCGTACACTCCACCGCCAATCACAGCAAGAATAACAAGAATTAACAGATAAAACCAAACCGTATATGAGGTGGAAGCCTTTTCGGGCTGTACCATCTTTCGATAATAATCAAATATACGTTCAATATCATCCGTCCACGTAGAAGGGTATATATCTGAACCACATTTATTACATCGAACTTGATGCGTGACCTCTTTGGTAATCTTATGGAAGAAAGTATTAAAGCGATGTTTTTGGTAAAATGTAAGCGACAAATCTTGATTGAAACATTCGGGACAATTGTTTGTTAACGCTGACTCCTTTAAGACTACCAATTTTTCAGTTGCCATAATTAGGTATTTACTTTTAACGAAATTTGCATTATTGTACCCTCCTTACTAGACGAAAGTACTTTTATTTTTCCATTATGGTACTCTTCAACAATTCTTTTAACAAGTGAAAGACCCAAACCCCATCCTCGTTTTTTCGAAGTTACCCCAGGATTAAAGATAGTTTTATAATCGCTTTTGGCAATACCATGACCAGTATCAGAGACCAAAATATTTACATAGTTTCCATCAGGTACGATTTCAATACCAATACTACCTCTACCTTTCATAGCATCGATGCCATTTTTCACAAGATTCTCAATCGTCCAGTTATAAAGTGAATGGTTTAATAGTACCGTTAATTTTTCCACCTTAGAATTGAAAGAAAAATGAATCAATTTCGAGCTTCTAAGCTTTAAATAGTTAAAAGCATCTTGTGTTTCTTGAACAATGTCATGTTCATCTAATTTAGGTAGAGAACCTATTTTTGAAAACCGATTGGTAATGGTCTCTAAACGCGAAATATCCTTTTCTATTTCTAGGGTTATTTCTGGGTTTATATTTTCTGCTTTCAAAAGTTCATTCCAACCTAATAATGAAGAAAGTGGTGTGCCGATCTGATGCGCAGTCTCTTTCGCCATTCCCGCCCAAAGCTTATTTTGTTCAGAAGCTTTGTTCGTTTTGAAGAAAAAGAATATGACTGTTCCAAAAAGTAAAATAATAAGTAATAATGCGATTGGGTAGTACTTCAATTTATTCAACACTTCTGAATTTCCATAATACAAAGTGGCTAAATGTTCACCTTGTTGATCAATATTAATGGGAGTATTTTCAGCACTAAATTTTGCAATTTGTCTTTGAATATATGAAGTGTCTAGTGCCACTTCAGAAGGCATATTATTGGTTTTTATTGACCCGTCTTTATTGACCAAAATCATGGGTGTCGATTCGTTGTTCTGAAGTACTTTTATCGTAAGTTCACCAGGGTCATCATCAATTGATGCTTGTAATAAAGTGGACTGAGCGGTAGCCCAATTTTCCATCTTAAAACGTTCTTCCTCTTTAAACTTTTTGAAAAAGCTATTGGTATTCCATAAAATGAGACTCACAATGGTAAAGGCAGTTACCAATAAAATAATGTTTGTGGTCTTGTTTTTGGGATTAAAATTCATCCAAGAGGTCGTTGTCATTCAAAGATAGGGGAATTTCAAATAAAGGGTAAAATCTGACTTTTATCATGAACCGAGCTTTTTCGAATTATGTATCTTTAAATATCTAAAAGTCAAGAGCTGTGAAGCGCGTGCAATTATTTGAATTTGAAGACTATAGCTGGTTTCCCAGTTGGTTGAGGGCTTGTGTGACTAATCTGATCGTAGTTTTGCATAAAATGTTAGGAGTTAGTGAAGTGCTAGGGTATTTAATTGCTAGAGTACTTCAAGAAAAAAACCTAACTAAGATTGTTGATTTAGGTTCTGGTTCAGGGGGAGCAATGCCAGAAGTTTTGAAGACTTTACACCAAACGAAAGATCTCAGTCATATTGAACTTGTGATGACTGACCTCTATCCCAACAAAGAAACTGCGAAAAAGTTCAATACCAATCAAGAGTACAAAATAAGTTATTTAGAAACCCCCGTTGATGCTACCAATCTTTTATCAGCGCCCAAAGGTTTAAAAACTATGGTCAATAGTTTTCATCACATGTCTCCAAAACACGCACGAAAAATTTTAGAGTCGGCAGAAGAGAATAGACAACCGTTGTTAATTTATGAGATGGCTGAGAATAAAATCCCTTTTCTAGCGTGGCTGATCATGCTTCCCATAGGTCTCATCATTCTGATCATAATGACACTGTTTATGACTCCTTTTGTAAAGCCCTTGACTTGGCAGCAATTGGTGTTTACCTATCTGATACCCATAATACCAATTTGCTATGCTTGGGATGGTCAAGCATCATTGCCTAGAATGTATGCGCTTACGGATATTGATAAGCTTTTAACCGGACTTGGGAAAAATGATTTTTATTGGGAATATGGTCCAGCAAAAAAGAGTAATGGAAAGAAATTAGGAACCTACATAGTTGGTTATCCTAAACACTAGTTAGATGAGTCATTTTTATGTTTTTTGAGCATCCTAACTCACCTCTGAAATAAGCTAATAACCTTTAATAACTTGTGAAACTTTTTTTAGGGGGATACGAGGAATAAAAGTACATTTAGCGACATAATAATTAGTTCACATATAATTCATAATCATGGAAATTG
>CALHCJ010000274.1 GCA_937936275.1 uncultured Flavobacteriaceae bacterium
TTTTCATAATGCGTTCGATTAAAGACACCAAATTTACCTTTTGCCGGAAGTGCTATATAATGTCGCCAGAGATAATCATGTTTCAATTCAAGCTCTGTTGGTACTTTAAAGCTATGTACTTCAACACCCCTGACATTAAAATCTTTGAAAACCTCGCGTATTAAACTGTCTTTACCCGCAGTATCCATGCCCTGTAAGCAAATCAACACACTGTATTTACCGTGGGCATATAGGGTGTCTTGAAATTCTCCCAGTTCTCTGCGAATTACTTTTAAGTCTTTTTTTAGCTGCTTTTCTGAAGCATTTAAATCTTGTCGTGTATCTAATTCTACCAGTTTTATGGTTGTATCGACCTTAAAGTCATCACTTTTTAATCTATTCATCTGGAAAAGATAGAATTTTTTATCGGTGAACGCCTAAAAATGTTAAAAAAAACGGTCGTTCATCAAGCATAAAATTCACTTCATCTAATAAACGTGAATCCCATAGGTTCTAACGAATAAAATGGGCACGCCTCTGTGTATCTAGTAATTTTACCATTGTGATATTCCCAAAGTATTACAACTTTTCAAACCTACAATATGAAGACAATTTACATTCTAGTAGCTATCTTGACCTTTGGTCTTTTCTCTTCTTTCGCATCTAGTGAAGCTTGTAATTACGCAAACTCAAACATGGGTTTCGTAAAAACCCAAACACAAAATGCAATCTCCGAGAATGACATCAATAAATCTCGATTCTTTATTTACAAGGCGATAAAAGGAATTCAAAGCAACTCATCTAACTTTAAAGATTGTGGCTGCACGGACGCAGAGGTAAGTATTGACGAAAGTCTTATGAATTTAAAAGCTGCAGCTAAGGCCACTTCTATAAAAGGAACTCATATTTTACTCAATGAAGCTTTACTACATATTATAGATGTCTTTGATGCTCTTGAGCAACATGAAATGCATGATAACTCTTTCTCGTCAAAAGAATTTGCAATGAATACTTCAACAGAGGCAGTAAATAATTTAGAGGAATTGAAGGTGACTAAAACAGAAATGCAACAACATATTGACGCTTCTTTATTGAATTATGAAGCTTCGCTACAAAAAGTTGTTAGTTCTGTAAAATGTTCTGAAGCAACTGCATATGCTAAGAAAATATATGAACATTGCGAGCAGAAATTATTAAATCATAACCTATCAGAAGGTATGAAATACTATAATTTTCGTGTTAAGGATATAACCGCCACCGCACTGAAATCTTTGGAAGGTTGTAAAGATTAATGTAAGTTGAGTCTTTTCAAAAACGAGGCAAATTCAGTTCGATAAGACCAAACTAACTAGCTCAAATTATTTACTCGCAAATAATTTTACATCTTCCTCTGTAACCTCTTGCCCCCCGAGTATGATAAGTCGTTCCACCACATTCCTCAATTCACGAATATTACCCGTCCAGTCATATGCTTTTAACAATTTGACGGCTTTATCAGAAAAGGTCTTTTTAGCCATACCTTGTTCTGACGTGATTTTAGATGTAAAATAGTCGATTAATAATGGGATATCGTTTCGCCGATCATTTAAGGCAGGCACCTTGATCAAAATTACCGCCAATCGATGATATAAATCTTCTCTAAACTTCCCATCAGCAATTTCCTTTTTTAAATCTTTATTGGTGGCTGCGATTACCCGTACATCTACTTTGATATCTTTATCTGTACCTACCCTAGAAATCTTACTTTCTTGTAAAGCACGCAATACTTTTGCTTGAGCAGACAAACTCATATCACCGATTTCATCTAAAAATATGGTTCCTTTATTTGCAGCTTCAAACTTTCCAGCCCTATCTTTAACGGCAGAGGTAAATGCACCTTTTACATGACCAAACAACTCGCTTTCTATTAGCTCAGAAGGAATTGCTGCACAATTAACTTCGATAAAGGGAGCTGAACTTCTAGGACTCTTTTCATGCAGCCAATGCGCAACCAACTCTTTACCAGTTCCATTTGAACCTGTAATAAGAACTCTTGCGTCGGTAGGAGCTACTTTTTCAATCATATCTTTAATAGCACTTATTTCATTACTATCGCCGATCATTTCGTAGTTCTTACTCACCTTCTTCTTTAGAATCTTATTTTCAACAACAAGTTCTTTTCGGTCTAGAGCATTTCTTACTGTAGTGAGCAAACGGTTTAAATCTGGTGGTTTAGAAATATAATCAAAGGCACCTGCTCGCATAGTATTCACCGCAGTATCTAAATCACCATGGCCAGAAATCATAATAAACGGAATTTCAGGTTTGATTTTTCGTGCAGCTTCTAACACCTCTACCCCATCCATCTTTGGCATTTTAATGTCACAAAGCACCAAATCATAGTCGTTATTTTTAATGGCTTCTAATCCTCGTAAGCCATCTTCGGCCTCTTCTAATTGATAAGTATCGCTCTCTTCAGAAAGTATTTTGACCAAAACTCTACGAATTGCCGCTTCATCTTCAACTACCAATATTTTTGACATGTACTCTTCTTTTAAAAAATTCCTATTTTAAATCCTGTTCTAAGATAAATATTTCCTTGGTTATTTAAGATAAAAGCACGATTTCTAGCTCCGTTACGTATCAATCCTTCCTGAACAATAGAATAACCAAAAACACCATACACTGATATTTCTTTGGTAAACTTATATTGATAACCTGTTGAGACTACCAATGCAGAAAGTGAAATGGCAGTACCAATTTCATTGTCAGGAAGTATAATGTCATTCTGAAGGTTAATGAAATAACCATCTAAGAATGTAGCCACATTGAATATATGCTTTTCACTAGTACTATGATATTTGAAATCTAACCTTGGGATACCCACGGTATATGACCAATTTGGATGAAATCGTTTGTAATAATTGACTACTGGTAATGGAAATGGTAAGCCCGTTGCACTATTAAAAGATAGCCCTAGAATTAATCGAAAGGGCTTTTCAATTTCTTTCTTCTCTTTCATCATCACCGCCGCAAGGTTGACCCTGAAATCATTATTTTCTATACCCTGTATGAAATTTGAAGCCAACCGTGGCTGAACCGCACCTATAAAACGCCACTCTTCATTCCATTTGAACGAATATCCTAGATTAAAATCTATAATATGAAGCCGCTGAAGAGTTCTTGAATCAAAAGGAAGCGGTTGTCCTACCCGAAAATCGTATTTATTGTATTCCGAACCTACAACCAGATAATTGTCCTCTTTGATTTTAAAAGGAACGTTCAACACCGCTCGATATCTAGATGTTCGAATACCTGTGTCGTTTTCTGGTATGGCCGTATACTCAAATCGAACCAAATCTGGCGTTTGAGCAACTGCTGAGATACCAGTTAGGATAAAAAGCAAAATGCTAAAACGAAATTGGTTCATACGGGTTAAACGGAATCAACCTTAACTTAGTGTTCAGCAATATTGCTATTTTGAAAGAGGTGCACGTCGCGTTGCGGAAACGGTATTGTAATTTGATTTTCTCTAAATCTTGAATCAATCTGATAACGCATTTTGCTCTTGGTTTTTGGATCACTAAAACTATCAGTAACATAGTAGTTCAACGAAAATAACAACGCCGAATCTCCAAAATCTTCAAATAAAACAAAAGGCTTCGGATTCTTAAGAACACTGCTCTGTTCAGCAGCAACTGTTTCTAAAATTTTTGTAACTAAGTTAACATCACTTCCATAAGCTACGCCAACTTTAACAGCCTCACGTGTCATTTTATGGTTCTGAGTGTAATTATAAATACTGTCAGTTAAAAACTTATGGTTAGGTATTACAATCACTTTATCATCTCTAGTTAGGGCTCGAGTTGTTCGTAATCGAATTTCGAAAACACGACCAACTTTATCTTCCACTTCAATAATATCGCCAACATGAAGCGACTGATCAAGAATAATTAAAATTCCTGAAATGATATCTTGAAATAAGTATTGTAATGCAAACCCAAGACCAACAAATAGCGCTGCAGATGCGGTAAGCAAAACCGTAAGGTTTACACCCGAAGAATGCAGAATGGTAACTATTACTAAAATGTAGAAAAGGTATTTTAAGAACCCAAAAATACTTATGAATTTATTTTTATCTTCCTCTGGTAGTTTTGCAGTTACTATTCTGTGTATAATTTTGAGTATAAAAGTAACTGCTATTATCGCAAGAATTATCGTTAAAAATGTTCCTACGGTAAGATGAACGGTATCACTATCATAAATACGATAGGTTAAGAAATCTTTGATCTTGGTAAAAATACCTTCTAGTTTTTCCATCTTAGTAACGTAACCATTTAAAAAGCTCTTTATAACTTGGTTTTTTACCGTACATCAAAATACCAATACGATAAATTTTAGCCGCTAACCATACTATACCTATAAAAGTACTAATCAATAAAGCAATAGATGTAATTACTTGCCAAATTGGCACTCCGCCTTCCCCGATACCATTTGGCAGGCGCATCAACATAACAATAGGTGAGGTTAATGGAAAAAGAGAGAATCCAACAGCAATAGGCCCATGAGGATTACTAAATACGGAAAAGAACCCTACATAGATTGCGAGCATTAAGGGCAAAATTATAGGGAATATAAATTGTTGCGTATCCGTCTCGTTGTCAACCGCTGCCCCTATTGCCGCGTAGATCGAGCTATAAATTAAATAGCCTAAAACAAAATAAATAAGGAAGAATACGACCAACATTATTAAAGGTAATTTGAAAAATTCGGTTAAATACTGTTCAAGCGCTCCATGATCTGCAGGAAGATTGACTGGCATATTTACACCCATTCCCGAGCTTAAATCTGATTTAGCTCCCAAAACTGATGAATCGATATCAAATATTAGGAATGCCAGAATAAATAATAGTCCAGCAGAAATAATCCAAATAGTGAATTGAGTAATTCCGGCTAAAGCTGTTCCGATAATTTTTCCCATCATTAACTGAAAGGGTTTTACAGAAGAAATGATAACTTCAATAATTCGGCTCGTTTTTTCCTCTATGACACTTCGCATAACAAAGCCACCATAGATAATAATAAACATCATAATCAAATAACCAAAAGCGCCACCAATTGCTGCTTTCAATTCGTTGATTCCTTTTAAGTTTTGTTGCCCTGCAAAAGTGGAGGTGTTAATTTCAAACTGATGATCTAAATCGGCAAACTGCTTTGTTGAGACTCCTAAATTTTGAAGTTTTTTTAATCGCAATTGATTCTGAAATACAGCTTCTAAATCTCCTAATACTGAAGTGCTCGCTGCTTCCTTTGAATAAAAAAAAGAATCTTCCGCTACTATCTCTAACTTATCGTTCGCTGGGATATGCAAAAGACCATAATAGCCTAAACTCGCTGTGGAATCTTTCGCAGCTTCAAGATTAATATTTTCAAAATGTACATAGCCTGTAGCTTCATTTGACATGAAATCATTCACGAAATAGTTGCTTTCATTTAACACCGCAATGATGCGCTTTTCATTGTCATTTAATTTTGCAAGATACGCGACTAAAACGACCATGCCGACCATTAAAAGCGGACTCAAAAACGTCATAATAATAAATGATTTATTTCTGACTTTTGCCAAGTACTCGCGCCTTATAATGAGTTTTAATTTATTCATTTTGCATCTTTGTCTTGAACCGTTTGAATAAATATTTCGTTAGCAGAAGGTATCATTTCTGTAAATCTATTAACGTTTGCTTTTCCCGCAAGAAAAGATAGCACGGGCATCGAATCACTTGAAGGCAATTGTAGTTTAATATCAAGTTGTTCTTCAAAAGAATTGTATGTTGATGACAAAACTTGAAATTTATCCTGAAGTTCTTGCAATAGAAGATCTCCTTTTTCTACTTCTAATCCCACTTCAAAAATATTATTTTTATAAGCCTTTTTTATGTCAGAAAGTCTTCCATCTAATATCTTTTCAGATTGATGTATTAGCGCAATATGATCACAGAGTTCCTCAACCGACTCCATTCTATGCGTCGAAAAAATTATGGAGGTACCATTAGCACTTAATTGTAAAATTTCATCCTTAATAATATTGGCGTTAATGGGATCAAAACCACTAAATGGCTCGTCAAAAATAAGCAACTTTGGTTCATGCAATACGGTAACTATAAACTGTATTTTTTGGGCCATTCCCTTAGAAAGCTCTTGTATTTTCTTATTCCACCAATCTCCTATATTTAAACGATCAAACCAATATTTTAACTTTGATTTTGCCTCTTGTTTACTGAGCCCTTTCAGTTGTGCAAGATACAAAGCTTGCTCCCCTACTTTCATACTTTTATAAAGACCTCGTTCTTCGGGTAAATATCCTATGGTTGCAATGTGGTGAGGTTGAAGTAATTCTCCATCAAAAAAAACTTCACCCTCATCAGGAAAAGTAATTTGATTAATAATACGTATTAATGTGGTTTTCCCCGCTCCATTAGGACCAAGTAAGCCATAGATACAATTTTTCGGAATTTCTAAGGAAACTTTATTTAAAGCGGTGTGTTCTCCAAAACGTTTGGTAACCTCTTTCGTAACCAAAATGTTGTTCATGAAAGCAATTTTGTCAAAGATATGTAATGCACTGTAGACTTGAAATTTTACGCTTGATTTTCACTTTGAATAGAAATCCTTTTTCGCAAATCGTGTAAAAGAAAGGCGAAGTAAACTAGTTGGTTCGGTTTGCCGCGAGTTTAAAACTACCTAAACTTATTTCAAACATATGCTCACCAAAAAACAAAACCCACCCTTGAAGAATCAAGGATGGGAAAAAAATTGCTATGAAAAAGAAAATTAGTATTGGTTTCCCAATACTAAGTCAAATATACGTTTTTTATTTAAATGGCAAATTAATAAACGTTAAGAGAACATATCTTTAACTTTTTCGAAGAATGACTTATCAGATTTCTCTGGTCTTGGCTCGAAATTTTCGTTATTCTGCATCTTCTCAAAAAATTCTTTTTGCTCTTTATTTAGCTCCTTGGGCGTCCATACATTCACGTGTACCAAAAGATCACCACTACCATATCCGTTAAGGCTAGAAATTCCTTTACCTCGCAATCTTAGAATCTTTCCAGATTGAATACCAGCTTCTAATTTTATCCGAACCTTACCACCTACAGAATCAATCTCTTTTGAAGTTCCTAGTACTGCTTCAGAGATACTCACATATAGGTCGTAATGCAGGTTGTCACCTTCACGTTTTAATGATTCATGGTCTATGGTTTCAATGGCCACTAATAAATCACCCGCAACTCCATTTCCTGGGGCTTCATTTCCTTTATTAGGTACTTTAAGCTGCATTCCCTCTTCAACACCTGCTGGAATATTTATAGATACCGTTTCTTCCGAAACTTTTAAACCTTGTCCATCGGCATCACTTGGTCGTTTATCTATCATTTGGCCACTACCACCACAAACATTACAGGTAGCAGCGGTCTGCATTCTACCCAATATGGTATTGGTCACTTTAGTAACCTGCCCACGACCACCACAGGTACCGCATGTTTTATACGTTACTCCGTCGGCCTGTACTTTTCTCCGAACTTTAACTTTCTTTTCAACACCATTTGCAACTTCTTCAAGGGTGAGTTTTACTCGAATTCTCAAGTTACTTCCTTTAACGCGACGTTGTCCGCCACCACCTCCGAAGCCACTAAAACCTCCTCCACCGAAAGCACCGCCAAAAATATCTCCAAATTGACTAAAGATGTCATCCATATTCATACCACCGCCACCAAAGCCACCGCCACCTTCAAAAGCAGCGTGACCAAATTGATCGTAACGTGCTTTTTTGTCTGGATCGCTTAACACCTCATACGCCTCGGCAGCTTTCTTAAAACTTTCTTCTGCCTGCGCATCACCGGGATTTTTATCAGGGTGAAATTCTACAGCTTTTTTGCGATAAGCCTTTTTTATTTCAGCAGCACTAGCACCTTTGCCAACTCCTAAAATTTCATAATAGTCTTGCTTCATGCTTGTGTATTAATTTCCCACCACCACTTTAGGGTGTCGAATGATCTTATCGCCAAGGGTAAAACCTTTTTCTATTACATCAATAATTTTACCTTTAAGCTTTTTACTTGGTGCTGCTATCTGTGTTATTGCATCATGAACCTCAGCATCAAAAGTATCACCTTGTTTGACTTCGATTTCTTGAAGTCCTTTATTTTTTAATGTTTCTTTAAACTTATTGCTGATTAACTCAATGCCCTTCAATAACTCTTTCTCATCTGACTTCGACAGCTCTTTCAATGCTCTATCGAAATCATCCAATACAGGTAAAAGAGAAACAATAACTTCTTGCCCTGCCGTTTTAAAAAGATCCATCCGTTCTTTCGACGTACGCTTCTTATAATTCTCAAACTCTGCAAAAAGACGTAAAAACTTATCCTTTTCTTTACCAAGCTCTTCTTGTAACTTTTCTTCGGTTGTGAGCTCTTCCAATTCTTCTGAGACCTGCTCTGCTTCGGAATTTGCTTCTATATTTTCATCAATATCAGAAATGATTTCTTCTATTTCTTCTGACTTATCTTTTTCACTCATTGGATACTACAATTTTAACATCGTTTTTCAGATGGCAAAAGTACTGCCAAATCTTTAAAAATGTCAAAATGTCACAA
>CALHCJ010000275.1 GCA_937936275.1 uncultured Flavobacteriaceae bacterium
ACTGGTTTTTCTTCCTTTTTCTCTGCTACTTTAGGCTCTTCTTTCTTTTCTTCTTTCTCGGGTGCATCTTCTCCCTCTGGTTTGGCCGCGCTTGTATCGATCAAGCAGACAACAGCGCCTACCTCAACAGCATCACCAACCTCAGCTTTCAAAGTAATGATTCCGCTTTGCTCTGCAGGAAGTTCTAAGGTAGCCTTATCAGAATCTACTTCGGCAATGGCCTGATCTTTTTCAACATAATCGCCATCTTCAACCAGCCATTCTGCTATTTCAACCTCAGTAATCGATTCTCCCGGTGAAGGGACTTTCATTTCTAAAACCATTTTATTCAATTTATATTCTTTATGAAATCTTCTTTTACAGGAAGATAATCTTCTTTTATTTCTCCGTTGACCATTAAACGGTCAAAGTATAATTTAGCCCCAGTGGACTTTAAAAACTCCACATCATTTTGCAGCCCTAAATGTAAATGTGGCTCCGTAGAATTTCCCGAATTTCCACATTGCGCGATGACGTCACGTTGTAACACTTCTTGACCTTCCTCCACGACTATCGAACCTTCTTTTAGATGTGCAAACAAAATATATTCGTTGTTCACCGTTTGCAAAATTACAGTATTTCCTGTTAGTTGCTCAGGATTCATTTCCCCAGGAACATTATCTTTCACGCCTTTAATCACCTTGACCACTCGCGCATCACAAGGTGCAATAATGTCTTTTCCAAAAACAAAATAATTCTCATTTTTCAAGCCATCTCCATCGTAAGACGTACCATCTTTTGCCATCAAAATATCATAAGCAAATTGTTGATTTACATCTGCCATATGATAGTTTTGCTCGACAGTAGTACCTCCCCAAAAAACAAAAACTTCTTCGTTAAAGGGTAAAATCATTTCAGTGGTATTTCGCTCTAAAACCTTTAAATCGCTGGGCTGTACGGGCGAAATCATTAATCCCATGATTTGATTTGACGGACTTAAACTTATTGCAATGTCAGCAATCGCTCTTTCAAATGAGGTTCTATATATGTGTGCCCCTTGCTTCATTGCAACAAATTGCATTTCGGTAATATTACCCATCAAGCCATTGACATTTTGGCTAAAAAATTCAATCGTGTTTTCTCTAGGCATGGCTTTCTTCATGTCATCATTAAACCGATCAAAAATACCTGCATAGTCACTACTGTTATAGAGAGACATAAACTCTGAGGCAGCGCTGGCATAATTGCCCATCTCCTCTTGCTCTTGAGCATAACCAAGATATCCTACAACTAAAAAAAATGCACAAATGATACTTCTCATTTCTTTTTAGCTTTACTACTTGGGCGATTCATATTACTCTTTGTCTTATCAAAAACGTAATCAATAACTTGCTGATGACGATTTTTTGATCGAACAGCGCTACCTGCTGCTGGCGATGCATAGAAACGTCTCGATGCAACCCTAAACGTACTTGCCTGATCAAAATGCATCAACATATGACTCCAAGCACCCATATTTTTTGGTTCTTCTTGAGCCCATACCAAATCATCTGCACTTTTATATTTTTCAATAATCTTCTTCATTTTATCTGAAGGCACCGGAAATAATTGTTCCACTCGAACTAATGCTACATCATCACGAGTCTCCTCTTCCCTTCGTGCTAGTAAATCGTAATAGAATTTACCTGTACAAAAAACTAAACTCTTCACTTTTTTAGCGTCTGCGGTTACATCATCAATAACTTCTTGAAACGAACCAGAAGCCAATTCATCAACAGACGATACTGCTTTGGGGTGACGCAACAAACTTTTAGGTGTAAAAACAATAAGTGGCTTTCTGAAATTCGCCTTCATTTGTCTGCGCAACAAATGATACATATTCGCTGGTGTTGTACAATCAGCGATATACATATTATCGCGAGCACAAAGTTGCAAATAGCGTTCCATTCGAGCCGATGAGTGTTCTGCTCCTTGACCTTCATAACCATGAGGAAGCAACATTACCAGTCCGTTTTGAAGTTTCCATTTATCCTCAGCGGCAGAAATATACTGATCAATCATAATTTGGGCACCGTTGCTAAAATCTCCGAATTGGGCTTCCCAAATGGTTAATGTATTCGGACTGGCCATAGCGTAACCATAATCAAAACCTACTACACCGTATTCTGACAATAAAGAATTGTAAATCTGAAATTTTCCTTGTTGGTCAGATAAATGATTTAAGAGAAGTACTTCTTCCTCACTCTCCTCGACTTTCATTACTGCATGACGGTGCGAAAAGGTACCGCGTTCCACATCTTGACCTGACATACGAACACCAAAACCTTCTTCAAGTAGTGTTCCATAAGCCAAAAGTTCACCCATTGCCCAGTCTAACTTATCTGATTCAAAGAACATTTTCTTACGATCTTTCACTAACTTTTCTACCTTACGCAAAAACTTCTTGTCCTGAGGCAATTCTGTAATAACCTTAGCAATGGCTGTCAACTTTTTCTTGTCAAAAGTAGTATCAACTGGGTCCATCATTTCCCATTCGCGAACGTTATCAAAGCCTTTCCATTCATCCGCCATAAAAGGTGTGATGACTGTTTTATCTTCTTTTCTAGAATCTTCTAATTCCTCTTCTAGGTCAGCTTTATATTGATTCTCTAATTCCTTAACATATCCATCTTCGATAACTCCTTCTTCAATTAATCTCGCTGCGTAAATATCTCTTGGATTGGAATGTTTTGCAATTGCCTTGTAAAGTTTTGGTTGCGTAAAGCGGGGCTCATCACCCTCATTATGACCGTACTTCCGATATCCTAGTAAATCAAGAAACACGTCTCTATTGAATCGCATTCTGTATTCTAGCGCAAAAAGAGAGGCGTGTACCACAGCTTCTGCATCATCAGAATTAACATGCAATACAGGACTCAAGGTAACTTTTCCTACATCAGTACAATAGGTCGATGAACGAGCATCTAAATAATTCGTTGTAAAACCAATCTGGTT
Source organism: uncultured Flavobacteriaceae bacterium (assembly GCA_937936275.1). GTDB lineage: Bacteria > Bacteroidota > Bacteroidia > Flavobacteriales > Flavobacteriaceae > Maribacter_C. The sequence continues at coordinate 2,974 of CALHCJ010000275.1, forward strand.
GTTTACCACAATATGAATAGTGCCATTCGTTTTGTATCCATCTAAAGTAGCCATTTGTACAACTTCATACACTAAACCTTGACCAGCAATAGCTGCGTCACCATGAACCACAATCGGCAACACCTTAGAAAAATCATCGGCATAGTGCGCATCTTGCTTTGCTCTAGCTATACCTTCCACAACCGCCCCAACTGTTTCAAGATGCGAAGGATTAGGAGCAATGTTCATTTTGATTTTATTGCCTTTGTCAGATTTTCGATCGGAGGTCCAACCAAGGTGATACTTAACGTCACCATCAAAAATCTCCTGCTCGTAATCTTTGCCATCAAACTCACTAAAAATATCTTTCGCAGCTTTTCCGAAAATATTCGTCAAAACATTTAATCTACCTCTATGCGCCATTCCCATTACGAACTGTTCGACACCCATTTCTGCAGCGCGCTCAACAATAGCATCTAATCCTGGAATTAACGATTCGTTTCCTTCTAAAGAAAAACGTTTTTGGCCCACGTATTTAGTATGCAAGAAGCTCTCAAACGAAACGGCCTGACTTAGTTTTTTTAGAATGTGTTTTTTACGATCTGTATCGAAATTCGGATGGTTATCATTGACATTGAGCCAATTCTGAATCCACTCTACACGTTCTGGCTTTCTGATATACATGTATTCTACACCAATTGCATCGCAGTATATATGCTTTAAGTGCTTAATAATTTGGTCCAAAGTGCTGCTTCCAATTCCGATAATTTCACCAGCAGTGAAGGTCGTATTCATGTCACTTTGGGAAAGACCAAAGTTTTCAATATCTAGGGAAGGCTCATACTTTCTACGTTCACGAACTGGGTTGGTTTTGGTAAATAAATGTCCGCGACTTCGGTATCCATCAATTAAACGGATTACTTGAAATTCCTTCTGAAGTGATTGCGGCATTGCCGTCGAACCACCCAAATCTTGCAAATCAAGCTCATCTAGAGAACTTTCCATCCCAAAATCATAACCTTGAAAAAAGGCCCGCCAACTGGGTTCAATGCTATCAGGACTTGTTAAATACTTGTCGTATAATTCTGCAAAAAAAGAAGTGTGTGCAGCGTTTAAAAAGGAATATTTATCCATAAAACTTTTATCTCTCTTCGGAATAAATTCATATCAAAAATACGACATTTCCCATTTCTGGGCGTATCTTAGGATTGTATTCTTATTAAAATCTGAATATTATGTACAAAAAAGGTATTAAGAGTTCTAAAAAACAGTTTTTTATTCTTTTTTTAATTATTGGATGGGCTTCATGCTTTGCCCAAAACCCAAACGCAAAAAGTGATTTTTGGAATAGAGTTCGTTTTGGTGGCGGCATTGGATTTAACTTCTCAAATGGAGGTTTTAACGGCTCTATTGCTCCGAGTGCAATTTATCAATTCAATGAAGTTTTTGCTGCTGGAATTGGAGCAAATGTGAATTTTTTTCAATTTAATAATCAGAAATTTTGGGCTTATGGGCCAAACGTGATTTTGTTGGCCAACCCCATTCCTCAAATTCAGTTATCAGGTGAATTTGAACAATTACGTGTCAACTCTTCCATACAAACCTCGGGCGGCACTATTGAAGATGATTTTTGGTCCCCAGCTTTTTTCATCGGTGCTGGCTATACCACAAACTTTGCAACGGTCGGTATTCGATACAATCTGCTACACAACAATGAAAACAGCATCTACTTGAATGCATGGGTACCTTTCGTTAGAGTTTATTTTTAAGAGTATTTTGCCTTCAGTTGAACTTTTTGTAGCTCCCTTTTTAATACCAAAAATGTAACTTGATCTGCAACCTCAACCACATCTGTTACCTTGATACTTTTAAATACTTTTTCGGGAACATCAATGACATACAGTAGGTTCAGATATTCTGTAAACTTTTCTAAAATTAAATAGTAAATTTTCTCGTGTAATATAGTTTTTAAATCACTTGGTTCGATTTTGGGATATAAATCAATATCAATATTTGCTAAAGCAAAGTCCTTGATGATTTGCGTTACCAGTTTATCATACAAAGGGTGGTTCGCCTTGCTATTTAAAAGAGAAGTACTGTCTGAAAATTCCAACCTGCTATTTAAGAAGTTATTGTTGCTTATAGATTACGCCGTCTTTCATTACAAATGAAACATTCTCTAACGTTTTAACTTCGCTCAACGGGTTTTGGTCTACTGCAATGATATCAGCAAAGAAACCTTCCTTTACTTGTCCTAATTCAGAGGACATTCCTAATAACCTCGCATTCGTGATAGTGGCGGCTTTTAACGATTCTTTAATTGGAATTCCCGCCTCAACCAAATAACCAAATTCAACAGCGTTCATTCCATGAGGAAAAACCCCAGCATCAGTTCCAAAACCCATTGGCACTCCTTTTTTATAGGCTTTTGCCATGGTTTCTTGGTGAATAGGTCCTATTTCTAATGCCTTTCGAGCGACTACCGGAGGAAAAAAACCGGGTTGTTTGGCTTTCTCAGCAACTTGTTTTCCTGCACTAATAGTCGGTATCAAATAGCAATTGTGCTTTATCATAAGATCCATAGTTTCTTCACTCATGAACGATCCATGCTCAATAGTCTGCACTCCGCCAATAATTGCTAATTTCATTCCTTCATCTCCATGCGCATGTGCTGCTACAGACATACCATAGTTTTTAGCAGTACTGGTTATCGATTGTATTTCCTCCAACGTAAATTGCGGATTATGACCACTTTTAGCAACGCTCAACACGCCACCTGTAGCCGTAATTTTTATGACATCAGCACCATTCTTATATCGCTGCCGTACCGCTTTCTTTCCATCTTCAACAGAATTCACAACACCCTCTTTAGGACCAGGATCACCCATGAGATCATTTTTCATTCCATTCGAAGGGTCTGCATGCCCACCAGTTGTGGCGAGTGCTTTCCCAGAAGTAAATACTCTAGGCCCCGGAACAAACCCTTTATTAATAGCTTTTCGTAATGCAATATTAACACCAGTACCACCAAGATCTCTTACTGTGGTAAAACCTGCCATTAATGTACTCTTTGCATGTACTGCAGACTCAAAAGCTACATCAGCTTCATTGTTTGTAAATCTTTTGATGTACACTTGCGGATCAAATTGTGATTCTAAATGTACATGCATATCAATAAAACCTGGTAAAATAGTTTTGTCTTTTAAATCAATTACAATATCGGTAGCGGAACCGGCAACATATCCGTTTTGAATACTTTTAATTTTATTACCGGAAACAACAATGGTTTTCTCCTTTACTAATTTTCCAGATGCTGTGTCAACAATATTTCCACAATGAAGATAAAGGTCTTGTGCAGAAAGAATTGTTAGCGAAAAAAGAGAAATTATAAGTGCTAATTTTTTCATAGGAAAGTTGGTTTTAAATACAAAATGCCACGAAATATACAATATATTGGTGGCACTCTTGTTTTTTCCCATTCTCTTTTTGCTAGGCTTTCCTTCGCACTTTTTGTTCCCACTCCCAAGCCGTTTTCATCGCTTGATCTAAACTGTATTCAGAAGTCCAACCTAAAACCGTATTTGCTTTTGTGGTATCTGCATATGCAGACGTAATATCTCCAGCTCTACGATCGACAATTTTATAGTTTAATTTTTTACCTGAAACTTTCTCGAAACTTTTAATCACCTCAAGAACGCTGCTTCCTTTTCCTGTTCCAACATTGAAAACTTCATAATTAGAGGCATTCTTATCTTCTAAGAGTCGTTTCAGTGCAATAACATGTGCTTTGGCCAAATCAACAACGTATATATAATCTCTTACTGCCGTACCATCTTCGGTAGGATAATCATCTCCATAAACAGATAACTCTTTGCGTAATCCTACCCCCGTTTGTGTAATAAATGGAACTAAATTTTGAGGCACACCTGTTGGCAATTCTCCTATTTCGATGCTAGGATGTGCACCCATCGGATTAAAGTATCGCAATGCGATAGCTTTTAGATGAGGAGTAACTTTACAGGTGTCAAAAATTATCTCTTCGCCCATTTGCTTCGTATTCCCATAAGGAGATTCTGCAGTTTTTACGGGAGCAGTTTCTGTGATGGGCATCTCATCTGCCTGACCGTAAACAGTACAGGATGAACTGAAAATAAGACTGGCATTTGTCTTTTGAGTAAGTTCTTTTAATATATAAACTAAGGTTCCAAGGTTATTTTCATAGTATAGAAGTGGTTTTTCAACGCTTTCACCTACTGCCTTTGACGCTGCAAAATGAATTACACCTTTTAGATCATGATGTCTCTTGAAAAAATCAGTTACCTTATCTTTTTCTCTAAGGTCGATTTTTTCAAAGATTGGCATTTTGCCAGTTATTGCAGTAATGCCTTCTAGGACTTGCTCTGAAGCATTTGAACAATCATCAATAACAACTACTTCAAAACCTTCATTTTGCAGCTCAACAACAGTGTGCGAGCCAATAAAACCTAAACCTCCGGTTACAAGAATTTTCATTTCTTCTATTTAGTATTCTTTAATCAGTTACTAAACTAGATAAATCTGCCTGTTAACCGTTTACAAAATCGATGACTGTTGAAGTAATGAAGTTAATCTGTTCATCATCGAGCTCCGTATGCATGGGTAAAGAAATTACTTCTTTTACCAATTGATTGGTAACCGGAAAATCTTCTTCTTTGTAACGATCATCTAAATATGCTTTTTGTCTATGTAATGGAATTGGATAATACACGCCACACGGAATTCCCTTTTCTGCCAAATGAGCTACTAAAGCGTCTCGCTTACCGTTGGTGATTTTCAGCGTGTACTGATGAAATACATGACAATCGCATGTTTCGCAAATTCCAGAACATCCATTAACAGTTTTAGGAGTAACAATAGCTGTCTCCCCTTGAAAAGCATTATTATATTTTCTTGCCGCATCTCTTCGAGCAGCGCAATAGGTATTTAGTTTTGGCAATTTGGCTCTTAAAACCGCTGCCTGAATGGTATCTAAACGCGAATTCACACCAACTACATCGTGATGATAACGTACATACATGCCATGATTAACAATCCCTCTTAATGTATGAGCTAATTCATCATCATTCGTAAAAATAGCTCCTCCATCACCGTAACATCCTAAATTTTTAGATGGAAAAAAAGAGGTTGAACCTACATGACCCATCGTACCTGCCTTTTGTTTTTCGCCATTTTTAAAGGTATGTGTCGCTCCAATAGCTTGCGCATTGTCTTCAATAACAAACAAATTATGCTTTTCAGCAAGCTCAAGAATAGCATCCATATTTGCGCATTGTCCGAAAAGATGAACTGGTACGATGGCCTTGGTTTTTTTTGTAATTGCCCTTTCAATCGCTGCAACATCAATATTAAATGTATCTGGCTCAACATCAACCAAAACAGGAGTTAACTGCAATAATGCAATTACTTCAACCGTGGCCGCAAAAGTAAAGTCAGCAGTAATTACTTCATCACCTGGTTTTAGACCCAATCCCATCATTGCAATTTGAAGTGCATCCGTACCATTTCCACAAGGTATTACATGCTTAACACCCAAATAGTCTTCTAATTCTTTTTGAAACGCTTTGACATCTGAACCATTTATAAACGCAGAAGTTTCTAGAATATTTGCCAGAGAATTATTGACCTGCTCCTTGATGTCTTGGTACTGACCATTCAAGTCAACCATTTGTATTTTCTTCATACGTTCGAATTAAGTTATTTGAATTTTAATTGCTCTGATGGAACACAAAAATACGAAACCAAGCGCAATGATTTATTTCAAAGAAGTGTATTTTCGCAACAAAGAATTTTGATTTGAATTTTATCTACAATCTTATTGCTCACGTTGCTTGGTTCCACTTGAAGATAGTAGCTCGGTTCAGTTCTAAAATGAAACTTTTTGTTGTCGGACGAAAAGAAACGAACAAAATACTTTCCAATTCTATTTCGGAAAACGATCATGTTATATGGATGCATGCTGCTTCTTTAGGAGAATTCGAACAGGGTTTACCTATCATTGAACGACTCAAAACTGAATATGCTACTTATAAAATATTGGTCACTTTTTTTTCGCCATCAGGGTATGAAGTAAAAAAAAATACCTCAGCGGCGGATGTAGTGACCTACCTACCGATTGATACCATTGGCAACGTAAATAATTTCTTAAAATATGCAAAACCCAAACTTGCCATTTTTATAAAGTATGAAATTTGGCCAAACTATTTGAAAGCACTTAAAATTAAAAATATCCCAACAATCTTGGTTTCAGCCATTTTTAAAAAAGAACAAATCTATTTTCAAGCATATGGCGGTTTTATGCGAAAATCACTTGGCATGTTCAATCATATTTTTGTGCAAAACGAAAGTTCAAAACAGCTATTAGAATCAATTAAAATTACAAATGCTACTATCGCTGGTGATACTCGTTTAGATCGCGTGTCTGAAATTTTAGAACGTGATAATTCCCTTGCGTTTATGAAAACATTCAAAAACGATCGCCCTTGTCTTGTTGCTGGTAGTACTTGGCCCGAAGACGAAGCCATTTTAGTGAACTATATTAATCATGCACCCAAAAAATTTAAGTTCATAATTGCTCCACACACCATTAGAAAAGACAAAATATTAGGCCTGAATGGATCGATTAATAAGAATACAGTTTTGTATTCTAAAATGGATGAAAATGATATTGCAGATTATGATGTTTTAATTATCGACACCATTGGCATGCTAACGAAAATATATAGTTATGCAGATATTGCATATGTTGGAGGTGGTTTCGCAACAGGACTTCACAACACTCTAGAACCTGCGGTTTTCGGTATTCCAGTAATCATAGGACCGAACTACAACGGTTTCAAAGAAGCAGAAGACCTCGTTACTCAAAAGGGAATATTGCCCATTCAAGACAAATGGAGTTTTGGCGAAGTATTGAAAAAATTAGTTGATAATCCAGAATTAATTAAAAAGACTGGCAAAATTAACGCCAGTTATATATCGAAAAACAAAGGTGCAAGCGTCCAAATTATCGACTACGTTCGTACATTGTTGTAGCCCTATTTCAATGTCTTATGAACTTTGTACGAAAGTATGTTTTTCTATTTATCGCTTGTATCTTTATTTTATCTTGTAGAGATAACTTCGCAAAACAGCAGAACGATGCACGTAAAAGAAGTAATGTCCCTCAGAAACAACCTGCTTCTCCTAAAAAATCATCAAATACAGATGAGAATCAAAATAAGCAGCATACTCCTATTAAGAAAGAAGTAGAAAAGAAAAAAAACACAGCGACAGACACTTTAAAACCTATCAAAGTTTTCCCATAGAACTTTAATATCGGCTATCTCGGTTTTTTTGTTAGTTTTACCCACACCAACAATTAAACCCATATGAATTCTAAAATCCTTCGTATTGCCTTAACGGCCTCATTATCTGGTTTTTTATTCGGTTTTGATACCGTAGTTATTAGTGGTGCTAACCTACCGATAAAAGAACTTTGGAATACATCACCATGGTTTCATGGTACATTCATTATGTCAATGGCATTGTGGGGAACTGTAATTGGTTCACTTTTGGGTGGTATTCCATGTGACAAATTTGGTAGAAAGAAAACACTTTTTTGGATTGGAATTTTATATGCCGCATCTGCCCTGGGCTCAGCATTTGCAAATGACCCTTATGTTTTTTCGTTTTTTAGATTTATAGGAGGGCTAGGTGTTGGTGCATCTTCCGTGGCAGCACCAATTTACATTTCAGAAATGTCGTCATCAACAAACAGGGGTAAACTTGGTGGTTTATATCAATTCAATCTAGTCTTGGGTATTTTGATTGCCTTTATTTCAAATTATTTACTTCAGGGCTTTGGCGGAGCTAATGATTGGCGATGGATGTTAGGTGTAGAAGCAATACCAGCAATTCTTTATACAATCATGGTACTACAAATCCCTAACAGTCCCCGATGGTTGGCTATCAATCAACAAAATGAAGAAGGGGCATTGCATACACTTAAGGTACTTTATTCGGCTAACGAAGCGCATAAAAAATTAACGGATATCAAACAAAGTCTATCTATCTCAAAGATTAAAGAAAATCTGTTTTCTGGTCCGTATAAAATTCCGTTAATGCTAGCCTTTCTATTGGCATTTTTTAATCAACTCTCAGGAATAAACTTCGTATTATACTATGCCCCAGAAATTCTTGAGAGAGCTGGATTAGCTTCACAAGAATCACTATTTAGTTCTATCGCCATCGGAATCGTAAATCTTGTTTTTACCTTTATTGGCATTTGGTTGATTGATAGATTAGGTAGAAAACAATTGATGAAAATCGGCTCTCTTGGCTATATTTTAAGCTTAGGCATGGTAGGCTGGTGCTTTTATAGTGGTGCCAGCTCTTCACTCTTACTGACCTTTGTCTTAATATTTATTGCCTCTCATGCCGTTGGGCAGGGCGCGGTAATTTGGGTTTTTATATCAGAGATTTTTCCTCAAAAAGTAAGGGCTTCAGGTCAATCTTGGGGTACCGGAACGCATTGGGTATTTGCCGCGATTATTACACTGATCACTCCTATATTCTTAGATGCCGATGATGGTATTTTTAAAGAAAATCCATGGCCGATCTTTGTTTTCTTTGCTGGCATGATGATTTTGCAGTTACTCTTTGTACTATTCATTATGCCTGAAACAAAAGGTATCTCATTAGAAGAGCTCAGCAAGAAAATGACAAAGCAAAAGCAGGGCTAATAATCAACTTAACGAAGAAATTGGCATTACATCGATTGAACATACTAAAAATGAGGTAGTTAGTCGAAATATTCATTCAGATACCTAGCACTTAACCACTTATTTTGTACATTGAATAAAACTTTATAAAAATGGAACAGGAAATAACTTCTGGAGTGAAGGTATTAAATGGGTTCTTAAGTATAATGGTAATAGTTTTGGTTGGTATTTTACTTTCCGTAGTTATCTCCCTTATCCTTTGGTCCGTTGGATTCTTTTAAACAGTAATTGACATTTCCCCAAAAAATCTTTAATTCCTACTAATAACATTTTTTATTATTTTGACTTTTGCCAAAAAAAGCCCTTCAATATGAAGGGCTTTTTTTATCGTCATGGATCTATCCTATCTTCAAGGGAATACTACTGAAGGAAAACCCATATCTCAATTATCAAGTAAACATGTTTATAATCTAGCCAATTCGTTATCTAAATTCGGAAAGGTTTTGGTTAACGCATCAAAGGCTTCGTGTTGTAGATCTGCACCATGTTCCGTATAAACCACATATGCAATCATAAAGAAACAAATGGCTAAAGCTCCGAGGATAACCCGCGATGCAAACAATTTTTCTGATTTTTTCATAATGTTGGTTGGTTCTATTACAAGGTGAAAATAAGTCAAATAGTTATAATTAACAATTTTTTAAGAAAAAAGCATTCCAATTAGATTTTGCAGGAATAGAACAACTCAAAATCACTGTTTAACTATCGAGTTTAGATAGTGCGGTAAATTTTCTTTACATAAAACTCTCAAATCAGTTCCTCTACTTCAGCAAAAGGCTAATCACCAAAGAGGCCTAGAATATGTTTTTGAGCACTATCAAATTTATTTTTGATACACTTATAATGAAGCTCTTCATATCATATTCTCATTTCATTGAATGTATGGGTAGCAAACAGGAAAAATCTACAATTCGTTAGGAAGCATGTCTATTTCTAAAGCTCCTCCTCCATCGCATCTTTGTAATGTAATTAAAACATACTTTAACATGACAACAATATTTAACATACTGACATTGGTTTTTGGCACTTCGCCCAAGAACATCTCAAGCGATATGCAAGAGCAAATTAAGAAAGCAGATTGTGACAATCCAAACACATCTGGCGCGTATTGCTACTCCGAAAGACCTTTTATTTCAAATTATATAAACAATTAAAAACAATTATTATGACAACATTTAATGTACCAACAAGAGAAGAAGTAAGCACTTCAAATCAAGCCATTTTTGACAATTTAGAAAAAGCTGTAGGCTTTGTTCCTAATCTTTATGCAACGTACGCATATTCAGATAATGCGCTTAAAAATTATCTTGATTTTTCCAACGCGAAAACGTCACTAAGAGCAAAAGAGAAAGAAGTTGTAAACCTAGCGGTTAGCGAGGTAAACCAATGTGAGTACTGTTTATCTGCACACACAGCTATTGCTAAAATGAACGGTTTTACTGAAGACCAAATTTTAGATTTG
>CALHCJ010000276.1 GCA_937936275.1 uncultured Flavobacteriaceae bacterium
GTGTCATTATATCGGCGATCACCTTCGAAGGTAGCACCTAGCGGATTCAATTTTAATCCGTCTTCGTAATACGCATCAAAAACATCAGCTATCGGAGGATTTTTTTTTGTTTTATCAATTGTAGCATCTTCTTTACATGCCTTAAAACTAATACAGCATATTACGATTAGAATGTACTTTTTCATTTTGTGTAGTTTAATTATAAGTATTTCTTATAGCGTTCTTTCTTATACTGGGGCACAGAAGGGTTGTCCATAAAAAGCTGAAGCAATTCTTTTGGTTTTTCACGCATAAACATGAGTTCATAGAATTGTTGTGTGGTCAAGGTATTCTGCGATTGTTCTTGTAATTCTAATCGATCACCTGTTTTTACTTCTCCTTCCTCTAAGATACGAACATAAGTTCCAGGACGATTATGTTCAATAAATTGTCTTAGAATATCTTGCGTTCCAAAACGGATGCCTAATTTGTAACAGGGTTCTCTAGGCTGTGATACTTGAACCAATGCTGTGCCCAATTTGTAGATATCACCCACTCGTATTTTGTATTCATCAAGTCCTTCAACTGTCAAATTCTCTCCAAACATGCCCCAGTCCCATTCCAACTCAGGATATAAATCTTTCCAATACGAATAATTATCAGAAGCAAATAAGTAACATGCTTTGTTTGTGCCAGCATGGTGTACACGATCAATTATGGTATCGTTTGAAACATCATTAGTGTTTAAAAATAACGCTTGAGAAACAGGTTTTTTGAAAATTCCAGTTTGCTCTTCTTTTCCATTCCAAACAAAAGTTGTTGGCGTGCCAATATTGGTTGAGATTACCTTCATCCTATAAAAATAGAGAAACCATCCGCAATTGACGAATGGTTTCTATTAGTTCGATTGATGTAAAGGTTGATTAGTCCTCTTTTTCCATTTTTTTGGTTAAAAAGAATCCAATTAAAAGACCAAGACCAGACATGATAAAAATACATCCAGGATATGCAATGTCTTCCTCTAATCCAATTTCTTCTAAGATGGCCGCAATAAAAATCGCAACACCAATACAAATGAGCACTAAGGCTAAATTGAGAATTACAATTTTACCAGCAGACGGCCCCTTTCCTTTCATCTCTGAGAAAAAGATACTTGCTTCTGCTCCTTTTTCAATCAAAGCCATACGCTCTTTGTTTCTTGTGGTATAATAGAGATAGACGATTGCGAAAACGAAAAGGAAAAAACTAATGGGTATTAAGATTGCTTCCATAATTTGATTTGTTTTTTAATTGATTAATAAAAGTATTTGGTGGGTATGACGATTGCTTTTTGCTGTAGGTTACAAAAATTTTAATTTTTTTTAAAAGTCGGTAACCTTAGTTGTAATTTAAACGTCATATGTAGCAAATGAGCCAACAAGACCAACACTATATTGATCAAGTTATCAATGGTGATACCAAAGCTTTTTCTGTTTTGGTAGATCGATATAAACATATGGTGTACACCTTAGCTATCAAAATATTAAAAAATAAGGAGGAAGCTGAAGAGGTGTCGCAAGATGTTTTTGTTAAGGCTTATAGAGCGTTGCAAACTTTTAAAGGAGACTCTAAATTTTCGACTTGGCTTTACAAAATTGCTTACTACAGAAGTTTAGATGAGTTAAAAAAGCAAAAGCGAAGTTTAAATACAAGTTCAATTGATGGAGAAAAAGAATATCATTTGCCAAGTATCGAAAGCGGACTAGATCAATTAGAAATTAATGAACGTAAACAAACGATTAAAAATGCTATTGACGCATTACCAGAAGATGATGCGGTGGTGATTACCTTGCATTATTTTGAGGAGCTATCACTGAAGGAGATTGCTGAGGTGATGAACTTAGAGGCAAATACAGTGAAAGTAAGACTATTTAGAAGCAGAAAGCGTTTGGCGGTTATATTACAAGATAAATTAGAACCAGAAATTCTTGGGAATTATGGAAGAAAATAAAGAACTAGACAATTTTATTAGAAAATCAATTAAAGAAGTTGGTTTAGAAAAACCATCATTAGATTTTAATGATTTAGTGCTATCTCAACTTCAGAAAAGTACTGAAAAAAATACCATCTTTGAGCATAAACCTCTGCTTTCTAAACCAGTGTGGTTTGGCATAATCACTACCGTAATCGTCATTTTTGCTTATGCGCTTTTGGGAAATCCTGAAATTGAAAATATTTGGTTTTCGATTTCAAAGCTAAATCAGTTGACTAGCTTTAACCTTTCTGGTAGCGTACCGAATGTTGAAATACCTCATACTTTTGTCTACGGATTTTTGATTTTTACCTTTTTCGTAGTACTTCAAGTTTATATGGTCAAACAGCGTATTGATAAACGATACGACTTACGCTAATTATCTAATTTTCACTGGGAGTTACTGAAGATTCGGATGCAGTAGTTTGAATAGATGCATTATTGTCGGGAAAATACCAAAAGGGGATGCTAACTAGCTTTTTATTAAAGTCAATACTATCTTTTTTTTGAGAAATCTTTTGAGGACCACTAATCGTTAGTAAATGTTTGCCACTTTTTAAGTTTTCTATATTTACGTAAGTTTCAAACCAGTTCGAGCTGCCAGCTTTCCTGTTGTAATTTGTCAAGCCAATCTTTAAACCCTTTGCTTCTGTAGTCGTTATTCATGGTTAATTAGGTCAGCCAGAAAGATAACAACTTTATACAAAAAAACCGCTTCAATTGCTTAAAGCGGTTACTATAGCTATAGTTAATGGTCTTGCCTTCAAACAAGAATCTCAAAGTTAGCCATGCAATGTGTTTTATACCATCCCAGAAAACCAGTAGTTTTTGATATTAAATGGTAAAAAAAATACCACTTCGAATGATTGAAGTGGTATTACATTTAGATTTGATGAACCGATTATTTCACCATTTCGTAACTACGCTTGATAAAGGCAGTTAATTCTTCTCCTTTGAGTAGTCCTTTAGAAAGCCTTGCCAAGTCTAGCGACTGGTTGATCAAACGTTCTTTCTTTTTGGCAGTTTTTGTGTTTAGAATTTCATTTACGAGTTCATGATTGGTATTCACTACCAGATTATACATTTCTGGCATACCACCCATTCCAAACATGCTACCACCACCCGTTTGCTGCATCTCTTTCATTCTTCGCATGAATTCGGG
>CALHCJ010000277.1 GCA_937936275.1 uncultured Flavobacteriaceae bacterium
TCTAAAGTGAGAACAGATAGCTCTTAACACCCTTTTAAGAAATCACCTCTAAAGTTTTCCCTACATTTAGCTAGACTAATTAATACAATCTAAAATGACCAAAAAACTACTCGTTTTAGCGATTTTCATCGCTACTTTCCCTCTGTTTGCTCAAGAATTTAAAATGGATCTTGTTCAAGACCTTAAACCAAGGAACATTGGCCCTGGTGGTATGAGTGGGCGCGTTACAGCCATTGACGCTGTGCATTCTAACCCTGATATCATGTACGTCGGCACGGCTTCTGGCGGTATTTGGAAATCTACTTCTGGTGGAATCAAGTGGGAGCCTATTTTTGATGAAGAATTAACCGCTTCGGTGGGTGCATTAGCCATACAGCAATCAAACCCTTCCGTGATTTGGGTGGGTACGGGTGAGGGAAATCCTAGAAACAGTTTGAACGGTGGTTTTGGGGTCTACAAATCTTTAGATGGAGGCAAAAGCTGGAAGGCAATGGGACTCACAAAAACAAGACACATCCATAGAATAAAAATTGATCCTACCGACCCCAATACGGTTTATGTTGGTGCTATCGGTTCACCTTGGGGAGAACATCCTGAACGCGGCGTTTTTAAAACCACCGATGGCGGTGAGACTTGGGAAAAAGTTCTTTTTGTAAACAACAAGACTGGAGTTGCCGATTTAATTATGGATCCAACAAATCCTAACAAGCTCATTGCAGCCATGTGGGAACACAAGCGAGATCCCTTGTTTTTTAAGTCTGGAGGTAAAGGTAGTGGACTTTACATGACCCACGATGGTGGGAAAAATTGGAAAAAATTAACCGAAGAAGATGGACTGCCAAAAGGAGATTTAGGAAGAATAGGTGTTGCGATTGCCCCTGGAAAACCAAACATTGTTTATGCCTTAATAGAAGCCAAAAAGAACGCACTCTATAAATCAGAAGACGGTGGTTTCAAATGGAAGAAAATTAATGATAAATCTGATATCGGCAACCGCCCGTTCTACTATTCAGAAATCTATGTAGACCCACAAAATGAGAATAGAGTCTATTCAGTGTTTACGTTCATCAATAAATCTGAAGATGGCGGCAAAAATTTCAAGCAATTGATGAATGCCTATGGTAATGATGTTACGAACGGTGTGCATCCTGATCATCATGCTTTTTGGATACATCCAGAGAACGGACAGTTTATCTTGAATGGAAACGATGGTGGATTCAATATTTCCAAAGACGGAGGTAAATCATGGCGTTTTATTGGTAACATTCCAGTTGCTCAATTTTATCATATCGCTACCGATAATGAATTTCCGTACAACGTGTATGGAGGAATGCAAGACAATGGTTCTTGGCGTGGTCCTGCCTATGTTTGGAAGAGACAAGGTATTCGTAACAGTTACTGGCAAGAGATTAGTTTTGGTGACGGTTTTGACGTAGTACCTGATTTAGAAAATTCACAATATGGCTATACGATGAGCCAGCAAGGTTTCGTGCAACGTTACGATCACATTACGGGTAACAATTATATAGTGCGCCCTACTCCTCCTGATGCTACTACGAAACTCCGCTTTAACTGGAATGCTGCTATTGGTCAAGACCCTTTTAATAAGAGCACCGTTTATTTTGGGAGTCAGTTTGTACATAAAAGCACCGATAAAGGCTTGACCTGGAAAGTTATTTCTCCTGATTTAACTACAAACGATCCAGAAAAGCAAAAGCAAAGTGAAAGTGGAGGCTTAAGTATGGATGCTACAGGGGCTGAAAATCATACTACTATTTTGGTAATCGAACCTTCTCCAATAGAAAAAGATATGCTTTGGACTGGTTCTGATGATGGGCGTGTACACTACACGCAAAACGGAGGAGCAGATTGGATTGATGTCACCAAAAACATCAAAGGCTTACCAGCAGGAAGTTGGATTCCGCAGATCAAAGCTTCAAATAAGAACAAAGGAGAAGCACTCTTAATTGCAAACGATTATCGAAGATTTAACTATACGCCCTATGCCTACCGAACTAAAAACTATGGTAAAACTTGGGAGCGAATTGTAGATGGCACCGATGTTCAAAGTTACACCCTGTCTATTGTTGAAGATCCTGAAAATGCAAATCTTGTATTCTTAGGAACAGACGACGGCCTTTATATTTCGTTTGATGCAGCAGCGTCATGGCAAAAATGGACCGAAGGTTTCCCCACCGTTTCTACGAAAGATTTGGTGATTCACCCACGAGAACATGATTTGGTTATTGGCACTTTTGGTCGAGCAGCTTGGGTACTAGATGATATTCGACCGTTACGAGAGCTTGCTTCAAACAAAGCTATATTAAATACAGAGGCAAAACTATTTACGCCACCAACCGCTTATCAAGCGGCAATTCAACAACCGACTGGAAGTCGTTTTGGAGGAGATGCGTTATACAATGCAGAAAATCGTAAACTAGGTGCAATGATTACCTATTACTTAAAGGAGGGAAAGAAGAAAGAGAATAAACCTGAAAAGAAGGATGAGGAAGATACGGAAACAAGTTCAGCACAAGAAAAAGATGATATGGCTTCCGATGATAAAAAGGAGCTTACTGGAGTCCAAAAAAAGGACTCCGTACAGTTTGAATTTTTAGATGGAGACAAGGTTCTTAGAACTTTGAAATTTAAAACTCCTGAAAAAGCTGGTTTCCATAGAATTTATTGGGCTATGGATGAAAAAGGACCGGATAGACCTTCACGAAAAATCAGCAAACGCAAAAACGAAAGAGGTGGACGAAGTGTCAAACCTGGCACCTATACAGTTCGAATGAGCTACGGAGAACGAACCGATGAAACGATGATAACAGTTAAAACTGATCCGCGACTAAATGTAGATATGAACGCTGTAAACGAGGTATATGAAGCCTCAGAGAAAATAGCAAGTATGTCGCAAACTGCCGCAGATGCAGTTAAGCAATTGAATGAAAGTAAAAAAGTTGCTAACAAGTACGCCAAGGAGCTCAAAGAACTCGATAAGAAAAAATACAAAGATCAAATTAAAGCCTCAGCTAATATTGTAAAAGCTATTGATTCAGTCATTGCATTGTATATTGGTAAAGAAGATAAACGCCAGGGCATTACAAGAAATCCTGAAATTAATGTGATGCAGCGCATCGGTAATGCTGGTTATTATGCAGAAACTCGTAAAACTGGTTTAACAACCACAGAGAAGAATTTGATTCAATTTGCCGAAGATGATCTAAAAAATGCTTTAAATAAGACAAATAGTTTCTTTTCTGACCGTTGGAAAACGTATAGAGAATCTATCGAAGCATTGAAAGTTTCCCCTTTTAAAGAAACGAAGACTTTTAGCATGAATTAAAAAAGTTGGATGTTAGCTACACAAAACTTGATATTATCTTTCATCAAGCATCATGGAGCTGGCAATCTATCAATAACAATCAATTAGACTCTGAAATAAATTTGGGGTTAAAAAAACAAACATCATGAAACAACTAGCAGTACTATGTGCAATCGTTCTTATTTGGGGTTGCAAAGAACAAAAACCTGTCGAGCCTAGCATCGCGGAAACCATGAAAACTTATACCATCGAACAGATGATGGACAATGAAGCCATAGGAGGTGGTAGCTTTTCCCCCGACAAATCAAAAATGCTGATTTCAAGTAATCGCTCGGGCATTTACAATATGTATACCATACCTACCGCCGGTGGCGAAATGATGCCCATTACACAATCCGATAGTTCTTCTGTATTTGGCATTTCCTATTTTCCGAGTGATGAACGCATGCTTTTTCGTATGGATGGAAACGGAGATGAAATCTATCATATTTATTTGAGAGATACTGATGGTAGTCATAAAGACTTAACACCAGATGAAGGAAAGAGAGCAAATTTTTACGGATGGACCCATGATAAAAAAGGCTTTTTCTATACCTCTAATAAAAGGGATGAACGCTACACTGACCTGTATGAAATGGATCTAGAGACCTTTACGCCTAAGTTGTTGTACCAAAACGATGACGGTTATTTTTTAGGAGGACTATCTGATAATAAAAAATACTTGCCATTGATTAAGCCTTTAAATACCAATGATTCAGATTTGTACTTATATGGAATGGAAGACAAATCATTAGTTAAAATAAATAATAATCAAAGCGGAAATAGCCCTGAAGACTTTTCTCCTGACGGAACATCATTGTATTATACCTCTGACGATGGCAACGAATTTTCACAGTTAATGAAATTTGATATTGCTGACAAGACCAGTGAAAAAGTAATGACAAAAAGTTGGGATATTATGGGATCCTATTTTACCGAAAATGGAACGTATCAAGTTACCTATATCAACGAAGATGCTAAAAATACAATTGAAGTTATGGACGTAGCTTCGGGTGAAAATATCGACTTACCTTCTTTTGATGGAATGAGTATCACTAATGTTGGCTTTTCAGATGATGAAAAATTAATGCGGTTTTATGCCGGCGGTTCGCATACACCTTCCAATTTATATGTACTTGACTTAGAAACTAAAAAACAAACCAAATTGACTGATGTTCTGAATGATGAAATTCAGGCGCAAGATCTAGTCAATGCAAAAGTCATTCGATATAAGTCTTTTGACGGATTAGAAATTCCTGCAATTTATTACTTACCACACCAAGCCTCAGAAGATACTCAAGTGCCTGCTATGGTTTGGGTACATGGTGGTCCTGGTGGGCAGTCACGTCAAGGGTTCAACTCATTTTTACAATATATGGTAAATCATGGCTACGCGGTTCTAGCAGTTAACAACAGAGGAAGTAGTGGATATGGAAAAACATTTTATAAAATGGATGACTTGAATCACGGCGATAAAGATTTGAAAGATTGTGTGGCTGGCAAAGATTGGTTAGCACAGCAACCAGAAATTGATGCAGAAAAAATAGGAATTATTGGAGGTTCTTATGGTGGCTATATGACTATGGCAGCCTTGACTTTTACACCTGAGGAGTTTGATGTGGGGGTTAATCTTTTTGGTGTTACCAATTGGATTCGTACGCTACGCAGTATTCCGCCATGGTGGGAAGCTCAAAAAGAAGCCTTGTATTTGGAATTAGGAGATCCGAACAGTGCAGATTCTGTTCGATTGAGAGAAATATCTCCTTTATTTCATACCGACAAAGTGACCAAACCTTTAATTGTGCTTCAAGGTTCTAAAGACCCCCGTGTGCTTCAGGTGGAGTCTGACGAAATCGTTGCGGGAGTTCGTAAAAACGGAGTACCAGTAGAATATGTCTTGTTTGAAGATGAAGGACATGGTTTTGTTAAAAAAGAGAATCAAATCAAAGCGTACAGCGAGGCACTTAAATTTTTAGATGTGCATTTAAAAGGAGATAAGGAG
>CALHCJ010000278.1 GCA_937936275.1 uncultured Flavobacteriaceae bacterium
GATATCAAAATATATATCACCTCATCGTCGAAAAACCCTGATGATTTGATACAGGCAAAAAACATATCAGAAGTATCTGATTACATTGTTAAGCCATTAACCTTTGAAAAATTCGAAGAACTTATGGAACGGTAAGATTTCTTGAATACATATAGCTATTCTTCTTTTAAGGTCTCGACTGGATTGATGACTACAATCTAAAAATATTGATGGAAGAATATAGCTTGTTCTTAAGTAAATACCTTGTTGCGATTTTTAATAATAGTTTGTACCTCTTATTCTTTTACTGAATTATTCTGTTCGCAAACTTTTTGCTGGGTTCACTCTTGCCGCCTTCAACGAAACCGTACCAACAATCAATGCTGTAACTAAAAAGGTCAACATTCCTATAACTATAAAAATTAAATGTTGAATCTCGATTTTGTAAGCAAAATTCGAAAGCCACTCATTACTCGCAAACCAAGCGATGGGCCAACTTATAAGCAACGCCACACCAATAAAAAAGACATATTCACGAACCGTTGATTTTATGATAGCTAATTCTGACGCACCCAGTACTTTGCGAATACCTATTTCCTTAGTTCGGGCTATGATGAGAAACAGAGTAATGCCTACAATACCCAAAATTGCTAAAATTACTGCCACAATATTCAACCAAAATACCAAATTGGCGGTTTGACGATCTTGCTGATATAAGTCGATCATATTTTCAGATAGAAATTCGAGTTCCAATGGATATGGTTCGTCAAGCCGATTATGTAGCGCTGTAATTTGTGCGATTACTTCTTGGCTTTCATCTGGATTATAAGAAATAATCGATACGCCATCCATACGAACACCTGCTGAAATTGTTATGAAATAGGGTTCTAATTTTTCGCGTAATGAAAAGACATTAATATCTTCAAAAACCCCAGTTATTACAAAAGGAAAACCTACGCGTCCATCTTGTGACGTATATTCTGGTTCTCTGATTACGGTGGTTCCAATAAGCTCATCTATAGACACATTCTTGACTTTTGCAAATTTCTCAGCAGCTGTGCGATTGATGATCGTTGTTCTAGTGCCTTCATTTGCATTATCAGGGACGGAGCTCCCCAATATCATTTTCACATCATAAATTTCAAGCGCATTCCCATCCAAGTACAGTTGCTGAGCATCGTCAAAAACTGTTTCGGTTTCCTGCAATTTGTAGGTGAGTTTATTAAAACTTTCTATACCAAAAGAAGAGCCGTTTCCAACATTTTTAATAATTGGCATCTGACGCAACTGTTCTTGAAAAAAATCTTGATTTTCTGGAGAAGTATAGGCATAAAGAATACCTTCTTTTTGAAAGCCTACATCTTTATTTTCAACGAAATCTATCTGTTTCAAGACAAAATAAGAGATAGATGAAATTGAAATTAGGATGACAAACTGACTGACTATTAAATATTTTCGAATAGAGAAATTTTGAAATCGATTGGCACGAAGATTCTCTTTGAAAAGGGTCAAGGCATCGCGCTTCGCAAGAAAAATAGCTGGTGTCAAACTTGCTAATAATCCAAGAAGAATGGCCAAAGTAAGTATCACCAACATGGTTTGGGTATTTGCCATGATGCTCGCACTTATCGAAACCCCCATCAAAGTGTTAAAAGCCGGAATTAACAAGGGAATAAGTAATGCCAAAATGGGCAGAGCAATAAGTGATAACATCACCCCCTCTACAATGAACTGAAAAGCAATACCTCCTTTTTTTGCACCCATCGCTTTTTTAATTCCTATAGATTTTCCTTCCTTTGATTTAATCGCCAAGGTGAAATTAGCGTAATTAAAGAGGGTAATGATTATAATGAAAAGCGCAAAAAAGCCAAGGATTAAAATATATTGATAGTTACCAGGGGCTTTAGTTTCATAAAGAATATTTGATTTAAGATGAATGTCTTCAATGGGTTGTAGAAAGTGTTTTTTATACAAAGGATCGCCAAATAGTTTCGGGCTTATCGTGGCCATTGAAGTATTGATTTGGGCTTCAACTTCGCTTGGAATAGCATTCTCATTAAGCCCTAAATAAATACGCCTGCCCCAATAATTAATTATTGGCGCGTTAATCGCTATTGAAAAATCAAAATGAGAGTTTAAAGGCACGTCTTCAACGACCGCTGCAAGAGTAAAGGTATCCTCTCCGATCTTAACAGCTTGACCAATAAGTGTATCTCCGTCAGATAAGTGAGTTCCAAAAAGCCGCTTCGCTGAAGATTCTGTCAACAGTATTTTGTTGACTCCGTTGCTGAAATTATTAAGACTTCCGAACTTGGTTTTCCATGTGAACGCTGAAACAAAATCGGCCGGTGTATTGGTAGTAAGAAATCCTTTTTCTTGTACGCGATTACCGTTCCATTCTACAAATTCCAGATTTTCTGAAGTAATAAATTGTGCCGCCCGCTCTACACCAGGAACTCGCTTAAGTTCATTGGTCAAAGCTACCTGAACAGATGTGGTACTATCATTTTGATAATTATCAAACCCGATAATACTATAGTCTTGCGTACGATAAGTTCGAGCTAATCGATAGGTACTTTCAGAATTCTCGTGAAAGGTATCGTAACTGTATTCAAAACCGATATACCCTATTGCGATATAGGCGACAAAGAGCCCGATAACCAAACTAACTAAATTGAAAGTGGTAAAAAGGCGGTTTCTAAGAAAACCACGAAAAGCAATTTTGAAATAATTTTTTAACATCGCTATATTTTATTCTGTACGTAAACTTTTTACTGGATTTTGGATAGCTGCTTTAATTGATTGAAAACTAACCGTAAATAATGCAATCAGTATTGCAGTTATTCCAGCAATAAGAAAGACTGACCAATTTACATTGATCCGATAAGCGAAACCCTGTAACCAATTATTCATAAACCAATAAGCAGTTGGAAAGCTTATCAGCATTGCAATCAACACTAATTTCATAAAATCTTTAGAAAGCATTTGCGTAATATTAAACACGCTGGCTCCTAGAACTTTTCGCATCCCAATTTCTTTTTTTCTTTGTTCTGCCATATAAGCAGCAAGCCCAAAAAGGCCTAGACAAGCCACGAAAATGGCTAAGAGACAGAAAACAAGTCCCATAGTTGCCGTTTTTCTTTCCTGCGCGTAAAGTTGTTCGATATTCTTATCTAAGAAAACATACTCAAATGCTGAATCAGGAATAATTTCTTTAAATTTTCTTTCTAAAGCATTCATTACTGTGGGTAGAGCAGCACTATTGAACCGCACTAGAGCAAAAGATTTTCGCTCTGTTCGACCATTGTGAAAAGCGTAAGCACCAATGGGTTGATGTAATGATTCAAAATTAAAGTCGTTCACCACTCCTTTAATAAAAGCATTACCGCGAAAACCGCCTATCAAAGCTTTTTTACCGATAGCCTCTTCAGGCGAATAGCCCAAATACGCAACCGCTTTTCTGTTTAATATTACATCTATTAATGTATCACCTTCTTGTTTCGTTTTAGGCAAGTTACTCCCCGCTAATAGCTTTAGTCTTAATAAATCAATCGCCTCGGCATCGGTGTAATTTGTCTTAATCTGTAAACCGTTCTCGTCGGTATCACTCTTAAAAAGCATTCTTCCACTTACTGTTACTCCAGGAAAACCTTGCACCATAGCTGTTTCACTCACATTCCCTAAAGATTTAAATGCATCTGTTAAAGACGAAATTTTTGTTTTCTCATTGACGGCCATCATCGAAATAGCTACCGTATTCTCTGGTTCATATCCTAATTTTTGATTTTGCATGTACTGTACTTGTTGATAAATAACCAGTACCCCTATGATAAGAATAATCGAGGCCGCAAACTGTAATACCACTAAGCCCTTTCTTATATTAATAATACCTCCCCCACCTTTAAAATCTGGATTTAAAATTGCTTTCGGAGACGAACGAGAGAGGTAAAATGCTGGATAAGAACCGGCTAGAAGTGTCGTAATGATCCAAAAAACTAACAACCCGATGACCAGTTCTACTTTAAAAAGTAAAGAAGTATCTAACTGTTGTTCTGTAATTAGGTTAAAAATAGGAACTGCCGCGAAGGCAATTACAACTCCAAGAATTAAAGCGATACAGGTTATCAAACCTGTTTCGGCATAAAATCGAAGAATTAAGCTTTTTGATGAGGCACCCAATGTCTTATTTATACCTACATCTTTAGAACGTTTTTGAGAGCGAGCCGTCATTAAATTCATGTAATTTACACAAGCAATCACTAAAATCAACAACGCTAAAAACGATAGATTTTTGATTTCATTAATATCTCCTATACGGTTTGTATACGTATTTGAATAATCTGCTGAGTATAAATGAACTTTGCTCAAAGGTTGTAGCGCCAAAGTGAACCATTGCCCTTCTTTATCTACATTTTTATCTAAAACCGTTTGCATCTGCCCTTCAACAGAAGCCATTGATGACTTATTATTGAGTTGTACATAGGTCTCGAAGCTAGAGTTACCCCAACTCGGATTTTTTGCCGCCCAAGAAGAGCTGAACGAGGCAATTACATTACAATGAAGGGTACTGTTTTGCGGGAAATCTTGAAAAACTCCTGTTACTTCAAGTTGTTTTTCATTATCTACAATAATCGTTTTACCAATCGGATCTGCATCACCAAAATACTTTAAGGCAGTACTCTGGGAAAGCGTAACCGTATTAGGTCTGTTTAAGGCTGATTCTGGTATTCCCTTTAAAAAGTCGATATCAAATATGGAAAACAATTCAGGATCACACCAATACAGTTCTTTTTCTAAAAAATTAACTGCGTCAACTTTAATAAAAGCGGTTTGTCCGAAGTCATGTTTTAGCATTCTTGCTGCATACTTTACATCAGGAATGTCTTCTTTCATTGCCGGTGCTAAGGCCGCCGGAGAAGTACACAGAATTTGGTTGTCATAAGATTCATTCGTATATACTAAAGTTCTATAGATGTCTTCATTATTTTCATAGCTTGAATCATAACTCCGCTCATAACTAATGAACATAAAAAGCAAGATAGAGATCGCAAGTCCCATGGAAAGACCAACAATGTTAATAACAGAAAATAATCGGTTCGTTTTTAAATTTCGCCAAGCTAATTTGATATGATTTCTTAACATGATTTTCGTTTTTTGAGCCGTTTCCTCTCGATATTTGTAATGCGCATCAGAAACAAGGGGTCGAATTTCATGCCATATTCATAATCATTTTAATATGAGATACTTAACTTGAAAATATGATTTTAAATAATAATTAATTGTCAAATATTTTGACATATTTTGTATACTATTTTTACAGTTTTATTTGGGATTACTTCAGCATCCTATTCCGTTCTCAAACTACTTACAGGATTCGCATTGGCTGCCTTGATCGCCTGAAAACTAACAGTGAGAAGTGTGATAGCCAAGGCACCGACTACCGCCAATACAAATATCCACCATTCTAATATCACGCGATATGGATAATCTTGTAGCCAACCATTCATGACATAATAGGAAATAGGAATTGCTATAAAGCAAGAAATAATAACCAGTTTTAAGAAGTCCTTGGAAAGCATATTCCAGACGTTGAATGTAGATGCCCCTAAAACTTTTCGCACACCGATTTCTTTGGTACGCTGTTCGGCAACAAAGGACGTAAGGCCAAATAAGCCCAGACAGCTGATAAGGATTGCTAATGCGGTAAAGATTCCTGACAAGGTTCCGATTCGTTCTTCAGAGGCAAATTTTTCGCCATATTCCGCATCTATAAAATCATATTGAAAAGGAACATCGGGAAAATGTTCTTTAAAAATCCGTTCCACTACAGCTATATTTTGGGTGGCACTTTGATTCGGGTTCAATCTTAGATTATAGTAACTTGAATTATTGAACCTGTCGTATACGTATACACCTTGCTTAACTGGTTCATACGGCGATTGGGTAATCATGTCTTGAACCACTCCTATTATTTTCAAAGGTGGATTAGGGTCTTCCTCATCATCATCTTTTAAAAACTTGCCTACCGGGTTTTCCATACCCAAATACTTCTTGGCCGTTTCGTTGATGAGCACCCCTAAGGAATCGGTCGCGAAATCCCTTGAAAAATCTCGCCCTTCGACAATCTTTAGATTAAGTGATTTTGCATATTCAGGGGAAACTTCGGTCCAAGCCAGATCTTCTTGAAAGCCGTCTGGTTTTCCCTCCCAAGTAAAACCACCACGATTTGACCAGATGCGTGTTGTAGGGCTACTTGACGATGACATTTCGACGATTGCATTAGAATTCAAGAATTCACTGCGCATTAAGTCGTACTTGTCTTCGAAATCCTGACTAAAGGTCGGTATTTGAATCAAGCCTTCTTTATCATAACCAACAGGTCTATTTTTAGCGTGGTTAATCTGTTGCATCACGATAACCGTACCAATAATAAAAGCCACGGAAACCGTAAACTGAAGTACTACCATTATTTTTCGTGGTAGCCCGGCATATTTACCCGCCTTAAAGGTTCCCTTTAAGACATCAACAGGTCTAAACGAAGAAAGATAGAGGGCAGGATAGCTACCCGCGACCAATGCTGTAAATAAAATAAACAGCATCGAAACACCCCAGAAAACAGGGCTACCCCATGGAAACGAGATTTCCTTTCTCGAAAGCTCGTTAAATCCGTTCAGCGATACTAAGACAATAATAAGTGCAATGAAAAAGGCAAATAGCACCACCAAAAACGATTCACTTAAAAACTGATTGATCAGTTGCCTTCTTTGCGAGCCAATTGATTTTCGAATACCTACTTCTTTAGAACGTTTTTCAGAGCGAGCCGTACTTAAATTCATAAAATTTATACAGGCAAGTAATAGCACAAATGCTCCAATAATTCCGAAGAGCCACACATATTTAATTCTTCCTCCGGCCTGTTTGCCATCCTCAAAATTATTTCTGAGGTACCATTCTTCCATCGGAAAAAGGAAAATTTGCGGATTGAATTCTGCGGTATCTTCATTCAAATCTTTTTTCACGTTTAGAATGGTCTGGCTTACCCTTTCCATATCTGCATTATCCTCAAGCAGGACGAACATTTGAAAAGAGTTGTTACCCCAATTATCCTGAGCTTCTTTTGCCCATTCTCTTGAAGCCAGATATTGTTCCCAAGGAATGATATACTCTGTGTCTTCAAATGAATTATTTACCGGAATATCTTTATACACACTAGTAACCATCAAGTCGTATTGATTGCCGACTTTGACAACCTTGCCAATAGGTTCTTCACTGCCAAAAAGAGCTTCTGCAGTCGACTCCGAAAGCATGATCGAATTCACTTCTCTCAATCCATCCTTTTCTCCTTTTGTAATTTGAAGTTCTAATAGTTCAGGAGCTTCGCGCTGCATGTAATTCCCCGGTCTGGACAAATTGGTTTCTTCGTACTTAAGATACAAGTCATTTGTCCAAGAGGCCATAATAAGGTGTTTGAAATTGTCGCCATAACCATCGCGCAATGCTTTTTCCAAGGGCCTTGGAATTGCAGGACCGGTGCCCGTGCGGCCATTAAATGTTTGGGATTGGTAGACTTGCGCGATTTTCGCTTTGTTCGCAAAATGGTCATTATGCGAAAGCTCATCAACAACCCATAGGCCGATCAAAAGGGTAACGGCCATGCCTAGTGCTAGGCCTCCAATATTAATAGCTGTATACCCTTTATTCTTTTTTAGGTTTCTCCAGGCAATTTTTAAATAGTTCTTGAACATGATTATTTGATTTTCGATTGATGATGTTATTTGTAAGTGGGAGCTTTACTATATAAAGACTCGTAAAATTTCAAAACGTTTCACTCTGTACGTAAACTTTTAACGGGATTTTGCATTGCGGCTTTTACTGTTCTTAATGCAACCGTGCATATAGCTATGATGGCAGCTATTAAACCTGCCCCAATGAAGAATAGTGGACTTAGATCTATTTTAAATGGATAGTTTTGTAGCCATTCATGTATGAACCACCAAGCTATCGGCGAAGCAATCAAAAAGGATACTCCTACTAATTTCAAGAAATCTTTTGTTAGTAAAAACGTAATGTTAGTCACACTGGCACCTATTACTTTTCTAACTCCTATCTCTTTCGTTCGCTGATTAACTATTAACAGTGAAATTGCAAAAAGACCGATACAACTGAGTGTTATTGCTAGTATAGAACCACTCGTAATCATAGTAGTCACTCGCTCCTCCTTTCTGAAAGTGCGGTCAATATTCTCATCCAAAAATGAACCCAAGAATTTTGAATTTGGTGAAATTCGAGCCCATGCACTTTCAATAGCATCGTAAGATTTCGCAAGGTTCACTGGGGCCACTTTTACATAAGCATAGTATAAATCATAATCTCGACTCATCATCATAGTAATCGGCGCAATGGCCTTGTCCAATTTCTCGAAATGGTAATCCTTTACTACTCCGATTACTGGAAACCGCAATGAATCACTAAAGGCAATATATGCAGTTAGTGGGTCTTCTTCTCCAAATTCTTTAGCCATAGCTTCATTGATCACTGCTCCTGACTTATCGCTCGCAAGTTCTCTTTTAAAGTTTCGGCCTGTCACGATTTCCAGATCCAAGGTCTCTACATAATCATAATCGACTGTTAAATAGTTCGTATTGATTACTCTATTCTTGTATTCAAAGCCGAACATGCTGCTGGATACACTACCATCTTTTCCGAATCCTAAATTGTTATCGGCACCCGATATTTCTAAAATATCAGGATTGCCAGCCAATTCATTCCGCAATAGTTCGAGGGCTTCATAGCTATTCTTTTTCCCTTCCAATGGAAAAGAAAGTACCTGTTCTTTATTAAAACCAAGGTCTTTGTTGCGCATAAAATCTAATTGACTATGCAATACTAATGTACCCGTTATCATTAGAATAGCGATGCCAAATTGAAGAATCATTAAAGCGTCCCTCACTTTATTCTTACCAGATACATCTAATTTTCCTTTTAAGGATTGAATAGTACCGATTTTACTCAAAAGCAAGGCAGGGTAACCCCCAACGATTAGAGTTATTATCAGAATAGTAATCACGAAAAATAGTATCGTCATCGGAGATAAAATCAATCCAAAGGAAACATCTGTTCTAAAAATAGTTTTAAATTTATCAATCAATAGTACACTGATGATTAGTCCGAGAATCACAGAAAAAAAGAAAATAAGCAAGCTCTCGGTCCAAAACTGAAAAAAAAGCTGTTTGCGTTTTGCCCCCAATGTTTTTCGCATACCAATTTCTTTTAAGCGTTGTCCGCTTCTTGCAATACTCATATTAATAAAGTTGACAAAAGCAATAAAAAGAATTAAAAACGCAATGCCCAAGACCAAATAAGTATTGCTACGGCTTATCTCGACATAACCATTTCGGAATGTTGTAAAATTTTCATCTAATAGTGGCAAAAGTTCAAGCTTATAAAAAAGGCCATCCGCATCAGGTTGTGCACCATCTCGTTTCGCATTCTCAATTCGTTCCTGAAAATTAGTGTTGACCAATGAACGTGTTGTGGTATCAAACTGGTTCGGGTTGACATTTTCAGCCAATTGCACATATATGTCATGATATCTAGCGCCCCATTCGTTTTTATTTTCTAAATAATCTGCTTCTTTCTCAAACCGAACCGCAACTTCAAATTCCAGCGTGCTTTGTGATGGATTATTTTCAACAACTGTCGCTACCGTAAAAGGTTGGTCTTCTCCATTAATTAAAATTTGCACCGTTTTACCGATGGGGTCTTCATCTCCAAACAACAGTTTTGACGTTTCTTCGGTGATAACTATATCCGATTGGCTTTCCAAAGGACTACTCATTTTTCCCTTAAGTGCTGGAAAAGTGAACATGTTGAAGAAATCAGAATCAACCCAAATAGCGTCCATATTAATTTCTTTTTCTCCATAAGTGATTACCGCTTGTTGCTGCAAATGACGCGTTGCCATATTTATGCCAGGCACCTCATCAATTAAAGTCGGCATAAGTGGTGCGGAATGACTGACACTCACTTGAGGACCTTTAGGATTCTGCCATATAGAGTACACCTTATAAATATCTTTGGAATTCTCATGAAATTTATCGTAAGACAGATCAAAAAACCCCGCCATTGACAATAAAATGGCCACACCAAAAGCAACAGCCAAACCTATAATATTTATAACGGTAAATGTTTTGTTTTTTAGAAGACTACGCCAAGCGATTTTAAGATAGTTTTTTAACATGATTCGATTGATGTTTTTATGTTATTTCCTTCCTTTATAAATAAATATAAAACTTGTAAAAGGCTTACTCTGTACGCAAACTTTTCACAGGGTTTACAACGGCCGCCTTGATACTTTGATAGCTAACCGTAACAATGGCGATTCCCACCGCTGACAACCCCGCTAATGCTAAAATCCACCAGTCTATTTGAATTCGATATGAAAAATCTTCAAGCCATTTATTCATGGCCAACCAGCCCAAAGGAAGCGATATGAAGATGGCGATTCCAACCAGCTTTAGAAAATCAGTTGTAAGCCTATATGTAATTTGGGTTACGCTAGCACCCAAAACCTTTCGTACACCTATTTCCTTTTTTCGCTTTTCAGCATTAAAAGCCGCTAAACCGAACAGACCAAGACATGCTATAAAAATAGATAGAACAGTAAAAACCATAAAGATCTGGCTAAGACGTTGTTCTGCCTGATAGGTGTCGTTGAAGGAATCCTCCATAAAGCTATATGCAAAGGGTTGCGAAGGCACCAATTTGGACCATACTCCCTCAATTTCCGCTACTGATTTTGACAAATCTGTCGTTGCTATCTTAATCGCCAAGTTGCCTGTTGAGCGTCCTATTCTTAGACTTAGGGCACCAATTTCTTCCCTTAAAGATTTAAAATGGAAATTTTCGACGACCCCAATAACCGTATGATAGGTACCATCTTCATCACCTAAATCACTGGAAAGTCGAATGCCTAATGCCTCCTCAGGCTCAAGGCCTAGTAGTGCTGTAGCTGTTTCATTGATAATAATTGCCGTCGAATCTGTAACCCGTTTTGGATTAAAATAACGGCCAGCGATAAGCCTTAAATCTAAAGCGGAAACATAATCGTAATCAACTAGCCACCTCTGCATATTAACGGCATTTTCTTGTTCGGTGGATCCTTCTTTAAAAAAAGTATAATCTGATCTTGAAGAAGGCGTAGGTAAAAAACTCGATAAGGTCGCCTTTTTTACTTGTGCCAGATTTTCTACTTCTTTCTTAAAGGCATCCGCCTTGTCCCCTGCACCGTATACATCATTTACTATCAATATCTGTTCTTTCGAAAAGCCTAGTTCTTTGTTCTGAATGAAGTTTATTTGCTGAAAAACAACAATAGTTGCAAGAATCAAAAAAACCGAAATAGCAAATTGGAAGATGACCAATAAATTCCTGATATTTCCACCTCCAACACTACTTTTTCCTAAACCTTTCAATACCTTGACAGGCATAAATCTTGACATAAAAAATGCTGGATACCAACCTGCCAATAGACTCAAAATCACTGTTGCCCCTAAAAGGATAATCCAGAAAGTAGGACTCGCAAACGGAAGTGTAATTTCAGTGCCTGCCAGTTCGTTGAACAATGGAATCGCTAAAAAAGTCGTAAAAATTGCTAGAACGAGTGAAATAAAGGAGATTAGTCCCGACTCGGTTAAAAACTGTTTTATCAAACCCGATTTATCAGATCCCAATGTTTTACGAATACCTACCTCTTTGGCTCGCTTCAACGAATGTGCGGTAGATAGGTTCATAAAGTTGACACTTGCCAATAAAATCAAGAATACTCCAATAAATAAGAGAATATAAATGTTCTGCATTGAACCATTTGCGCTGAGCTCAAAATTGGCGTTTGAGTGCAAGTGAATATCGGTCAGCGGCATAGAATAATAGTTCACATAATTGCCTGAAGCCCTAAACTCTTCTTCTGTAATGCCCGGATAAATATTTTGAACCCAAGGAATTAAATATTTACCCACCATCGCTTGTAACTGGGGCTGAATATCAATAACATTCGCACTGGGAATCAATTTGATGAACGTAAAATAGTTATGACTGCCCCATTCTGTTTCTTGGGCATCTCCGTAACCAGACATTGCCATAAAGACTGTATGATCTCTTAGCAAAGAATTTTTTGGTAAATCTTCCAACACGCCGGTTACCGTGTAAGTATCCTCGTTATCAAGTAAAAGCTCCTGCCCCACGGCATTGTCTATACCAAAGTGCTTTTCAGCAGCCGTTCGTGTAAGCACAACCGTATTGGGGAATTCTAGGGCTGTTTCTTCGTCTCCGACCAATAGACTTAGTCCAAACATTTTGAAAAAACTAGCATCGGCAAATGCGGTATTCAGTTCTTTAGTATTATTATTTGAATTACTTTTTCTTAAGAGAATACCACCCATATTCCTAATTCTGGTGACCATCTCAATTTGAGAAAAATCACTCTTCAATGCAGCGGCCATTGGAGCAGCCGTTTCGCCAGAGATATTCTCATCACCCCCGAATTTTATATCTGCATTGATTCGATGGATGCGTTCCGCATCGGTAAACATTTTATCATGGCTAAGTTCATCGTATGTGTATAGTGCAATTAATAAAGCTCCTGCCATCCCTATAGCCAGTCCAGACGTATTGAGAAATGTAAAAAATGGTTGCTTTTTAAGGCTTCTCCAAGCGATTTTAATATGATTTTTAAACATGATGATTGATTTTGATTGATTGATACTGAAACAAGTTCTACATAAGTTGTTGATCATTCGTCTTTTAAAGCCTTAACAGGGTTCATTGTAGCAGCTCTAAAGCTTTTCCATCCGATAGTGCCAAAAGCAATAATTAGGGTGACCAAAGCCGCTAAAGCGAACAGCCACCATTGTATTTCAATTCGATAGGCAAAACCTTGTAGCCATTTGTTCATAAGATAATATCCCAAAGGAAAAGCAATAAAGAAGGAGATGAATACCAGCTTTAAAAAGTCTTTAGAAAGCATAGCAACAATTTCGGAAACACTAGAGCCTAAGACCTTTCGGATACCGATTTCTTTGAACCGTTGTTCGGCGGTAAAAGTCACCAATCCGAAAAGACCCAAACAGGCGACCAAAATAGTTAGCAGTGCAAAAATGTTAAGGAGTGTTCCCATCTTCTTTTCGGAAACATAGGTCTGTCGATATGATTCATCTAACAAAGTATATCCAAAAGCTTCATTTGTTTTGAAACTGTTCCATAATGTATTTGCGTCAGCGATGAGGCCGGACATATCAGCTGATTTAGCTTTGACGATCAGGCCACCATATGGTCTGTAAAACATAAATAATGGGTCAATGGTTTGGTGTAAAGATTTGAAATGAAAGTCTTTAACTACCCCTACAATTGTATGATTACCACCACCATCAGTTACCGTTTTTCCTAATGCTTCATTGGCAAAACCTAAAATTCTCGCTGCCGTCTCATTGATGATTACATTCGTAGAATCAGATGCGAATTCTTTAGAAAAATTTCGGCCTGCGATCAATTTCATACCCATGGTTGATATGTAATTTTCATCAATGTTGTACACTGGCATTCGTCTACTAAATTCGCCATCAATATATACTTGCGACATATAATTATCTGTCGTGCCAGCAGGTATCGAAGCTGAATTGGTAATTGACGCTACCTTAGGATTCTTAAGTAATTCATTTTTAAATACGTCTCTATTGTTTCCTAATAAATATGCCTCCCTCAACACCAAAAGTTGATCTCTATCGTAACCAATATCTTTATTTTGTATGTACTTCATTTGTTCGTTAACTACCAAAGTTGCCAAGATCAACGCTGCAGAAACTACAAATTGAAAAATCACCAGACCACTACGGACACCCTTATTATTATTTCCTCCCAAAAACTTATTCTTTAAAGCTGCATCAGGCTTAAAAGATGACAAAAAGAAGGCAGGATATCCCCCAGCCAAAACACTTATCAGAAAGGTTAGAATTATCATTAATATTATAACAGTTGGCTGCCATAGAAAATCAAGTTGTAATTCTTTTCCTGACAGTTCATTGTAAAATGGCAGCGATAAGAAAACAAGAGCGGTCGCCAGCATCATGGCTATTAGTGTGGCAAGAAAAGATTCTGATAAAAATTGATATAACAACTGATTCTTATTAGACCCTAAGACTTTACGAATACCTACTTCTTTGGCTCTTTTCGCTGCTGTAGCCGTTGATAAATTCATAAAATTAATACACGCGATCAACAGCATAAAAAGAGCGATAGCACTAAAAATATAGACATACTTTATATCACCACCCTGTTCCATCTGGCTATATGCTGAATTATCTGAGTATAGATGAATATCAGTCAGAGGAAGGAGTCGTAAGCCTAGTTGATTTTCTTTAGTGAATTCTTCAAAAGAAACCCCCATTTCTTCCTGCATCTTTGATCCCATGTATTTTTCTAAGATATAGGGTAACTTTTCTTCTAAGTTTTTATAATTAGATCCTTTCTTTAAAAGGAGATAGGTGAAAAAACTTCCTCCGAACCAAGATTCACTTCTAGATCCTTCAAAAGAGTGCATAGAAGCGAAAATATCGAAATGAAAATGTGAGTTTAAAGGAACTTCCTCAACGATACCAGTCACTCGAAACGGTTGTTCTTCACCCTCTAGATAAAATAATTTTCCAATAGGATTAACTGCACCAAAGAATTTTTCTGCTCTCGTTCTCGTAATTAGAGCGGTATTGGGCTCATCCAACGGGTTGCCATCATCGCCTTCGATAATAGGAAGGGTGAAAACATTAAAAAAATTAGGGTCTACAAAAGCAAATCTATCTTCGCGGTACGATTGATTATCTATTGTAATCTTAGGTGTTCCAATATTCCGAACACGGGTAGCATCAAGTATTTCTGGAAATTCTTGTTTCAGGGTTTTCCCAACAGGGGCCATCACGGCTGCCTCTTTTATTTCTTCACCATTGATCTTTGCTCTAAAAACAACATTTACAATCTCATCAGCCTTCTCATTATAGCGATCATAGCTCAGTTCATCCACTACGAAAAGCATAATTATCAAACACGAGGCTATACCCAATGCTAGACCAACTATGTTAATAGAGAATATACTTTTGTTCTTTAAAATATTTCGCCAAGCAATTTTTAGATAGTTCTTCAACATAGTTCTCGATTTTGATTGATGATAGAAAAATTTATTTCATTCTGTACGTAAACTTTTTACGGGGTTGGCTATGGCAGCTTTTATGGCCTGAAAGCTTACGGTGCATAATGCAATGACTATAGCCACTATACCAGCTGCTACAAAAACCCAAGGGTTGATGGCAATCTTATAAGCAAAGCTTTCTAACCATGAATTCATGAACCACCATGCTACCGGAACTGCAATCAGCAGTGCGATGACCACCAAAGCCATGAAATCTTTCGATAGCAACTGAACGATATCCGAAACGCTTGATCCCAACACCTTGCGCACCCCGATTTCCTTTTTTCGTTGTTCTGCGGTATATGCTGCCAAACCAAATAGGCCCAAACATGATATGATAATGGCCAGCATCGCGAAAATTTTAGCCATTTCACCTACAAACGCTTCATTCTTAAATTTTGAATTAAACAGTTCATTTTCAAATCGATATTCAAATGGGAATGTAGGATTGTATTTTTTAAGTACATTTTGTACCACGGCCAAGGCATCAGTCAATGACACATTTGCCTTTAGATTCACATACATGGTGTTCGCATTATCCGAGTAACTATAAAAAATAACTGGTCC
Organism: uncultured Flavobacteriaceae bacterium; assembly: GCA_937936275.1. Lineage (GTDB taxonomy): Bacteria > Bacteroidota > Bacteroidia > Flavobacteriales > Flavobacteriaceae > Maribacter_C. The sequence goes on from CALHCJ010000278.1 coordinate 15,779, forward strand.
TGTATTGTTATTACGGTATACGTCCCCATAGACATAATCATTTACGACACCTATTACATTATAGTCGATATCCTCGTCCGTAATGGTTTTTCCAATAGCACTATCTTCTCCCATCAATTTAGCAAAGGATTGGGTTATTATAACATTGGTACTATCTATCATAGCATTCTTGTTGAAGCTACGACCTTCAAGTAAATTTAATCCTACGGTGTTAAAAAAGTTTGGACTCACAAACCTATATCTTACCAATACATTCTCGGTATTCTGTCCACCTTGCCATCGATATCCTTGCCCATTAAAACCCCCTGTGAGCATGTTTGCATTGGTCAGCGCTACATTATGTATTAGACCTGATGCTATCATTTCCTCTTTAATAGGTTGAAATTTCTCAATCATCTTACCGCTTACGGGTAGATTTAATAATGTTCCTTTGCTATAACCAACATCCCGAGTGCTTACATGTTGTATCTGTTGATAGATAATTGTACTGCAAATGATGAACATAATGGAAACCGCAAATTGAGCAACCACCAAACCTTTACGAATTATTGATGTGTTTCCTAGATTTTTGCCGTTACCTTTAAGCACCTCCGCAGGTCTAAAAGAAGATAAGTACAGGGCGGGATACCAGCCTGCCAAAAGACCGGAAATCAACGTGATGCCCAAAAGAAAAAGAACATGAGTAGGGTCAACCCATCTAAGCGCTATTCGCTTTTCTACTAGAGTATTGAAGTACGGGAGCAATAGCACTACAAGAACAACACTTAATATCGCCGACATAGTTGATAAAATCATAGACTCCGCTAAAAACTGACCTACCAATCTTTTTTTACTAGATCCTAATACTTTTCGTACACCAACTTCATTAGCCCGCTTACCACTTCTCGCCGTAGATAGGTTCATGAAATTGATACAGGCAATCACAAGAATAATCAAAGCGATGAAGGCCAGCGACCTTACCAAAGTAACCTTGCCTCCAACAATTTTGCCTTCTTTAAACTGGGAACGTAGATGCCAATCCTTGATGGAATGTAAAAACGCCTCATTTGGAACTTCCGTAGCATATTCTATTTTGGAAGCTATCATTTTCCTGACCTTACTATCTACTGTTTTAAAGTCGGTATTTGGAGCAAGTTCTACGAAAGTATCAGCAAAATTTCCACCATATTGTTCAGCCCAAGCCATATTTTCTTGTCCCAATTGGAAACGCTGAAAGGGTATAAGCCAATCAAATTTATAGGTAATTGTACTTGGCAAATCTTGTACTACACCTGTTACAGTAAAGGAAAACTCACTATTCAATTGTAGTGGTTTATTCAAGACGTTTTTATCAGTACCAAAAAGCGCTATTGCGGTTTTCTGTGTCAACACAATTCCGTCCGGTCTAGAAAGGGCTGTGTTTAATTCTCCCTCCAAAAAATTTAAACTAAAGATTTCTAGAAAATCAGGTTGCACATACCTTCCAAATCTATTAATTCCTGTTTCCCCGTTTGTGAGCAACATCTCATCCCCAAATGTTGCGGCAGATTTTGCAATGCCAGGCACTTCTTCTTTTAAATCTTTGGCGAGGGGTCCAGGGGTAACATTATAAGTATATACTTCCCCTTCAAAAGTTTGGTTGGTAGGCACGTAATAGAGCAGATCCTGTTTTGGAAAAACACTATCAAAATTTATCTCGTCCTCAACCCAAAGTAGTATGAAACAAGCACAGGTAATACCAATAGCCAAACCAAGAATATTTAGCGCGCTGTATCCCTTATTTTTCCAGAGATTTCGCAAGGCGATTTTTAGATAGTTTGTAAACATGATTGTTCGTTTTTTGATTGATGCAACTGAGACTGATCCAGTTAGAATTGATGAATAAACTACGGGTTATATCGTGGCCCCCATAGCTCTATTTTGACTTTCTGTTACCACTTGACCATCAAATAAGTTTATTACTCTATGCGCATAATGCGAATCACGATCGGAGTGTGTTACCATCACTATCGTAGTGCCCTCTTGATTCAATTCGGTCAATAGGTTCATAACTTCTATTCCGTTTTTAGAATCCAAATTACCAGTTGGCTCATCAGCAAGAATTAATTTAGGATTTGTAACAACCGCTCTGGCTATTGCAACACGTTGTTGCTGCCCACCAGACAATTGATGCGGAAAATGCTTTTCACGATGAGCAATCTTCATTCGCTCTAATACCTTCATAACCTTTTCTCGGCGTTCACTTTTTCCCATTTTCAGATAGATTAATGGAAGTTCAACATTTTCAAAAACGGTTAACTCATCTATAAGATTAAAGCTCTGAAAAACGAAACCTAAATTTCCTTTCCGCAGTTCGGTACGTTGACGCTCTTTGAGTCCGCCAACTTCGTTACCAGCAAACTGATAGCTACCTTCGGTAGGATTATCTAACATTCCGATAATATTCAAAAGGGTAGATTTACCGCAACCAGAAGGCCCCATAATTGCGGCAAATTCTCCATCTTCTACTTTGAAATTTACATTGTTCAAAGCCAAGGTTTCAACCTCCTCAGTTCTAAAACTCTTTTTTAAATTTTGAATTTGTATCATTTTTTGATTGATTTAATTTGTTGTAATTAAAGACTACGATTTTTCATTTTAGTGACAGTTTATAGCAGTTATTTTAATACTATTCGTTCTGCCTCTCCAAAAGTATCATAGTTACTCGTTATTACTTTTTCACCAGCTTGTAAGCCTTCTAGAACTTCATAGTAACGAGAATTCTGCTTACCAATTCGAATATTGCGACGAATTGCTTCACCACCATCTGGACCTACTACAAAAATCCATTGGCCTCCTGTGCTTTGAAAGAAACTCCCTTTAGGCAATAGTAAAGCGTCACTTGATTCACCCAATTGCAATTTGATATTATAACTTTGACCTGTGCGTATCGTCTCTGGTTTGTCAGCTGTAAATACAAGGTCAACTTTAAATTTTCCGTTTCGAACTTCAGGATATACTTTTCTCAAACGCAATGGGAATTCTGTTCCATTTCGCTCAATAGTTGCAACCAATTCGCGCTGTACGCGATCAATGTAATGCTCATCGATACTTGCCTCAATTTTGTAATCTGTCAATACATTGACTTGACCTATTCTTTGCCCCTGTGTAATGTTTTGTCCAATTTCCGCATCAAGAAATCCTAATTGACCATCAGCAGGAGCTCTAACGTTTAGATGATCTAAACGTTGATACACCATGCCCAATGTTTTTTGCATGCGATTTAAATCTCCTTCTAGCACTGGCAAAGAAGTTTCTCTTACTTGGTCATCATTCTCCGTCTGCTGTTTAACAATTTCATATTGTTTTTGGGATAACTCGTAGTTTTCTTTGGATAATTGATAGACTTCTCTTGAAATCAATTCGTCATCAAACAAAGCTTGATTTTGTTCAAAATTTCTTTTTAAACGTTGCAATTCAGTGCTTGCCGTCGCTAGCGATCTTCTACCCTCGACCTGACGCGAATCAAAGGTTAACTTCGTAGAACGTAAGTCATTTTGCTTTAATGCTAAACCACTTTCACTTTGTAAAATTTGCTCATACAAGTTTATATTATCTAACTTCAGAATGATATCACCCTTTTTCACCATAGCGCCCTCTTCAATTAATTTTTCCTCTACGCGACCTCCTTCGTAAGCGTCCATATAAATGGTAGCTATTGGCGCTACATTTCCATTAATGGTGATGTAGTCATCAAACTTACCTTGAGATATATCAGCGATAGACAATTTATCTTTTTCTGTTCTAAACGTAGAAACCGAACTCGCAAATAACAATTGGTATCCTACGAATAGTAATAGTATTCCAATCGCTATGTAACCGTAGTGTTTTGGTCTTAATCCTTTTTTCTTTTCGAGTTGTATGTCCATTTTATTTAGTTCGTTTTATTAGTGACACAAAGGCTT
>CALHCJ010000279.1 GCA_937936275.1 uncultured Flavobacteriaceae bacterium
GCCCAGTATACGAACCAGGGCCTTTACTGATTGCTATCGCTTTTAGATCGTTCAAGGTAATACTGGCTTCGACGACTACTTCTTCAATAAAAACATGCAATTGTTCCGAATGCGAATAATTTGGCGTGTTGTGCTCTTTTAAAGCAATAACCTCACCGTCTTTAGCAATACTTACAGAGCAATTGGTAGTAGCAGTTTCTATATTTAAGATATATGCCATTGAGCAAAGATAAAGTGAAGATTGACACGCACAAGAATTCATAAAAAAAACCTGCAAGAACAAAAATATTCTTGCAGGTTTAAAACTTGAGCTAGTTTTTCTAGTTTAGCTTTATGGGGAGTCCGAAATAGAACTCTAACACTTTCAGCTGAAATATATAGTTATACTTTGTGCGAATGACATCAGCTTCTGCATTATCCACCCTTGCCTGTGTCTGACTGAACTCAAAAGCATTCATCAATCCAACTTCGTATCGCTCTTTTGAATAATCATATGCTAGTCGTCTAGCTTCTAAGGTTTTCTGAGCTGCCTGATACGCCTTCGCAAAACTGCTTACATCTACATAGGCTTGATTGATATCAGTTTCTAAAAGTAACTTATCTTGCTCTAATTGTAATTCTGCACGCATGACGTTAATCTGATTCCGCTTGATATTGTTCTTATTTACAAATCGATTAAAAATAGGGATATCCAATCGTGCGCCATAAGAAATACCATCATTCAACCAAAGCTGATCTGTAAAACTTTCTCTCTCTAGCATGCCCGTAATATTGTTGAATCGCTCTTGATCTGAATACCTGGTATTATAGTTAAAAAATGCACCTAAGGTTGGTAGCAAAGCACCTTTTGAAATTTTCAAATCTTGTTCGGCAAGCTCCACATTGCTTTCTGACAATTTAATATCGTTTCTAAAAGTCAAGGCGGTAGCAAAAATTTCCTTTGGTGTCTTATTCGCAACTTCTGAAGGTGGTACTTCTAAATCTACCTCAGCAATATCAAAATTTTCGTAATCGGTAATTTGAAGCAATTGCGCTAGATTAATTCTGGAGATCAGCACTAAGTTTTCTGTATTTACAATCTGCTGCTCTTGACCGGCTGCGGTAGCTTCAATTTCAAGTAAATCACCTTTGGGTAAAACACCAGCTTCAACAAGTTCAGCTGTTCGCTTTAAATCCTGCTCCGTTACTGCAAATTGGGCTTTTTGTGTGACTAAGGTCTCTTTGTTTGATATAATCCTTAAATAGGCATTTGCAACATTTAAACGAATATCATCTTTCAAATCATCTAAGCGATACTGATTCGCTAAAGCATTCATTTCGGCCCTTCTAAGTCGATTAATGTTTCGCATACCATTGAATATATTTACCGTTGAAGTTACACCTCCATTACCGGTATAAATAGTGGTGGTTACTGGCTCTTGAGTGGTCGGATCAAAAGAAAGACCAGTATTACCAGAGGCACTAATTGAAGCATTTGCATCTGGCAAAAAATTACCAATTGCATCAGAACGATCAATTTTTGCATTCTCTAAGTCTAGCTCAAATTGTGCTATCGAAATATTGTTCTCCTCTGCATGAATAATACACTCTTCAAGTGTCCATTTCTTCTGTTGTGCGGAAGCTATCCCTATTGCTAAAATCAGCAAGAGTATTGTTAATTTAAATTTCATGTGAAGTTGTTTTATTGATTTTGATTGATGTTTTAAAAAAGATTAGTTGTTGTCATCACTTTTCTCTGCTAACTCATTCCAGATTTTAACTTTAGCATTCTCGTCTAGCCCAGAAACAATCTCTACATCGATACCATCACTTACGCCAAGAACTAATTCTTTTCGTTCAAACTCATTATCACCCGTTTCGATTTCTACAAAAGGCTTTTGAGTTTCCTTATCAAATTGCAGCAAGGCTTCTTTAATAGCCAAGACATCCTTTTTTTCTTCTAATATAATAGAAGCATTCGCACTATAACCTGCACGTACGTATGCGCTATCACTTACCACTAAATCTCCTTCAATTCTAAACTGAACAGCTCCTTCTTCTTCTACCCCCTTAGGAGCTATGAATTTTAACTTTGCTTCAAATTCAGATTTCTCCAAGGCTCCAAGGCTAATGGCCAAAGGCATTCCTAACTTAAGTTTCCCAACTTCAGCTTCATCTACTTCTCCTTCAAAAATCATTTTTGTCATATCGGCAATAGTGGCAATTGTAGTACCATCATTAAAATTGTTACTCTGAATTACCTGATCACCTTCCTCAACAGGTATTTCTAATATTGTACCTGCTACTGTCGCTCTAATATTAGTGTTTGCGATGGACGAGCCGCCCGCAGAACCCTTACGTATAATTTGATAATCTGCTTGTGCATTTTGAAGTTCTTGTTGCGCTTGATCAAACTGCAATTGAAGAGCATTGAAATCTTGACTAGCAATTACACCTTTGTCAAACAAGGTTTTATTTCGGTTATACTCAATTTTAGTATTGTTCAAGGCGATTTCAGCATTTCTTACTCTACCTTTGGCCTGATTTAAAGACTGCTCATTTGGTACAATTTTGATTTTTGCAATCATATCGCCAGCTTTAACTTGAACACCTTCCTCAAGGTAAACTTTTTCAATAATCCCAGAAATTTGAGGTTTGATTTCAATTTCGTCTTCGGGAATAACTTTTCCTGTAACAATAACTTGATTTACAATATCTTTTCTCTCGATAGTTTCTGTCTCGTATAACTTCTCAGGAGTGCTATTCTTCTTTAGAAAAACTACTACTGCTCCTAAAATACCTACAACTACTAAAGCTATAAGTGCGTATTTCACATATTTGTTCATTGATTTATTAGTTTGATTGTTATTTGATGTGATTTTATTATTCTTCTCTTAATGCTTCTATGGGTCTTATTTTGACTGCTCTGTTGGCAGGAATTAATCCTATTAAAACACTAAGTCCTACCATTAAAATGAATGAAAAGCCAAATTGAACGATACTTACCATTGGATTCTTAAACGGAAAATCATCTCCTGAACCCCACTGAGCGTCTAATAAGGATAGAATTCCTACTGAAATTGCAAAACCAATAAGACCTGCAAAAGCCGTTAATACTATCGCCTCTATTACTATTTGACGTTTTACTACTTTGGGGGTCGCACCTAGTGCTCTGCGCACTCCGATTTCTTTGGTGCGTTCTTTTACTGTAATTAAAAGAATGTTACTAATTGCTATTACACCCGCTAACAAAGTGAAAATACCGATGAAAAAAGAAAAACCTTTCAATACCGTTGTAAACGCTGAAATATTATTGAAGATCTCAGACATATCAAAACTGCCTATGGCACGCTCATCTGCTGGACTCACGTCATACTTATTTTTAAGCAATTTTTTAATCTCCTTCTCCACCATTGGCACTGGTGTGTTCGCCTCTACTGAAATTGCCATCCAACCCATTCTATCGCCTGAACCGAAAGCCTTCTGAAACGTACTAAACGGAATAAAAACTGCATTCTCTCCGTCAATGTTGATGTTGTTATTTGGTTTATACATGCCTACCACTTGAAAGAAAACTCCGTTAATTCGAATTTCTTGACCTATGGCTTTTTCATTCTTATCAAATAACAACTTGAAAGTTTCTTCACCAATCACGCATACTTTTTTCGAATCTTCAATATCCAATTGATTTAAAAAACGTCCTTCAACCAATTTTTTCTTTGTGATATCATCAATTTCAGGATAATCTCCGTATACGGAGGACCCGCTAGTTCTACCCTTGCGATAAACATTAACCACAGCTCTGTGACTACCCAATTCAATTCTTGGTGCTAATACCTCAATCTCAGGTATTTGTTCTTTTAAAATCGAAGCATCTTCTAACCTAAAGTTAATTCGGCGTCCTCTTTCGAATCCTTTGTAGGGTTCTGAGGTACTTTGGCCCCAAACGAATAAACTATTGGAAGCAGTACCCGCAAATATCTTATTAAATCCATTGCTCATGCCATTCGCAGACACTAGAAGCAACATGAGTATAATCATTGCAAATATGACTCCTAACATTGTCAAGAAAGTCCTGAACAAATTTTTACTCAGGGTATTAAATACTTCACGCCACAAATCTCTATCGAATAACCACATATTATTTATCGTCTCTTAGTGCAACAATCGGTTTAATATTTGCCGCCTTCATAGCGGGTATGAGTCCGGCAAGCATCCCTGAAAAAACCAAAATAACGGTTGCAGTGATCACGATAGAAGGACTAACTGAAGGGTTTGTAAATGCTGGAGATTGGATCGATGGACCCACCAAAGCTAGAATTCCGGTTGCTATTAACAATCCTATAAATCCTGATAATGCGGTAATAAATACAGATTCAAGCAAGACCAACTTTATGATTTGCCCAGGAACTGCACCCAGCGCTTTTCGTATTCCGATCTCTTTGGTACGTTCTTTAATTATGAAAACCATAATGTTTCCGATACCTACGATACCTGCTATCAAAATAAGAATTCCAACAAAAATTCCAATGACTCTTAGAACGGTTGTAAAACTGCTGATGTCAGAAAATGCTTCCGCGTAATTCCAAATACGTATTCCGGACTGATCTTCTGGGGCAATACTATGTCGTCGTTTTAAAATAGTTTCCAAGCGACCCGAAAATTCTAAAGATTTTGTCAAGTCATATGATGAATTATAGGTTAGCGCAATACCGTCTATTTCGTCAGTATTTCCATAAATTTTTTGATAAGTGCTAACAGGAGCATAAATTCTGCGCTCTGCATTATCATCGCCTTCATCTGTAAAAATACCTATTACTCTAAACGGCAAGTCATTAAATTCTACAAACTTACCGATGGGGTCTTCGTCTTTAAACAAATCTTCAGCGACCTTTCTTCCAATAACAGCTACTTTCGCCGCAGAAATATTATCATTCGTATTGATATATCTACCATTTGTAACAATAGTTTTTTCAATAATCTGATGATCAGGATCTACCGCTTGCACAGAATAAGAACCTGTTTCTGCTTTGTATCTTGCAGAAGTACCTTTAAACATTCGGGCACTTATATGTTCATAATCTTTAGGAAAGCTTTTCTTTATATATTCAACATCATCGTTTCTTAGCTGTATACGACGATCTTTTTCAAAACCAGCGTAGGCTTTTGAGGTTGTGCCGGGTCGAATAAAAATTGAGTTTGTCGCGTCATCATTAAATTGACTGTAGAAACCATTCGTCATTCCATTTACAGAAGCTAAAAGCATTACCAAAATGAAGATACCCCAGCCTACAGAAAAACCTGTCAAGAACGTCCTCAACTTGTTATTCTTAATACTATAAAAAATCTCTTGCCAAATGTCTCTATCAAACATACTGTGAAGCTCTTACTTGTTTTACCTTCTTATCTTCTACAATTACGCCATCTTTTAAATGCACAATACGCTTGCACATATCGGCAATATCAGGCTCGTGTGTCACCACTAGAATGGTGTTTCCTTCATCATTAATTTTTTGGATAAGATCCATGACCTCGTAAGAAGTAGTACTATCCAAAGCCCCTGTTGGCTCATCTGCCAGCAATACTTTGGGTTCAGCAGCCATTGCTCTTGCAATAGCAACCCGTTGTTTCTGTCCCCCAGAGAGCTCACTAGGCAAATGTGTGGCCCAATCCTTTAGGCCCACTTGTTCTAAATATTTTAAAGCTTTGTCTTGACGTTCTTTACGACCAACTTTTTGATAATATAGAGGCAATGCAACATTTTCCATTGCATTCTTATAATTAATCAGGTTAAAAGACTGAAAAATAAATCCTAAAAATTTATTGCGATAGTTAGCGGCCTTGGTCTCATTAAGATCTTTAATCGGAACTCCATCAAGTATGTATGAACCCTCATCCAAACCGTCTAACATTCCTAGAATATTTAATAAGGTAGATTTACCTGATCCTGAGGAACCCATTATGGCGACCAATTCTCCTTCTTCTACTGAAAAGTTTATACCTTTTAAAACATGAAGGGAATTGCTTCCCATTTTATACGATTTATGAAGGTTTTCAATTTTAATCATGCTGGCTGTATTAGTTGTGTTTGGTCGTCACCAAAAGGTATCTGGCAATAAGACCTCAAAGTTGTTAAAATGTTACAAGATTTTTAAAAAAAGTTTGTTAATACTTTCAAGACTTTTCTTCAGGGTCTTCTAGAGCATTCCAGACCTTTATTTTTTCGTCTTTCTCAAGTCCAGATTTAATCTCTACATAGATCCCATCACTGATACCTAATTCAATATCTCTTCGCTCAAATTTTTGATCGCCCGTGGCAATTTCGACAAAAGGATTCTTGCTGTCTTCATCAAATTGAACCAAAGCTTCTTTGATAGCAAGTACGCTATCTACCTTGGCTAAAATGATAGAGGCATTTGCGCTCAGACCTGCTCGAATGAAGACGGAGTCTTGTTTTTTTAATGTTCCTTTAATCTCAAATTGTATTGCTCCGTTTTCTTCCTTTCCTTTTGGAGCAATGTAGTCTAGAATGGCATCGAATTTTTTGTTTTCAATTGCCCCAACCGTGATTTCTAGCGGAAGATCCTCTTTGATTTTACCAACTTCTGATTCATCAACTTTTCCTTCAAAAATCATCTTTTCAACATCTGCAATAGCGGCAATAGTAGTGCCTTCGTTAAAATTATTACTCTCAATAACTTGATTTCCTACTTCTACAGGAACTTCTAATATCATACCGCTCACTGTTGCCCGAATTTGAGTATTTGCAGCGTTTCCAAATCCTCTAGTAGTACCTGTCTTTACAATATCGTATCGCTTATTTGCGGCCCCGTAGGTTTGCTTTGCTTGATCATAGGTAACCTGTGCTCTTTCTAAATCAACCTTTGAAATAACTCCTTTTGAAAAAAGCCCTTTTTGACGTTCTAAATTTCTCAACTGGTCATCTAAACCTATCTTAGCTTCATCAATATTATTTTTAGCATCATTCAAAGCATTTAGATTGGGCACTACTTTAATACGACAAATTAAATCTCCCGACTTCACATAATCACCACCCTCAACAAAAACTTCTTCGATGACTCCTGAAATATTAGGCTTAATTAAAACCTCTTCTAAAGGAAGAATACTACCAGTTGCAACCGTTTTTTTTATAATGGTTTGCGTCGAAGCTTGATCGGTTTCATAGGTGACTGGATCCTCTGAATTTTTTTGATAGAGATAATACATCGCCCCTCCAAACAATACTACGATAAGCAATAAAATAATTCTTGTTACTGATTTCTTCATTTTTGATTGGTTTATTTAAAGTATGATTGATGTTCTTTTATTCTGTTCGTAATGCTTCTATAGGTCTGACCTTAATCGCTTTAGTTGCCGGAATAAAACCTGCCAGCAAACCTGATACAACTAATATTATCAAGGCACTTAACACCACTCCTAAACTAACACTTGGGTTTAAAAACATATCTACAGGGCCAATAGAGTCTAAAACCATATTGATGCCATATATAGATAGCGCTCCGAAAATTATACCAACCATGCCTGATATAATTGTGAGAAAAATAGACTCCATTAAAATCTGAAGTTTAATCGACCATGGATTTTCACCTAATGCTCTGCGAATACCAATTTCTTTAGTTCGTTCTTTAATAACGATAAGCATAATATTGCTTACCCCTATAATACCAGAGAGAAGAACCAAAACCCCAACAAAATAAGCTATGAATCTTAGGGCGCCAAACAGACTTTCAACTCTGTTATATTCTTGAAACAAATCAAAAAAACCAATAGCACGCTCATCATCAGGGTGTACTTTTCGACTTTGTTTGACCGTATTCACTATGGTCGTACTCAACTCACTGATGGAACTTCCATCTTTTGCCGTAAGTGCCATCCAACCTACATTATCTGATCTATTGAATGCTTGAGAAAAAGTAGTGAAAGGCATAAAAATCTCGCGTTGACTATTCTCTCCTCCTCCGTTACTTGTCTTTTCTTTATAAGTGCCCACTACCATGAAATTTACGCCGCTAATTTTCAGATAAGTACCCAATACCTCTTCATCATCTTCATATAAATCTTCACGAATTCCATCGCCTATAACAACAACTTTTCGTTTCTCTTTAATATCATTATGATTGAAAAAACGACCTTGTGCTGTATAGATGGGATTTTGTTGAATGATTTCTGGGTAATCGCCAAAAACTCGATATTGGCCACTTTCAGTACCTCGTATTACATTGTCGCCTTCAGACTGGCGTAGGCTATTTCTAGGCGATATAATACGTAACTGAGGTACATTGCGTCGAAGTAGATCAACATCTTCTAACTTGAAATTAAAATTTCGACCTTCGGGAAGACCCTGGTATGCTCTAGAAGTAGTCTGTGTCCACATGAACATTGTGTTGGTCGCTACGCCATTAAAATTCTGTCGTATACCATTCTCCAGCCCTTTTCCAGCAGCCAATAAGATGATCAAGATAAAGATACCCCATCCAACCCCAAAAGCGGTAGCTATTGTTCTTAGCATATTGCTTGAGAGTACTTCCAAAATTTCTTTCCAACGATCTTTACTAAACATTGCTTTTTAGATTATCTATTCGTCTCTTAAGGCTTCAATGACTTGCACTTTAACTGCTTTCCAAGCTGGAAAAAATCCCGCTAGCGTTCCTGCTATAATTAATAACAAAACCGTAGATACCGCCACATTGAAATTCACAGATGGATTTAGAACATAATCAACCTCCACATGCGGACCAACAATTTCTAATAATCCCATACTAAAAATCAAACCTGTAAAACCAGCAATTGCTGTTACAAATATGGCTTCATGCATAATCATACCTATGATAGACCAAGGTTGAGCTCCTAACGCTTTTCTGATTCCGATTTCACGCGTTCGTTCTTTAACCACAATCAACATAATGTTACTAACACTGACAACACCAGCGATGATGGTAAAGAAGCCAACTCCCCAAAAGAAAATTTCAATTCCCTTACCTAATGAGTAGTAACGTTCTGCTTCTTGAATAGGATTCCAAATACGTATGGCCCTATCATCTTCTGGAGCTATGTTATGCTTTTGTTTCAAGAAGCGCATTAGCTGATCGGTAAATTTTGTATTCTCGGCCACCATTTCATCGAAAGAGTCTAATTCTGGTAGCATGAAATTCATATTATTGATATTGTCCGCCCCATTGAAAGTTAACTGTGCCGTGGTAATGGGTATAAACATTCGCTCTTCTTCATTTTCTTGTTTACCATGCTCGCCGAATACCCCTATAATTCGAAAACCAGCACCAGAGATGGTTAAATATTCCCCAATGGGTGTTTCTAAATCAGCGAATACTTCTCTCTTTATTTTGTTACTAATGACCACCACTTTAGCATTCTCGCGTACATCTGTTTCATTGATATACCTACCTTCGGTTAAAAATTCATTTTCGATGGTTTGCAGGTCACCATTGGTTCCTGCAACATTATATACTAAAAGATCATTGTTGTAGACCACTTGAACATCTCTAGGAAAATATAGCATTGATGCCTTTTCAAAATCAGAATTTAAGGTTGTGGTAATCGTCTCAAAATTGTCATTCTTCAATTGTATTCTTCTACCAGGGTTTAAACCATTGTACTCCAAACTTGTTCGTCTAGGCCACACCCACAAACTAGTGGCTGCATCTTCTTTAAATTCAGCAGCTATACCATTTTGCATACCTTGTCCAAAACCTAATAAAATAACTAAAATGAAAATTCCAGAAGCTACTGAAAGCCCCGTGAGGAAGGTCCGTAATTTATTTTTACGGATCGTATCGAAGATCTCCTGCCATCTTTCGATGTCAAACATTTTGATTGGTTTTTGATGATTGATGATTGTAGCTGGGGAAGTCTACATTATAATTAGACTACAAGAAACCAATATTGTTACAGTAATTAATTAAAAAAAAGTTAAAAAGTGGCATTAAGGGCTTATTTTCTCATTTTTCGATAAACGAAAAAGAAAAGTCCTCCCACCAATACATACGGAATTGCCATTAGATATACGATACCATTGTTAATACCCTCAGCAGTTTCAACATTACCTTCGCTTTCTAGCACTGCTCTGCACATAGCGCATTGAGCATTGGCTTCTGAAGGCAAAAGAAGTAAGATAAATAAGATTAAAAAAACTACTTTTTTCATAACACCTTGGGTGTTTGACAATGTTATTTTCAAATATAGTATGGTGAGATCATTAGATATACGATAACGCCAGTTACCGCCACATACAACCAAATTGGAAATGTAATTTTAGCCAACTTCTGATGACTTTCGTACTTCCCTAAATACCCTTTTAAATATGTTTTTAACACTAGCGGAATAACCACTATAGAAAGAACGATATGCGATATTAAGATTGTAAAGTATACGTATCTCATAAAACCTTCTCCACCATACGAAGTTGACTCAGAAGTCATGTGGTAGGCCACATAAAGCACCAGAAACAGAAGTGACAATACAACATTTACCGTCATTAATTTTTGATGCAATTTTCTATTTCCTTTCTTTATGGCTAGCACAGCAGCGACAAGCAATACCGCAGTAAGCCCATTTATAGTCGCGTAAATAGGGGGCAAAAAACCTAACCGAGCTACACCTTCAATCTTTACCCCAAATAAAATAGCAACCACAATAGGAATAACAATAGAAACTACGTTTATCCATCGGTTTAAACTTCTTTCTTTGACAGCGACCTCGTTCATTTATTCTTTTAATAGTTTTTTGATATCTTCTACGAGAACAGATATTTGCTCTTGCTCTCCCTCTTCATTTTGACCTTGATCTTGCGTAATCGTTCCGCGGTAATAAACTATTGGATTTCCAAAATCGTCAACCCTTGAACGTATGAATCCGTTTTTATCGACTAAGGCAAATAAACCAGAATGTTCAAAACCTCCAGGAGCATCTGGAACTTCAGCAGCAAAAATATTAAAACCGCTATTTGCAAGCTCAAAAATTTTCTCTCGATCACCTGTCATTAGATGCCAGTCTAAATCTGTAACCCCGTATGCTTCGGCGTACTCTTTTAAAACTCGTGGTGTATCGTAATCTGGGGTGATTGAAAAAGACGCAATTCCAAAATTGTTTTCAGTTATAAACTCATCTTGAATTTTTACCAAATTTTTGGACATGATAGGACAGATCGAAGGACATTTTGTAAAAAAGAATTCTACAACAAATACCTTTCCCTCATAGTCTTTATTACTGATGATTAGACTGTCTTGGTTAATGAATTCGAAAGAAGGAACTCTTCTTTTTTTTCCATTTAGCATTACAAACGATAGGTCACCGCTATTATCTTTGATATTCATTCTATCGTTCTCTACGACTGTACCGCCTTTTAAGCGATCAATAATCTTAGGGACAAATAAGATACCGAAAATCAGAACTACCAGAGATACCCAGACATACGTGTACTTACTTTTCATTACTTACGATCTAAGTTATTTTTCTTTAAAGCCAAACGATATTCAGCAAGTATCACTTTAATGTCGTCTACCATCTTATTGTTTAGCTCAGCAACTGATATAGCATTAAAACCATACTTAGTGCCTTCATCTTCATCATCTGTTCTGCCCCGTAGGTGTTTATCTTTGTCTATAATAAAGACGTAAGGTGTACCTAAATTTTCATCTAAGATTAAGTCTGTCTTCAATCCTTTAAAAAATCCCTTAATCTGTTCTTCTTCTGCAAAAACAAAATTCCATTTTGAGGCGTCGACTAGACTTCCGAGTTCAATCTTCAATGCTGCAACCTTACTTTCTGTTCCTTTCGGAACCATCATTACAAATTGAAAATCATTAAACTCATAAAATCGTTTATAAATTTTTTGATTCAAATTAAAGGCATTCCCTTTTTTAAGCTGTACATCGCTTCCTAAAAAACCTAATATTGTAATCTTATTTTGGAGAGAAATACTATTATTGATGCTCGAAACATCACCAATACTTTTAGTTAAAATTGGGAGTTTTCCAAAATTATTTACTCCCGAAGCAAAAAAGAGATATGCAACAATCGGAAGAACAAAGAGTACAACTAAAATAAAGGTCTTTTTCATAAACTATAGCTATACAAAAATAAAAAAGACGGCTCATATGCCGTCTTTTAAATCTGTTAATAATACGTTAGAAATTCCATGCTACAAAGCCATCTCTGAAGACTTCATAAATATAATCTGCTTCTAATAGTAATATAAATACTAAATAGGCCACCAAGAAAATTGGTGTCCAAACAATAGCTCTTCGCAATGATGTTTTCTCATCTCTTAAATGCATAAAATCCCAAGCAATGTAATATGCTTTTACCAGAGTTAGGATAATGAATATCCAGTTTAATAATTTGAGCCCTAAAAATGCGTTTTCATTTTTAAGCAAGAATTCTGGCTTAATAATACCCAAGACCACTTCAATTGCAGTTACCACACACAAAAAGGCAAGTACGCCCCATATTTTTTGTGTGTTAGACTTAAACTTCCACAATCCTCTAAAAATCTCTAATTTATGTTCGTGTGCCATTCTATGTTTTATATTTTATCAGACCCTAAATTGTTAGACTAGGTAGAAAAAGGTAAATACGAATACCCATACTAAATCTACAAAGTGCCAGTATAAGCCAACTTTCTCAACCATTTCGTAGTGCCCACGTTTCTCATAGGTACCTAAAATAACGTTGAAGAAAATAATCAAATTAATCACTACTCCAGAAGTCACGTGGAAACCGTGAAAGCCTGTGATAAAGAAAAAGAAATCTGCAAACAATCGACTTCCATACTCGTTTCGTATCAAATTCGCTCCTTCAACTACGTGAGTGGCGTTATTTAATTTTGCAAGGGCATCTGCTCTCGACAAAACGGTCTTCTCTCCTTCATTTTCACCTTCTTGAACAATTGATTCCGTACGTATAGCAATATTTGGATTCGCTTTAAAACCTTCAATTACCTCTGAAACTGAATACGAAGGAAGTGCTTGACCCTCGTAATACCATACTCCGTTTTTACTTTCATGATTTACACGTTCACTGGGAATAGTTTTAGCGAAATCTGCAATCGCAGCCCGCTCACCAGTTTCAGTATTAACAAACTGTAAAATTCGACCACCTTTCGTTTCAATCGCTCCAAAATCACCTTTGATAAACGTACCCCATTCCCAAGCTTGCGATCCTACGAAAATAGCACCACCGATAATGGTTAAGAACATATACCAAATCACTGCATTCTTTTTCATTCTATGGCCTGCATCTACGGCTAAAACCATAGTTACCGAAGAAATAATCAGAATAAGCGTCATAAACGCTACATAAATCATTGGAAAATTACCATGAACAAACGGAACGTGCGTAAACACTTCATCAGCAATAGGCCAAGTTTCAATAAATTTAAATCTTGAAAAACCGTAAGCGGCTAATAAGCCAGAAAAAGTCAAGGCATCAGAAACGAGGAAAAACCACATCATCAATTTACCATAACTCGCTCCTAAAGGTTTGTTACCACCTCCCCAAACGTTCTCTTCAGAACCTGTTACTACCGTAGAATCCATATATAATCTATCGTATGATTAGAATTGATGCAAATTTACACCTTTTTTAACTTTTCAAAAACCGAATTGGTATGAAAACCAATATTAATTCAATTTATTTTACAAAGGTCATAAACAATATTAGATAGACCCATAAAAGACCTAGAAAATGCCAAAAAGTCTCTCCTAGAGACAAACCTAAAAATTCTTCAGAAGAGTATTTTCCTTTATATTGATTGAATAAGACGACTAATAAGGAAATCAAACCCGCCACAACATGAATTATATGCACCCCAGCAATAACATAGATAAAGGAAGCCTTAGGATTACTTACGCTACCCGTTAGAAAATTACCATCAGTCATCATTTGGTTAAAGCCCTCAGTCTGCAGAAAAATAAAGGCAAGTCCCATTATTAGAGTAACTATCAACAATAAAGTGCTTCTCTGAGCTTTATTCTGTTGTGTAGCTTTTTTTGCTAAAAAATAAATCAGACTACTCAATATAATTACTGCCGTACTTACATAAAACAAGCTTGGTAATTCAATATTTTGATCCCAATCTTTTCGCGAGCTACTCACAATATATGCACTAGTCCATCCTGCGAAACCCATTATTAAGCTTGCAATACCAAACCAAAGCATCATTTTCTTTGATCTATCTATTTTCTCCTTCTCCGTACCTTGGGTTAAATCCATTTTTATTCTATATAAATTTATCAATCACATAAACAATCTGCATCAGGGTAATATAAATCACACTAGCTAACATTAATTTTCTCGCCGATGGATTATCTCTTTTCTCATACAAACGAAAAGCAAAAAATAACATCGTCAATCCCATTAAAAATATGATTCCCGCTGCCGGAATAGATAATGCCAAATCGCCAGTAATTCCGAAAGCAGGAATAACGGATATCACGATCATCCAAATAGTATACATTATAATCTGCAATGCAGTGCCTGCATCTTTCTTGCCTGTCGGAAGCATTTTAAAGCCTCCTTTTTTATAGTCTTCATCGAGCATCCATCCTAAGGCCCAAAAATGCGGAAACTGCCAAAAAAATTGAATCATAAATAAAGTACCGGGTTCAATTCCAAATTCATTTGTAGCAGCAACCCAACCTAACATAAAAGGAATTGCACCGGGAAAAGCGCCTACAAAAACAGCTAAGGGAGTTTTAGTCTTCAATGGGGTATATACACTTGTGTACAGAAAAATGGATATCGCCCCAAACATGGCAGTTTTGGCATTCAAATAGTAAAGAGAAACTACACCTAAAATCGTGAGTAAAATAGCTATTGACAAGGCCTTATTTACCGACATTCTACCCGAAGGAATAGGTCGATTTTTGGTACGGTTCATCAAAGCATCTAAGTCACGCTCGATAATCTGATTAAACGCGTTTGATGCCCCCACCATACAGTAGCCACCAAATGCTAAAAGTAAAAGTGAAAAAAGACTAAATGAAGTTGGTGCTAACAAATAACCAGCCAAGGATGAAAAAACAACACTCACAGCAAGCCTTGCTTTGGTGATCTCCTTAAAGTCGGAAAAAACCAAAGACCATGAGGTACTTTTAGTAGTACTGACCGCCGTCTTCATATCGTATCTTTAGTAAAATGCAAAGATAAACCTCAACCTCCTTTTTCACAACCAATTGGAGCTATTATATTACCTTTGAGAACAAACTTAATAATGAATTTATGAGCATACGTATTCCTGTTTTATTAGTCGTACTCTATATTTTTTTAACAACCCACTGTGCGGCGCAAACTAAAGAAGTTGTAATCTCTGTTGACACATTATCTCAAAATGTATTTATGTTGACCGGCCAGGGTGGAAACATTGGTATTTATATCGGTGAAACCAATGTTTTTATGATTGATGATCAATTTGCTCGATTGAGTGATAAAATTAAGATTGCCATTGGTTCTTTAACCGATAAACCCGTTGCTACCTTATTCAACACTCATATGCATGGTGACCACTCAGGGGGTAATGCGAATTTCAATAGTGATGCTGTAACTTTAGTTGCACATGACAACGTAAGAGATCGTATCAAAGTAAGTCAACAAAAGAAACTAGAGAAACAAGAAATAACTGCCTCGTATTTAGAAAACATGTTGCCAGAAGTTACTTTCTCTGAAGATATTACCTTCTATGATGGAGATGAAACTATAATGGCATTTCACATTCATCATGCACATACTGATGGAGATGCCATGGTTTATTTTGTAAGAAATAATGTACTACACATGGGTGATACTTATTTCTCTGGACGGTATCCGTTTATTGACTTGAGAAGTGGTGGAAGTATCAATGGATATATTGAAGCTCACAAAAAAGCATTGATGGTTATTAATGAAAGTACCAAAATAATACCAGGACATGGAAGACCTTCAAACAAAAAGGAGCTTCAAGCGTATGTTCTAATGTTAGAGGATATTCGATCAAAAGTTCAAGCAGAAATTGACAACGATAAGTCTTTACAAGCTGTCAAAGGAAATTCTAGTTTAACCGCTACTTATGATGAAGTGCACGGAAACGGATTTATTAATCCTGAAAGGTTAAGAGAAACCATCTACTTGAGTTTGACCCAACCAAAGGAATAGTTGATACCTTAAAAATATAGACGTTCAACAATAAAAAATCCCGAACTATTCAAATTCGGGATTTTCTACTATATTGATTTTAAACTTACTGTAACTTAAATGTAATTGGGATACTAAATGGAACACGTACAGCTCTACCTCGCTGCTTACCGGGAGTCATTCTTGGTAATTTACCTATGATACGTGCCGCTTCTTTCTCTAAATTCTTGTCTGGACCACGCATTCTAACATTACCAATGCTTCCATCTTTTTGGATGGTAAACATAACACTTACCCTACCTTGAACACCCATTTCTTGAGCAATTTCAGGATAACGGAAGTTCTTACTGATATGTTTCTGCATCATTTTGTTGAAACAGGCTCTTTTATTACTCTCTCCTTCACAACCGGGAAAAACGGGAACATTCTCAATCACAGCAAAAGGAACATCAAGATCTTCGTCCATCTCTTCAACTTCAACATCTTCAACTTCCATAACCTCTTCTTCCTCATTACTCTCAGTAGATTCGATGACAGTTTCTTCAACCTCTTCTTCGTCTTCCACTACTTCTATAATTTCAGGAGCCGCAGGTGGCGGTGGAGGTGGTGGAGTTTTTAACTGCTCTGTCATTGGAACTTCCTCATCCAAATCGTCATCAACATTCATTGAAATATCATACTCATTATCATCTGCATACGTTTTATGCTCAAAAACGTAATATACGATAGCCATAACAGCGAACATTCCTATAGAGAAATATAATGCACTGCTTTTAGCAAGATCAGCTTTTGGATTCTTTTTTAGTTCCATATTCTTTAAATTTAATGTTCGCTAATTTAACCAATAAAATATTAAAAAAACAACTAATATTTCCATTTTAACCCCCTTTTGGTTGAAAAATACCATTTCATCGTTAATGCCCCGCAAAAACTACCGATAGTATTCGCAATGCCATCTAAGATATCCCCTTGTCTATTCTCTGTAAATTCGAACTGTAAAACTTCAATAATTATACCAAAAACAACAGTAAAAATTACCATCGCAAACAACCCTTTTAAGAAATTCATTTTTCCTCGAGAACGCTCTCTGAGAAAAAGTATTCCCAAAACACAAGCTACCGCATAAAAAATAAAATGTACTGCTTTATCTAAATGAGGAATATCAATTTTAGGAGGCTTTACATTACCAAAAGAAAATAAGCTGGAAAATGTTACGAACATCATCCAGCCTATAAAAGCAATTGTAAAAAAGTTTCTTTTAAGCACCAATCAATTCTTTGTAATCGGCATCACTCAATAAACCCTCAACTTGAGTAGGATCACTCATTTTTATTTTAATCATCCAACCCTCTCCATAAGGATCTGTATTTACTTTCTCAGGCTCGTCTTCTAAGCCTTCGTTAAACTCAACAATTTCACCACTTAATGGCTGAAAGAGATCAGATACCGTTTTTACCGCTTCAACAGTTCCAAAAACTTCTTCTTGGTCTAAGGTCTCATCTAAAGTCTCTACCTCTACGTAAACGATGTCACCCAATTCACTTTGGGCAAAATCTGTAATACCGACTGTGGCGATATCACCGTCAATACTTATCCACTCGTGATCTTTAGTGTATTTTAATTCTGCTGGTATATTCATTATTGCAATTTTGATTTGAAAAACAAATGTAACAGATTCCCCTGCATTCTCAAATTCTAAATGCAAATTCAATCAGAAACCAATAACCCAAATAAATAAACCTAATCAAATAAGCTTAAGAGGATGAAATGGCTAGCTTAATATTCTTGTAGTAAGAACCCCTAGTTACCGAAGTTATACCGGAGTGTAAAACCTGTATTAATAGTAGTTTGAGGGAAAGCGGTAGAAACTGCAAACTGCGAGAACGAATGGTCGTAGAAAAACAATGCATTCAGGTTTTTACTCAGCGCGTAGTCTGCAACAAATTTGATTGACAATAAATTTTGACCTGAAGTAATTTGATTGTTATCAATATCTAAATTTCGAATGATGGTCAAATTATCTCTTAAGGTCACATCTGCTTTTAAATTTAAATCACCCTTCAATCGCGTTTTATTACCACCAATATTCGTAACAAAGGTTACATCTTTAATTCTGTACCCTAAACCAATAGTATATTCTTTACCATTATTTTCGGTTAAAAGGTTATTATCTAAACTTAAGGAAAGCATACGATCTGTTCGAACCTCAGCCAAAATGCTTACCGAGTTTTTCATTTCAAAATCGACTCTCAACAATGGATTAAATGCATCGACTAGCGTCACGTTATTTAAAATCAGATCTGAAAGCAAATCGCCATCTGAAACATCTCTATCCTGCGCATCAACAGATAAATCGATCGGTCTAAATGCTCCATTTTCTTTTTCTAAATTTGTTTGAAAAGAATTGATGCTGTACGCTGCTCTATAACCGTGACTCAAAGAGAAACGTTTGAATTTCTTTTTGAACCATTTATTCTTCATAAACCCTGTGTATTTGATATTCCAGTTAGGGATCGGAATATCTCTAAAAGCGTCTAAATTAACTCGTTCTGCATCTTGCCCTGTATAGGCGGCAAAGAAAGCAGGTAATAAAACGTCTTGCTGAGTTTTACTATATCTTTCTGGAAAACCTTCTGCATCTAAACCTACCGATTGATTGCCGCGATCTGATTCTACTCTATTTGCAATCGTAATTCTGTTCTGCTTGAATTGCTCAAAGTTTTTAGAATTGAACTCATCACTCTTTCCAAAGGCAGTACCAATCATCATGGTCGAAATACTGAAACTACCAAAGTTATTCCCTAAAAGTTCATTATACTCCAAATCTCTAACTGAAGGATCAGGATTCACATCAACTACATTAAAATTTTCTTGAAAACTGTTAGAATACTGACGATCTGCTACCAAATCGATGGTCAAATCTTTAACAGGCTGTGCTGTCGCAGTGATATTGAGTTGTTTATTCGTCCGTTTTATGAACTGCTCATTAAATTCGTCAAATGTGGTTAACCAACCCCTTTTAGCAGCGTTAAAACGCACATCAGATTGACTTCCAAAAACAAAACCAACAGATGGTCTTGCCGTTCCTACAAAACCTATAGATTGTGTGTAACCTGGCAGCACCGTACCATTACTTTCGTTATAATTCAAGTTCAATCGCTTTACCATCGTTACTACATCTACTACTGTGTTGAAAAGCTTACTTGTTTTTCTTGGACCCTTCTTTTCCTTCTCATCCGTATTGCCCGCTTTATCTCTTCGTATTGGAGCCGCTTTGGCTTTGGTTTTACCATCTTTCTTTTTGAGACCAATAAGATCATAAAACTTCTGCATCGCAAAAGATGCTGTTAAATTATGTGTATTTGAATTTTGCACTGTATTAATCGAGGTTATTTGCAAAGGATTATTTGCATCAGGGTTTGGGTTACCGACCAATGCTACAGCTTCATTCAGTGCATCTCCGCCTCTTTGCCAATCAAAATTACTTTGATAGGTATATTGTGCATTTATGAAGTCTAGAGCAGGTATTTTACCAAATGGCAATTCATAGTTCAATTCCATTTGCTGCGCATGACGGTTAGGTTCCCCTAGATCGAAAAAGCCATCCCATAAAATGGGTTCAGGATCAATTACTGGCCTTCCTTGTGCATCAAATTCTTCTCCGAAATAATTACGCACAAT
>CALHCJ010000280.1 GCA_937936275.1 uncultured Flavobacteriaceae bacterium
GTTTTTTGATTGTACTCTTCAAAGCGATTCCGAATTTTACTTTCGTCTTGATCATCGCTTCGTCCGCTTACTTTTCCTCTTTCTAACAAACGTTGAATTAAGATTTCATCATTTGCCTCCAAAGCGATAGTAGCATCAATTTTCATGTCTTTAGACCTTAGAAAACTATCTAAAGATTCTGCTTGTGCCGTAGTTCTTGGAAAACCATCAAAAATAAAACCACTCGCGTCGGGATTTTTCTCCACATCATCTTGCAGCATTTTAATAGTGACCTCATCGGGTACCAAATCACCTTTGTCAATATATGACTTTGCTAGTTGCCCCAGTTCGGTGTTATTCTTCATATTATACCGAAAAAGATCTCCCGTAGAAATATGTTTGAGGTTGTATTTTTCTTTCAAAAATTCGGCCTGAGTGCCTTTACCTGCTCCAGGTTTTCCGAATAATACAAGGTTAATCATATGTTGTTGGTTTAATTGGTATACTTCTTTCAGATTTCGGCCTAACTCGTTATAATCAAGTCCGTAACCTACAATAAATTTATCTGGTATTTCGATGCCCACATAATCAATACTATACTCGCCGTTATAGATTTCTGATTTGTAAAACAAGGTTGCAATTTTAAATTCTTTTACGTTGGTATCTGAAAACAAGTGTACCAACTCTTTCAAGGTTCGACCCGTATCAATAATATCTTCAAGAATGATTACCGTTCGGTTATCAAGGTTTTCAGGAGGATCTAAAAGGGTTTCAACAATACCGGTAGAAATTAGACCTTGATAGGAGCTTAATTTCACAAAAGAAACTTCACAAGGGTGTTGGTAGTGTTTTAAAAAGTCTGCCACAAACATAAACGCTCCGTTCAAAACTCCGATAAAAATAGGCGTCTCAGTTTTATAATCCGCTGCAATTCTTTCTGCTAAGTTTGCCACCGCCGATTGTATTTGAGCATGACTCAAAAAGGGTTTAAAATATTTATCGTGGAGCTTTATCACTATTGCTGTTTTGTGGAGCGCAAATATAGGGTTTTGATTTCTCTTTTTTATCGCGATAGGCTTGGTTTTACTATTTAAATGTATTTTTGTGCGAACGAATAATTTGATGTCAACACAGAACACAAATAACTACTTTTCTTCCGATTTTAAATTGGGGATTTTAGGAGGCGGGCAATTGGGTAAAATGCTATTGTATGAAACTCGAAAATTTGATATTCGAACGAAAGTTTTAGAAGCCTCAAAAGAAGCCCCATGTAAAATAGCCTGCGATGAGTTTGTTTTAGGAAGTTTGATGGATTTTGATACCGTTTTCAATTTTGGTAAAGATGTTGATGTATTAACCATCGAAATCGAGAATGTCAATATAGAGGCGCTTGAGAAACTAGAAGATGAAGGTGTACAAGTATATCCCCCAACAGATGCACTTCGTACAATACAAAATAAAGCAACTCAAAAACTATTTTACACCGATCATGAAATTCCCACAGCTGAATTTTCAAGATTCGCTTACGCTAGCGAAATTGAGGATAGTATCGAAAATGGAGGTTTAGAATTTCCATTTGTTTGGAAAGCTGCTCAGTTTGGCTATGACGGTCAAGGCGTAAAAGTAGTACGTTCTATGGAAGACCTTAAAGAATTACCATCAGGAGAATGCATTGCTGAAAAGATGATTCCTTTCAAACATGAGCTTGCTGTAATTGTGGTGCGAAATCCTAGCGGACAGGTGGTTACTTATCCTGTGGTAGAAATGGAATTTCATCCAGAAGCAAATCAAGTAGAATATGTAATTTGTCCTGCTCGCATTGATAAGATTGTTGCAGAAAAAGCTCAAGAAATAGCCCTGAAGGTTTCGGAAAAGATTGGCCATATTGGAATTTTAGCCGTTGAAATGTTTCAAACGCAAGATGACAAAATATTGGTAAACGAAGTAGCACCAAGACCTCACAACAGTGGTCACTATAGTATTGAAGCAAGTTATACCAACCAATTCGAGCAACACATACGCGCTATTCTAGATTTACCACTTGGGAATACAGCGAGTAAAGTTGCCGGTATTATGGTGAATTTGGTCGGAGCTGAAGGTCATACTGGAGATGTGGTCTATGAAAATATTGCTGAGATTATGAAGATGGATGGAGTCACTCCTCACATTTACGGTAAAAAACAAACAAGACCTTTCCGCAAAATGGGACATGTCACCATCGTAAATGAAGATATTGATGAGGCGAGAAGAGTTGCTCAAGAGGTTAAAGCAAAAATAAAAGTAATAAGCAAATAGTATGAGTAAAGTAGCCGTAGTTATGGGAAGCACTAGCGACCTGCCAGTAATGCAAGAAGCCATTGACATTTTACAAGGTTTTGATGTTGAAGTTGATGTCGATATTGTATCGGCTCATCGAACCCCCGAGAAGCTTTTTGATTTTAGCAAAAATGCACATATCAATGGGTATTCTGTAATCATTGCTGGTGCAGGAGGCGCAGCCCATCTACCAGGCATGGTGGCTGCTATGTCTCCCCTACCCGTCATTGGTGTTCCTGTGAAAAGCAGTAATTCTATTGATGGCTGGGATTCTGTGTTATCAATTCTTCAGATGCCGGGGGGAGTTCCTGTGGCAACTGTGGCGCTAAACGGAGCAAAAAATGCTGGTATTCTTGCCGCTCAAATTATTGGCAGTGCTGATAAATGTGTCTTAGATAAAATCATTCTGTACAAAGAAGGCTTGAAGCAGAAAGTCATTGACGGAGCTAAATCAGTGAATGGCAAACAGTAACCAGTTGGCAGTTGGTAAAATTCATTTCCTAATCCTTTTGAGTGTTTATGAATTTGACACTTGAACCTGAACTTTTAAAATATGAATCCCCTTTTAGAAAAATTCGATACCGCACCCTTTTCAAAAATAGAAAATGAGCATTTCAAGCCTGCATTTTTACAAGCAATGGATGATGCTCGTGCTGAAATTGATGCAATTACTTCAAATGCCCAAGCTCCAACTTTTGAGAATACTATTGAGGCTTTGGAGTTTTCTGGGCAGCAGCTAGATAGAATTTCTAGCGTGTTCTTTAATCTGAATTCTGCAGAAACGAATGAAGAGATTCAAAAGATAGCGCAAGAGGTTTCTCCTTTACTTTCAGAATTTGGTAATGATATTACACTGAATGAGGATTTATTCAAAAGGATTAAAACAGTTTATGAACAGAAAGAGGAATTAAATCTTTCGGTGGAACAAACCACGCTTCTAGATAAACGTTACAAGAGTTTTAGCAGAAACGGAGCAAATTTATCAAAAGATAAAAAGAAACGCTTGCGGGAAATAGATGCCGAATCTTCAAAACTCAAATTGAAATTCGGAGAAAACGTTCTAGCTGAAACCAATAAATACCAAAAGCATATTACGAATGAAGCTGATTTGGATGGATTACCCGATGGGGCCAAAGAGGCAGCAGCGCAAATGGCAAAATCAAAAGGAAAAGAAAGCGGTTGGATGATTACCCTTGATTACCCAAGTTATATTCCCTTTATGAAATACGCCAAAAATCGAAAGCTACGAAAAGAACTCTCTATGGCTTTTGGGAGCAAATCTTTTAAAGGCGATGAACTCGACAATCAGGAAAATGTGCTCAAAATCGCCAACTTAAGGCATGAGCGTGCGAATCTTTTGGGTTATCAAACTCACGCTCATTTTGTGTTAGAAGAGCGCATGGCAGAGACTCCAGAGAAAGTGCATTCATTTTTAAATGAGTTGCTTGAAAAAGCAAAACCAGCCGCTGAGCGCGAATTCAAACAATTAGAAGACTTCGCCAAAGATTTAGATGGTATCGACCAATTACAGAAATGGGATGGCAGTTATTACTCCGAAAAATTAAAACAGAAATTGTTTAGTTTAGATGATGAACAATTAAAACCATATTTCAAACTGGAAAACGTTATCGATGGTGTCTTTAAAGTAGCCGAAAAGTTATTTGGACTACAATTTGAAGAAGTATCTGATATTGATAAATATCATGAAGAAGTAAAAACTTATCTTGTGTACGATCTAGAAAAGAATTTTATTTCCGTTTTTTACGCAGATTTTCATCCTAGAGCCGGAAAACGTGGCGGTGCTTGGATGACTTCCTTCAAATCACAATGGAAAAAAGATGGTGAAAATATCCGTCCCCATATTTCGAATGTTTGCAATTTTACGCCGTCTACGAAAACAAAACCTTCCCTCCTAACCTTTAATGAAGTGACTACGTTGTTTCATGAATTTGGTCATGGATTACACGGCATGTTGGCAAATACAACTTATCCCAGCCTCTCTGGGACTTCAGTATATTGGGATTTTGTAGAACTTCCCAG
>CALHCJ010000281.1 GCA_937936275.1 uncultured Flavobacteriaceae bacterium
GCGAGCACTTGAAAGGGAGCAAAAAATTAGTAGGCAACTGCAAGATGAGATTAATAAGTATAAAAAATCAAAATAATAAAAAGCTCCTCACGGAGCTTTTTTTAGCTGTATAAGTTATGCAAATACTAAAAGCAAAGGCGCATCACATTCCGATGGTTGCTCCTTTATTTAACAATTACCGTACTTTTTATAAACAAGAATCCAACATTGCTGCTGCTGAAAATTTTTTAAAGGAGCGAATGGAAAAGAATGAATCCATATTATTCATAGCCGTTGAGAATAAGAGGGGCATTGGTTTTGTACAATTATACCGTTCTTTTTCTTCTGTGGCATTAAAACCAATCTTCATTCTAAATGATCTATATGTTTCTGACCAACATAGAGGAAAGGGAGTTGGAGAAGCTTTATTAAATCGTTCTAAACAATACTGCAAAGAAAAAAAGTATCAAGGGTTAGCTTTGGAGACCGCTATTGACAATCCAGCGCAACGGCTCTATGAAAAACTAGACTGGAAAAAAGATACGGACTGTTTTCATTACTTTTGGACTGCTAAATAAGTTTTAGCTAAATCATCTTCTCATGAGAATTGATATCATAACTGTTCTTCCAGAGTTGCTCAAAAGTCCTTTTGAAGCATCTATCCTAAAAAGAGCAATAGAAAAAGGACTTGTTGAGGTTCATTTTCACAATATTAGAGACTATACCGATAAGAGTTATAATCAGGTAGATGATTATCAATTTGGAGGTGGGGCCGGAATGGTTTTAATGATAGAACCTATTGATAAATGTATTTCAAAATTAAAGTTAGAACGAGATTATGATGATGTCATTTATATGACTCCAGACGGTGAAACCTTAAATCAAAAGATTGCAAACGGAATATCTCTTCAAAAAAATCTAATCATACTATGCGGTCACTATAAAGGAGTCGACCAAAGAGTACGTGATTTGTTCGTTACAAGAGAAATTTCGGTAGGAGATTATGTCCTCTCCGGAGGAGAGTTAGGCGCTGCAATTCTTTGCGATGCGGTTATCCGACTAATACCTGGCGTATTGAATAATGAGACATCTGCCTTGACAGATACATTTCAAGATGATCTTTTAGCACCTCCTGTTTATACGAGACCAGCGGAATATAAAGGGATAAGAGTTCCGGACATTCTTTTGAGTGGTAATTTTCCGAAGATTGAAGAATGGCGAGAGAATGAAGCTCAAAAGCGCACGCAAAAACTACGCCCAGATTTGTTAGAATAGGTTTTATTCGCTTAAAAAATCATTGAAAAAGACTTGTTGGTTTTAAATTATAATCTATTTTTGCACTCGGTTTGATTAACCTCTGACGAAAATCGTGAATGTTAGTTGAAATATTATTGATAAATTAAAATAATGGAAGCATTAATTCAATACGTAGAAAACGAATTTGTTGCCAAGAAGGAATTTCCGAAATTCTCTGCTGGTGATACAATTACCGTATACTATGAAATTAAGGAAGGTGAAAAAACACGTACACAGTTCTTCAAAGGGGTAGTTATTCAGAGAAGAGGTTCGGGTGCAACTGAAACTTTTACCATTCGTAAGATGTCAGGAACCGTTGGAGTTGAACGTATTTTTCCAGTGAACATGCCAGCACTCCAAAAGGTTGAGGTGAACAAGCAAGGTAAAGTTCGTAGATCTCGAATTTACTATTTCAGAGGACTTACTGGTAAAAAAGCCAGAATTAAAGAAGTACGTAAATAAAAAAGAATTAAATAACTCAATATGTACTCACCCATCTTTTGTTAAATCGAAAGATGGGTTTTTTATGAACAATTGTTTACAAGTCTTGTTTGTATACTGTTGATTATTAGAATGTTAAATTTTTTACTGGAGTTATTATTTTTAATATATTTAGGTGTGAAAGAAAATTACAGGCAGGATTGTCGGTAATGGAAAATCACTATAAAGTTTACGTTCTTTATATTGTTGTTTAGTTTAATTTAAAATACAGTTGTAAGTAAAACTACTTTTGAAATTTTAAATTGTACGAATATCTTCTTAAAATGGCTGTCGCTATTTAAAGAGATAGGAATGATTTCAACTAAAAAATACTTCGGTGAAACTTTTAGAAAAAATCATAAAGACTTCAAGAAGAAGTAGTATAAAGTTGCTTGGTTTGATACTTAAGAATTTAACTGCTTCAAACGTTGAAGAAGCGACGCAATGGCAATCAATGGTTGCGGTTTTATTGCAAAATAAAACAACAAGATTGTAAACTTCTTCTAAAAACCCATATCAATGTACTTGTATAGTGATATGGGTTTTGTTATTTATATAACTAAACTCCTTACAAAGATTCAGCTGTACACCCTGTAATTATCTGCTATAATCGTATATTTGCCACGCTCTAAACAAAACACCAATTCAATGGCAAAAATTTTATACACCAAGACTGACGAAGCTCCTGCCTTAGCAACCCAATCTTTTCTACCGATTATCAAAGCTTTTACAAAAACTTCAGGAATAACAGTTGAAACTAAAGATATTTCCTTGGCAACAAGAATTATTGCAACATTTCCTGACTTTTTGAAAGGAGATCAAAGGGCTTCTAACGATCTTCAAGAACTAGGGGAAATGGCTAAAAATCCAGATGCTAACATTATTAAACTACCTAACATTAGCGCTTCAATACCTCAATTGAAGGAAGCTATAAATGAGTTACAAGAAAAAGGATATGCTGTGCCTAGTTATCCAGACGAGCCATCGAACGACACAGATAAAGATATTAAATCGCGTTATGACAAAATAAAAGGTAGTGCTGTAAATCCCGTTTTACGCGAAGGTAATTCTGATCGAAGAGCACCTAAAGCCATCAAAAATTACGCAAAAAAGAATCCACATTCTATGGGTGCTTGGAGCTCTGATTCTAAGACTCATGTGGCTACCATGGGTGAAGGTGACTTTCAGTCTAATGAAAAATCACTAACGCTATCAAAGGCAACCAATGTAAGCATTGTGTTGATAAAAAGCGATGGGGCTAAGCACGTTCTAAAAGATGCAGTTCCACTGTTACAAGGTGAAATTATCGATGCCACGGTAATGCGTAAAAAAGAGTTGGTAGCATTTTTGAAGAAACAAGTTGCTGATGCAAAAGCGCAAGGAGTGCTATTTTCATTACACATGAAAGCCACCATGATGAAAGTCTCAGACCCTATCATATTTGGTCATGCTATGGAGGCCTATTTTGAAGACGTCTTTTCAAAGCATGCTGATACTTTTGAATCCATAGGAATAAATGCTAATAACGGTTTAGAAAATTTACTTAAGAGGCTTCAAGAACTTCCTGCTGAGAAAAAAGCTGAAATTGAAGCTGATATTGAGACGGCGATAGCCAAAGGTCCAGATTTAGCAATGGTTAATTCTGATAAAGGAATTACCAACCTTCATGTGCCTAGCGATGTTATTATTGACGCCTCGATGCCGGCGATGATTCGTAATTCTGGGAAAATGTGGAATGCTCAAGGAAAATCTCAAGATACAAAGGCCGTTATTCCAGATAGTAGCTATGCAAGCATTTATAGTGCAACCATAGATTTCTGTAAAAAACATGGAGCTTTCGATCCAACAACCATGGGTACTGTACCCAATGTTGGTCTAATGGCTCAGAAAGCCGAGGAGTACGGTTCACATGACAAAACATTCGAAATTCCAGCGAGCGGAGCAGTACGCGTAGTTGATACTGATGGTCAAGTACTTATTGAACACGAAGTTCAAAAAGGTGATATTTGGAGGATGTGTCAAGTAAAAGACGCTCCTATTAAAGACTGGGTGAAGTTAGCAGTCACCAGAGCGAGAGCCTCACAAACTCCTGCAGTTTTTTGGTTAGATGAAGAACGCGCTCATGATGCTGAGTTAATTAAAAAGGTAAACAGTTATCTTCAAGATCATGATAGTTCAGGTCTTGATCTCCGTATTTTATCTCCGTTGAAAGCTACACTATTTACCTTAGAACGTATTAAAGATGGAAAAGATACCATTTCGGTTTCTGGAAATGTTCTACGAGATTACCTGACAGATTTGTTTCCAATTCTTGAGGTAGGCACAAGTGCGAAAATGTTATCCATTGTTCCATTAATGAATGGTGGGGGCTTGTTTGAAACCGGTGCCGGAGGTTCTGCTCCAAAGCACGTTGAACAATTTATAGAAGAAGGTCACCTCCGTTGGGATTCCCTTGGTGAATTTCTAGCCTTAGGTGTTTCTTTAGAGTTTTATGGTGAAAAATATGCGAATCAAAAAGCAAAAGTACTTGGAGAAACACTTGATGTGGCGACGGAAAAGTTTTTAGATAATGATAGGTCTCCTTCAAGAAAAGTAAAAGAGTTAGACACACGTGGAAGCCATTTTTATTTAGCCCTATATTGGGCGGAGGCTTTAGCAAATCAAAATATAGATGCCGAATTGAAAGAACTTTTTGGCAAGGCGTATGCAGAAATGTCAGGCAAAGAAGCTCAGATTGTTAAGGAACTAATTGAAGCTCAAGGCAGTTCACAAAATATCGGCGGTTACTATAAACCAAAAGAAGTTTTAGTTGCTAAAGCTATGAGACCAAGCACAACCTTTAATGCTATACTTGCAAACATCTAACAAAGCTTTTTAAAAAAATAGAAAAGACCTTCAGATCATACTTGAAGGTCTTTTTTACTTTTAAAAAAATGTTAACTCCCGTGTTTTCGGCATTTTTCTGTCTATTTTTATAAAAAACTGCCTGAATGAACCAACGTACCAGAGTACTCCTATTTTTCCTACTTAATTTTTTCATATTTGGTTTCTCACAACAAAAGTTTACACTTAGCGGCACCATCACTGAAGCTTCAAGTAATGAAACATTAATTGGTGTAACCATTGCAGTGCCAAGTTTGCGTACAGGTGTTACCACTAACGAATATGGGTTTTACTCCTTAACACTTCCGGAAGGTGAATATCAAATTCAAGTAAGCTACCTTGGCTTTCAAGATATCATCCAAACCGTTTCCCTAACAGAAAATAAAAAAATTAATCTTCAGCTCGTTGAGAAAGCTGAACAGCTTGAAGAAGTTGTTGTGACTGAAGACGTTGAGAAAATGGATATTAGAACACCTCAAATGAGCGTGAACACATTGTCGGTTGAAACTATAAAAAAAATACCCGTAATTCTAGGCGAAGCTGATGTAATTAAGTCGATATTATTATTGCCAGGGGTAACAAACGCCGGCGAGGGGGCCTCAGGGTTTAATGTACGTGGCGGGGCCGTTGACCAAAACCTAATTCTTTTGGACGAAGCGATAATTTTCAACTCCTCTCACCTATTTGGATTTTTCTCTGTCTTTAATCCTGATGCGATTAAGGATATTAAATTATATAAAGGTGGTATCCCTGCTAGATATGGTGGACGCGTATCCTCGGTACTCGATATTTTTCAGAAAGAAGGAAACAGTAAAGAAATAAAAGTAAACGGCGGTATCGGAGCCGTGGCTAGTAGACTACTTATTGAAGGCCCTATAGTAAAAGATAAAGCAGCATTTCTAGTGGCTGGTCGAGGTTCATATGCTCATTTGTTTTTACCGCTTTTCGATCAAGATAATACGGCCTATTTCTACGACCTAAATACAAAATTGAGCTACAATATCAACGATAAGAATAGTATTTACTTATCTGGATATTTTGGAAGAGATGTCTTTGGTATTAATGACAGTTTTGTAAATACGTATGGAAATTCTGTTGGTAATTTCAGATGGAATCACCTGTTCTCTGATAAGCTCTTTTCCAATTTATCTGTGATTTATTCGGACTATTATTACGGACTCAAACTCGACTTTGTTGGATTTGATTGGAATTCTGGTATTCAAAATTTTAATGTAAAGTATGACTTAAAACACTATATAAATGATAAGCTTCAGGTCAACTATGGAATTAACAACATCTATTACAGCTTCAATCCTGGTAAAATTGAGCCGAGTAACGCAGAATCAGGAATAATTGAAGATCAACTGACTAAAAAATATGCAAATGAGTTTGCCGCATATGTTGATGTTGAGCATGATATTACAGAAAATCTGAGCTTAGGGTATGGATTGAGGTTTAGTAATTTTATAAGGTTAGGTCAAGATGCTTTGAACGTTTATCAAAATGACAATCCAGTCATTTTCGATCCTTTTCTTTTGGTATATCAAGAGGCTGAACCCATTGAAACTGTAGACACTAGAGGTGGTGGTAATTTAGCTACTTTCAATAATTTTGAACCAAGAGCATCTTTGTCCTATACCATTAATGATAACAGCTCTGTAAAAGCCAGTTATACCAGACTTGCGCAATACTTGCACCTTCTTTCAAATACAAGCTCTCCTACCCCTCTAGACGTTTGGACACCTAGCGGTCCGTTCACAAAACCACAGTTATTAGATCAATACGCCTTAGGCTTTTTCAAGAACATAAAAGAGGGTGATTATTCAATAGAAACAGAGGTGTTTTACAAGGATATTCAAAACAGAATTGATTACATCGATGGCGCCAATCTCATTGCAAATGATGCCATCGAGACTGTCATTCTAAATGGGGAAGCTAGAGCATATGGACTAGAATTTTTGCTGCGAAAGAACACGGGGAAATTTCAAGGATGGCTCGCATACACTTTGTCTAAATCAGAACAACGTACTCCAGGAAGGGTTTCAAGTGTTGACAACGGAAGGTCAAACTTAGAGACAGGTATTAATTTCGGAGAATGGTATAACACTCCATACGATAAGACTCATGATATATCTCTTTTCGCGAGTTACGATTTGAATGAAAAGTGGAGTTTCAATACTAACTTTGTATACCAAACAGGACAACCCACGAACTATCCTGTTGGACAGTTTGAGTTTCAGGGATTAGCGGTTCCTTATTACGGACTACGTAATACAGAACGATTACCTGATTATCATCGTATCGATGTTTCAGCAACTCTTACGCCTAGAAAGAATAAAGGGAGAAACTTCAAGGGTGAATGGGTTTTTAGCGTCTATAACTTGTATTCCAGAAGAAATGCCGCTTCCATTAATTTCAGAAGAAATGTTGATACAGGGGTGAATGAAGCAGTCAGAACATCAATCTTTGGAATTGTTCCAGCGGTAACCTATAATTTTAAATTTTAATATCATGAAAAAGATATTTAGCATATTTTGTCTGACGCTACTTTTTCTAGGATGTGAAGACGTAGTTGATATTGATACGCCAGTGACCCCTCCCCGACTGTTTATTGATGCACTTCTACGTTTGGATATCAATGAAACTACAACGACTATAAGAGTTGAAGCAGGCACCACCAGTTCATTTTTTGATGCTGTAAATCCAGCACAGCTAACTAATATATCATTGCTAAATGTAGATTATGAGCCTAGCTCTGCTTTAGATCAGAACTTTGTTGTTTTTTCTGAGGTATCGCCAGGCGTTTATGAAGGCTCAAAATCTACAAATTTCTTCACATCTGGGGAGTTACAACTCTTCATTGAACATGAAGGACAACGATATTTAGCAAGAACTGAATATGTGCCTGGATCGCCAATTTCAAGTTTAGAACAAGGCGATGACACACTATTCTCAGGTAATGAAACCGAAGTAGAAATTAGTTTTGAAGATAATGGAGAGCGTGATGATTTCTACTTATTGGATCTTGACTTTGGAGATTATCTTGTTACTGAAGACGAATTTTATAACGGTCAAACCTTTAATTTCTCATACTTTTACGACGAAGAGGTAGAAGCCGGTACAGAAATTAATATTAGTATACTTGGAGTTGATGAACAATTCTACAACTACATGAATCAAATTACAGTACAGGCTGGAGGAGATCAAGGCCCTTTTCAAACACCCTCCGCAACTGTGCGCGGCAACATAATTAATATTACAAATATTGACAACATAAATTCTTTTGATAACGTAGAAGATTCAAATAATTTCGCGTTGGGCTACTTTGCGGTTTGTCAAACTTTTTCTGACTCTATAATTATTGAATAATGCTACGTACCGATAAGGACTTACTGGTTAAGGGTTTAAAGTATATTGCCTATACCGTAGCTCTAATGCTTAGTGCCCCAGTCGTGCTTTACCAAGCTTTTAAAAATGAGGCCAACCCTTTATTTTGGCCCGTAGTTATCGTAGGGGGTATTTTGGCCATCCTAGCTATCGGAATGGGGTTCTACAGCATTAAAGTTATAATGGAATCTTTATTTGGAAAGAAAACTAGCAAAGACTAGCATTGTACCTTAAAAAATTTCTTATTTGTTTTTTTTATCCACATCTCCCCATTTATCATTAAGCGTGGCATAGTCATAATCCAACACTGATTTCTGACGTTCCAATTTATCAGCTGCAAACGCACGCTGTAAAATATCCTCAATCAAATAATCTTCATGTACCTCTTCTGGATTAAATTCTTCTTTCAGGCTAATTTTAAACATTTTAGCCGTAGTACTGTACCAAAAGGCCCGCCAACCACTTCTCAACTCTTTGACCAAATTAAACGCAGTAGTTCCTGTTTGTCGATAAATAAGTTTCACTAAAATCTGACCTTCGGTTCTTGTTAATTTTTTAAGCTCTTCTGAGAATTCTTCCTCAATGTACTTCTGAATTTTCTTTGTATACTTTTTTCGCTTCGATTTCTTTTTGATATTGACAATACTATCGTTCAATTCAACCAACCGCTCTGCTGCCAATTTTGCATACGGGTATACTTTGAGCGTTTTTCTTCTCAAAATATAATATCGCAACTTTGATTTATAATCAGGAAATTTAAGTTTTCCAAAAAGATATACTTCTTCTAAACCGATAGAACTTCTAAAAATAGAATCTCCCTCGACAATGATCATTTTTTCGGCGATAGAATCTAGCGATTGTTCTTCTACTTGAGACCATCCAAAAAATGTGATCACTAAACTTAATACTAAAAGTACCTCTTTACGCATATACTACACTTAGAGCAAAACCCCTGCCAAAATTAACGATAAATACAAATGCTTATTATTAAATAACTGTGAATATTATTAACTTCGTCTACTAAACCTTAACAAATGGCAGGCAAAAAAATTCTAACTAAAAAATCTCTTGATTTTTTTGAAAAATATTTAAACAATGCAGCTCCCACCGGGTATGAATGGGAAGGACAAAAGATATGGATGAATTATCTAAAGCCCTATGTAGATACTTTCATTACCGATACATATGGCTCCGCTGTAGGAGTAATTAATCCCGATGCTGAATTTAAAGTCGTTATTGAAGGACATTCAGATGAAATATCATGGTATGTCAATTACATATCTGATAATGGCTTACTTTACGTGATTCGAAATGGAGGTAGTGATCATCAAATCGCAACGTCAAAATGGGTAAATATTCACACGAAAAATGGAATTGTTAAAGGTATCTTCGGATGGCCTGCTATCCATACTAGAAACAAAGCAAAAGAAGAACCACCTAAACCCAATAATATTTGTATCGACATAGGTGCAAAGGATAAAAAAGAGGTTGAAAAGATGGGAGTACATGTAGGTTGTGTGATTACATACCCCGATGAATTTCAGATTTTAAATAAAGATAAATTCGTTTGCCGTGCCATTGATAATAGAGCTGGTGGGTTTATGATTGCTGAAGTAGCACGATTACTTCATGAGAATAAAAAGAAGCTCCCTTTCGGATTATATATTACCAATTCTGTGCAAGAAGAGATTGGTCTTCGAGGAGCAGAAATGATAACACACACCATAAAACCGAATGTAGCAATTATAACAGATGTTTGTCATGATACAACTACCCCGATGATTGATCAAAAAGTTCAAGGTCACACCGAAATTGGATTAGGACCTGTTATCTCATATGCTCCTGCAGTTCAAAATAAATTAAGAGAACGAATTATCGAAACAGCAGAGGCAAAGAAAATTCCATTTCAGCGCATGGCAGCTTCTCGTTCAACAGGTACTGATACTGACGCTTTTGCTTATAGTAATGGTGGGGTAGCTTCAGCTTTAATTTCTTTGCCACTTCGTTACATGCATACAACCGTAGAAACCGTACATCGTGATGACGTAGAAAATGTGATTCGTTTGATTTACGAAACGGTACTAAATATTAAGAATGGTGAAACATTCAGCTATTTCGATTAAAAAATAAAGCCTCCTATTTTGGAGGCTTTTTTACATGGATGAACGAATTGACATACTAAATTCAAGCGGAGAGTTTATTGGAAAAACTGCCCTAAAGTCAGATGCGCATAAAAATGGATGGTTTCATTCGACTATTCATGTCTGGTTTTACAACTCAGATGGGAAAATTCTTTTGCAGCAACGTGGAAAAGATAAAGAAGTACATCCGCTACTTTGGGATGTTTCGGTTGCAGGACATGTTGGAGCTGGGGAGGACATTAAAATGTCAGCAATACGTGAAGTAGAAGAGGAAATTGGATTAAAAGTTTTATCTGAAAGTCTCACCAAGATTGGAGTTTTCAAATCTGTACAAAAGCATCGTGAAGATTTAGTCGATTGTGAATTTCACCATACTTTTCTATGTGAACTTAGGGCTACTTTCGAACAACTAACAAAACAGGAAAGTGAAGTTGAAGATCTAAAGCTTATATATTTACATCAATTTATTGAGGAAATATGGGATATTTCAAAATTTAAAAACTACGTGCCACACGATAGCTTGTATTACGACTCGGTTATAGAAGAAATAAAAAAAAGACTAAAATATCTTTAGAAATTCAGAGAAATTCGTCAAGCTATAGGTCCTCTGTTCTCCTTTCTCCATATCCTTAACTACGAACGATTTATTTTTAAGCTCTTGCGCACCAATCAAAATCACGTAAGGTACTTTTCTATTATTGGCATATTTCATCTGCTTTTGCATTTTAGCATCCGATGGGTATACATCAGCTTTAACACCAGCTTTTCTTAGCTCGTTTACTAATTTTAAAGAAGCTAAAGCTTCTTTTTCACCAAAGTTAACACCTAACACTTGTAATGATTGATCAATAGCCTTAGGAAAAAGATTTAATTCTTCTAAAACCAAATAGATGCGATCAAGACCAAAAGATATACCCACTCCACTAACATCTTTTAATCCGAAGATACCGGTCAAATCATCGTAGCGACCACCACCTCCAATAGAACCCATTTCAACTCCGTTTGGTGCACCAACTTCAAAAATAGCACCCGTATAATAGTTCAACCCTCTAGCTAAGGTAACATCAATAGAAAGATTTGCTGTCTTCAACTCTAATTCTTCTATAAATTCGACAATAAATCGCAGCTCTTCGACTCCTTTTACTCCGATTTCAGAAGAAGACAA
>CALHCJ010000282.1 GCA_937936275.1 uncultured Flavobacteriaceae bacterium
GTGGCATCAAGAGCGGCAAAAGAAAGATGTGATGCTGGTTTTGGTGTGAATAAAACGGGAGAAGCAGTATACTTAGATTTTGATGCTGCGATCATGCGATACGGAAAAGAAAAAGCGCTGACCTCAGGTATGAAAGATGCAGACGACAAAGTTATACGTAAGTTGGGTGAAGAGGTTATCGAAGCAAAGTATGGAAACCTGTTTCAGATGTATGAGAAAATCGTTGATGAAAATCCGTACAAAACCCCAATGATGATCTATCCGGCGGTTCATTATACAATGGGCGGACTTTGGGTAGATTATAATTTACAAACTACTGTTGAAGGTTGTTATGCTGCTGGTGAAGCTAATTTTAGTGACCATGGAGCTAACAGATTAGGAGCTTCTGCACTGATGCAAGGTTTAGCAGACGGATATTTTGTACTTCCTTATACTATCGGAGATTATTTATCCAACGATATACGAACTGGACCAATTTCTACAGATACTCCAGAGTTTGATGCCGCTGAAAAAGAGGTAACAGAACGTATTGAAAAATTAATTTCAAATAAAGGGGAGCACTCTGTTGATTATTACCATAAGAAATTAGGCAAAATCATGTGGAACCAATGTGGAATGTCCCGTAATGCTAAAGATCTGCAAGATGCTATTGATTCTATTTCTGCGTTGAGAGCTGATTTCTGGGCAAACGTAAAAGTTCCTGGAAAAGCGAATGGGCTCAACCAAGAATTAGAAAAAGCGGGCAGAGTAGCTGATTTCTTAGAACTTGGTGAATTGTTTGCAAAAGATGCGCTCACAAGAAATGAGTCTTGTGGAGGACATTTCAGAGAAGAATATCAAACTCCAGAGGGAGAAGCTTTAAGAGACGATAAAAATTTCAAATTTGTATCCGCCTGGGAATACAAGGGTGAGCCTAAAGATGCTGTTCTTCACAAAGAAGAGTTAGTCTATGAAAATATCGAGTTGAAAACTAGAAGTTATAAATAAGTAGCTATGAAGTTGAATCTAAAAATATGGCGCCAACAAGATGCCAAATCAAAAGGAAAAATGACAGATTACTCTATTAGTGGAGTTGAAGGTGATATGTCCTTTTTAGAAATGTTGGATGTACTGAATGAACAACTCATTAATAAAGGTGATGAACCTGTGGTATTTGATCATGATTGTCGTGAAGGTATTTGTGGCTCTTGTTCTTTAATGATCAACGGAGAACCTCATGGGCCAGACCGAATGGTAACTACTTGTCAGTTGCACATGCGAAAATTTAGTGATGGCGATACCATCGTAATCGAACCCTTCAGAGCAAAGGCTTTTCCCGTCATTAAAGATTTGATGGTAGATCGCGGGGCTTTTGATCGCATACAACAAGCAGGAGGCTACGTATCCGTAAATACATCAGGTAACACTCAAGATGCAAACTCTATTCCTATTGATAAACATGATGCAGATGATGCTTTCTACGCAGCAGCTTGTATTGGTTGTGGGGCCTGTGTAGCGGCATGTAAAAATGCTAGTGCCATGCTATTTACTTCTGCCAAAGTATCGCAATACGCTTTACTACCGCAAGGAAAAGTAGAAGCTACAGAAAGAGTTCAAAATATGGTTCGCCAAATGGATTTAGAAGGTTTTGGAAACTGTACGAATACTGGAGCCTGTGAAGTAGAATGCCCAAAAGGAATCTCATTAGAGAATATCGCTCGTATGAATAGGGAGTACTACAGCGCTAGTGTAAAAGGATAAAACACTGAAATATTTTTAAAAAATCCCAACTTCTTTTAAATGAAGTTTGGGATTTTTTTTTGTGCTTCCTTTGGTCAAAATCTTTCTTATTT
Source organism: uncultured Flavobacteriaceae bacterium (assembly GCA_937936275.1). Classification (GTDB taxonomy): domain Bacteria; phylum Bacteroidota; class Bacteroidia; order Flavobacteriales; family Flavobacteriaceae; genus Maribacter_C. Next base: position 1,833 of record CALHCJ010000282.1, read on the forward strand.
TTAGAATCACTAATTCCATCGCTATGAATTCTAACACTTTTCTTTTCACATCTAAACTACCCAATGTGAAAACAACAATTTTCACAACAGTAGGAAATCTTGCAAGAGAACACAAAGCGATTGATCTATCACAAGGGTTTCCTAATTTTGGTGCCGACCCCAAACTACTCAATCTTGTTGATGATGCCATAAAATCTGGGCATAACCAATATGCTGCTATGCCAGGCTATTATGGGTTGAGAGAAATTATTAGTCAAAAAATTGACCGACTTCACGGTCGGACTTACCATCCTGAAACCGAAATAACAGTAACAGTTGGAGCGACCCAAGCCATCTATACTGCCGTAACTGCTTTTGTTCGACCAGGAGATGAAGTTATTGTAATTAAACCAGCCTATGATTGCTATGAACCTGCCATTGAATTGAATGGTGGAACTCCTGTCTATTATCAATTAAATAAAGTCAATTACAGCGTAGATTGGGAAGATTTTAAAACGAAAATTACTAAGAAGACCAGAATGGTCATCATCAATACACCTCATAATCCAAGTGGAACTATATTTTCAATAGAAGATATGCACCAATTGCAAGAAATCTTACGCAACACAAATATCGTATTGATAAGTGATGAGGTATATGAACATATCATTTTTGATGATGCCGAACATCAAAGTGCCTCTCGATTTAAAGATTTGGCTTCTCGTAGTTTTATTTGTGCATCTTTTGGAAAGACCTTTCATGTCACAGGATGGAAAATGGGATATTGTGCAGCACCTAAAACACTGATGGATGAATTTAGAAAGGTGCATCAATTTGCTGTTTTCTGCGTAGATCATCCCGTTCAAAGAGCATTGGCAAAATACCTTCAAAACGAAAACCATTATCTAGACTTAAATGAATTTTATCAGCAAAAACGTGATTATTTTCTGAAAATGCTAAAAGAATCAAGGTTCAAATTTAAGCCCTCTCAAGGTACCTATTTCCAATTAGTAGATTACACTAATATCACTCAAGAGGGTGACGAAGATTTATCAAAACGATTAATTGTAGACCATCAATTGGCAAGCATCGCAATATCCTCTTTCAATGTAAATCATCGCGATGATAAAGTTCTTCGTTTTTGCTTTGCAAAGAAAAAAGAGACTTTGGAAAAAGCTGCTGATATCCTTTGCAGCCTTTAGTTAAGAGCTTCGTTGACTTTAGTCATAAACTCTGCTATTTTACTAGGCTCTAACCAACGGGTGACAACAACCAAGTCATTTTCTTTATCCACCACAATAAAATTTCCTCCAAATCCAGCGGCATAATAAATGCTCTCTGAGAGTCCTTCCCAATGTCGACTGCCCTTTTTATTTAACCACCACATATACCCATAGTTCACGTTGGGTTCAGATGAGGTTGTGGCTTTTTGAATCCAAGATTCGCTTAGTACTTGTTCCTCTTTCCACCTGCCATTGTTTAGAAAAAGTAACCCAAAACGAGCCATATCTTCAGTATTAATAAAAAGACCTGCTCCAGAATGTCCACCGCCCGTAACAGACTTCATTTGAATTCCATCAATCTCTGTCCAAGCATGATCATATCCGTGCCAACGCCACGTCGTAGAAGCATCAATCTTATCCATTAAATTCTCTTTTAAAACCATTGGCATAGGTTTTCGCCAGACATGGGTTAAGGCGTACGCTAAAACATTAACGCGAACATCATTATATTCCATGACTGTACCTGGCTCTTTTGGTTTTTCAAATTTCCAATCATCAATGCCCCCTTCTTTCGGTGGTCGATCTGCCCAGTCTTTTCCTCCCCAAAGCTCCCCAGACCAAGCTGAATTTTGTTGCAGCAGATGTTCCCAAGTTATTTTGGAATTGTGTTCTCCATCAAATGTTCCATCCCAAATATAATTTTTGACTTTATCTTCAGTTTTAGCAATTAGACCTTGATCTTCCGCTAACCCAGCCATAGTTGATAAAAAGCTTTTGGTTACACTAAATGTCATATCAACACGATTGGTCTCACCCCATTTTGCAACCACATATCCATTTTTAAGTATCATCCCAGAAGGACCACCTCGTTTTTTGGTCGGACCTTGTATTTGATGAAAAGGTTCTTTTTCAAAGCCTTTTAAAATAGCAATACGTAAATCGCGAGAACCAGAATATTCGTTCTCTTTAGCAAAGTCTACGGCGCTTTGTAATACATTTGTATTAAGTTTAAATTCCTTAGGTGATTTTTCTTCCCATTTTATATTGCGTTCGGGAAAATAATAAGAAGTTTGTGCAAAGGCGAAGTTTACACATAATATCCATAACATTATTTTAATCATTATTTCACTTTTTAGGATTCATAAGTTATGTTATATTTTGAAAATAAGCTGTTTGCCTCTCATTTATATTTTCAATTGTATATAATTATTTCAACCAGCGACTTAACAATTGATGAAAACATTTGACCTTGACATCTTTCAACTTATCATTCTCTTGGGTTCTATTCAAGGATTGATTTTTGCATCAATTATTTTTATCAAAAGACAATTGCGAATGAAGAGCAATATCTTTCTTGGTCTGATGATTGTATGTATAGCTATAAGTAATATACAGCATATTTTAATTGACGTTAACTATCTAGATGAGGATAATTTTATTAGAAAGCTATACCTACCTATTCAATGGTTCATTATGCCAATGTTCTATTTACATGTTCATGAACTATTTCTCAGAAAAAAACTACCAACAATTTCACGTTATACTTTATTTGCCCCAGTTTTGCTGGTGTTTACCGTACACATAGTACATTTTATAATTAGGTATAATTCTATTGCTATATCTCAAATGCCAGATTATTATACCCCGGGCCTCTTATTATATACAAATCTTATCTCTTTTATCTTTAATGGTCTTATTTTTTATCTTATTTACCATCTGCTTATAGAGATCAAGAAATCAATTACGAAGACATTAAGCAGAAAAGCCAAAGAGCTTGAATGGTATACAATGATTATTAGGGGTTTTGTAATCATTGCAAGCTTGGGTTTAATAATTACTTTTTTTGTTAGCATTTTTGGCATAAATCACAACCTTATAACCTATACTTTTTTGTTACTTGTATCAGTAGTTGGTTATTATTTAGGATATGTTGCCGTCTATAAGTCGATCACGCAACCCAAAGTGGAAAGAGTAAAGACTCCTATTACTAGAACTGGACAGAATACATTGGAAAAAATAATCTCCTATATTGAAGAGGAAAAACACTATTTAAATCCAGATATCAGTCTTACCGAAATAGCAACTCATTTTAATATATCGTCAGGCTATTTGTCTCAACTCTTCAACGCCCGCGGTGATCAAAATTTTAATGATTATATCAATGAATTACGAATTAATGCATCAAAAAAAATGCTGCTTGAGGACCAGTTTAATAACTACACCATAGAATCAATAGGTATCGAATGTGGGTTCAAATCAAAGTCAAATTTTTATACCTCATTCAAAAAATTCACTGGTAAGACCCCTAAAAATTATGCTAATCAGTGCTAAATACGTCCTGTATTTTAAACTAGTTACAGATATAGAACTCCAAAAGTTGACATCGGCATAATTTTACAACGTCTATAATTATGTTAATCTCAGAATCGAAAGGGGCTAAAAAATGTGGTTATTGTTTTTGGGACTACAACATTTTTAAGGTTGATTCCTCTTTTGGTTTTGAGATTTTTACACTAACCATGTTTAAAACCCCTATTGTTATCCAACTGGGGTTTTTTTAGCTTATATCTCATCAACCAATCCGTCTGTCTGTCTTTTCCAATATAGTACGGATGAGTACTAAATTTCAAGAATCCGTTCTTCTCATAAAACCGTATTGCATTGGTATTCTTTTGCCAAACCCCTAGCCACAGATATTTTTTATTGCTTTGAGAAGCCAGCTGAATAGCTTTATTAAGCATATGCTTTCCGATCTGTTTTCCTTGGAATCGTTGCAAAACATAGATTCGTTCTAATTCGACCGAATTTGGTGATTTATCGTCTGTTTGACTTTCGTTTTGGTTTAGCTTGAAATAACCAACAAGCTCCTCTTCCCAAAAAGTAAAGTAAAAAGATGAATCAGAATTCACTAATTGCTTTTTGATCTGTTTTGTGTCAAAAGCGTTATCGATATAGTTTTTAAAATCGTCAGGATCATTATCCTTTTCAAATGCGGCTATAAAGGTTTTCCTGGCTATCTCAACGAGTAGATCTAGATCTGAAGACGTACATTTTTGAAACTGCAATAGCATAAGTTATATTTCGAAATCAATTTTAAATGTAATGTTTTGACAGATATTTTCAAACAGACGTAGAAATCGATGTATTGGTTCACAGTTGTGCACAAAAAAAGAGCAGCTTTTGGGGAGGGCTGCTCTTTAAAATCTTTTTTAGTAAAAGACCTATAACATAAATAGTTTGCGTGTCAATAGTATGATGCCACTGAAGAAATCATTTTTATATACTTGAATTTCTTCGCGAGTAGGTGCTTGGTTCATTTGGGCTTCCATCGGTTTTGTAGGTTTTAAAAGTTAGACTTGGGATCGAAACTTCTTTGGTTAATTACACTGTAAATGTACTATGAAACGTCAAGAACCTCAAACTATTGTTGTGTAGAGCTCTTAATGTGTTGTGAAAAATATGATCAGTAATTTTCTTCGATGAACTACCCTCGTATTATAAAAAAAATGAAAACTGAGGTATTTGAAAATAACTTAACATTCAAAAACTGATATCATCTAAATCTTCTTCAGTGTCAATATTCTTCTTTGCCTCTGCTCGAATTTTGTCACAATCAAGTTCTATAGACAGCCCTCGTGGTTTCTCAAAATCTTTATCTGAAATACCTAACTCTTTATTTTCATAATTTTTCTTCATATAGATTCCCCAAATCGGTAAAGCCATAGCGGCACCTTGACCATAAGCGATACTCTTAAAATGTATCGAACGATTGTCTCCACCGACCCAAACTCCTGTGACTAGATTGGGTACTATACCCATAAACCAACCATCGCTATTGTTTTGAGTTGTGCCTGTCTTTCCTGCAATAGGATTTGTAAATCCATATGGGTAGCCAGTAATGACCTCTTTGTAAACTGTTGTGTTTTTTTGATAACTATGTCTTAGTCTCGCTCCTGAACCACTTTGGGTAACACCCTCCATTAAATTGAGCATAGTATAAGAGACCTCTTTGCTAAGAACGTCTTTCGTTTCAGGTACATATTCATAAAGAACTGTTCCGTTTTTATCTTCTATTCGAGTTACCATTACTGGTTTTACGTAAACGCCTTGATTGGCAAATGTACCATACGATCCTACCATCTCATATACGTTTACATCTACGGTGCCTAATGCGATAGATGGAACTGGAAGTAAGTCACTTGTAATTCCCGCATTCTTAGCTATCGAAACCACTGATTTCGGCCCAACTTTGTCTATCAATTGTGCCGTAATTGTATTTTTCGAATTGGCTAGGCCATTTTTGAGGGTATAGGCTTTACCTGAAAATTTTCCATCTGAGTTTTTAGGGCCCCACGCTTCCGTGTTACCGTGTTTTCCAGCTTCAATCCAATATTCTGTATCTGGCAGCGTATCACAAGGTGACAAACGTAACTGATCAATCGCAGCAGCATAAACAAAAGGTTTAAACGTTGAACCTGCCTGCCGTGTACCTTGTCTGACATTATCATATTGAAAATGCTTATAATCAATACCACCTACCCAAGCTTTTACGTGACCCGTTTGAGGCTCCATAGACATCATTGCGGCGCGCAAAAAGGTTTTATAGTACCGAATAGAATCCATCGGGGTCATAATCGTATCTTTCTCTCGCGTTTCACTATTCCAATCGAAAACGCTCATTTCTCTTTTCTTAGTAAACGATTCTCGAATTTCTTTTTCCGACTTTCCTGCTTTCTTCATTTCGCGCCATCGATCTGAAGTTTTCATCGCACGTTCCATAATACTTTTGATTTCACTTTTATCTAAATCAATAAAAGGTGCAGTTCTGTTGCGGTCAGGTGTATTTTGATTAAAAAACTCCGCTTGTAATTTTTGCATGTGCATATCAACCGCTTCTTCAGCGTTTGCTTGCATTCTAGAATCTACAGTAGTGTATATTCTCAGTCCATCTAAATACAAGTTCCATTTATCACGCTCTCCCTCAAGTGCCGGTTTCGGATTTTTTGCTATCCAAGCATTCATGAACCGTTGTAGATACATTCTGAAATACGTTGCAATACCATCACGGTGTGATTCAGGGTTGTAATTAAGATCTAACTCTAATGCTTGTAAAGAATCTTTTTCTGTCTCGGTAATATATTCATACCGCTCTAATTGACGAAGTACTAAGTTTCTTTTATTTTGCGTTCTCTCTGGTCTGCGTAAAGGATTATAGAGTGAAGAATTTTGTAACATCCCAACGAGCATTGAAGATTCTTCTATTTTCAGTTGTTTAGGTTCTTTACCAAAGTAGATTCTTGAAGCTGACCGAATACCATCGGCATT
>CALHCJ010000283.1 GCA_937936275.1 uncultured Flavobacteriaceae bacterium
CTCCTCTTCTCTAAAGATAGCAGTATGACTTGCAACTACTCGTTTGAAATCTTTGTTAAATTCAATGATTTTAAACTGAGCTTCTTCACCTTTGCCAAGTTTCTTACCATCTTCTTTCTCTAAATGACGTTGCGGTACAAATGCCGTAATGTCTTCGTTGAAATCGATAGTAGCTCCTTTGTCAACCATCTCTGTAATGGCAGCAGTATGAACTGTATCTAAGCCAAATTCTTTCTCGTATTTATCCCAAGGGTTTTCGGTAGTTTGTTTGTGACCTAAACTTAACTTACGTCCTTCAACATCCAATTCTAATACTTCTACTTCTAACGTATCACCGACCGTTACGAACTCAGATGGATGCTTAATTTTCTTAGTCCAAGATAAATCAGAGATATAAATTAACCCGTCAATACCTTCTTCTAATTCTACAAACACACCAAAGTTGGTGAAGTTTCTAACGATACCTTTGTGTTTAGAACCGACTGGATATTTCTTTGTAATATCTGTCCATGGGTCTGGAGTCATTTGCTTGATACCTAGTGACATCTTGCGATCTTCTCTATCTAAAGTTAAAACAACTGCTTCAACTTCATCACCGACTTTTACAAAATCTTGTGCCGAACGCAAGTGCGTAGACCAAGACATTTCAGATACGTGAATCAAACCTTCAACACCTTCAACAACTTCAATAAATGCGCCGTAATCAGCAATTACAACCACTTTACCTTTCACCTTGTCACCAATCTTGATATCATCGGATAAAGCATCCCAAGGGTGCTTCTCTAATTGTTTCAATCCTAATTGAATTCTTGATTTATTTTCATCAAAATCAAGGATAACAACATTTAATTTCTGGTCTAGCTCAACAACCTCATTCGGGTGGTTGATTCTACTCCAAGAAAGATCCGTGATATGAACTAAACCATCAACACCACCTAAATCAATAAAGACACCGTAAGAAGTAATGTTTTTAACAATACCTTCTAGTACTTGTCCTTTTTCTAGTTGACTGATGATTTCTTTCTTCTGTTCTTCAATATCTGCTTCGATCAACGCTTTGTGCGATACTACAACATTTTTGAATTCGTGATTAATCTTAACCACTTTGAATTCCATTGTTTTGTTTACATATTGATCATAGTCACGAATTGGCTTCACATCAATTTGAGAACCTGGTAAGAAAGCTTCAATTCCGAAGACGTCTACAATCATACCACCTTTGGTTCTACACTTAACAAAACCACTTACTACTTCTTCATTATCATGAGCAGCATTCACTCTATCCCATGCCATTATCGTTCTGGCCTTTCTATGTGATAACACCAATTGACCACTTTTATCCTCTCGGATGTCAATTAATACTTCAACATTATCACCAACCTTTAAATCAGGATTGTATCGAAATTCATTCAAAGAAATAACGCCTTCAGATTTTGCGTTAATATCGATAATTGCTTCACGATCTGTAAGATAAACTACGGTACCCGTAACCACCTCTTCATCAGCAGTGTCAACGAAATTTTCAGATACTAATTTCTCAAACTCCTCTAACTTAGAATCCTCAACCTTTTCAATACCCTGTTCGTATTTTTCCCAATTAAAACTGTCTAAAAATTCTTTTGGGTCTTGAGCAGGTGCCTGCTCCTTTGTTTCTTGAACTGCTTCCGCAGTTTCTTTTGTTGCTTCGGTAGTTTCTTCTACCTGCGCGTTTGTTTCTTCAGCCATGTTTAGCTAAACCATTTGTATTCTACAACTTCACAAGAGTTAAACGATTCGTATAGAAGCGATTATAAGATTTTTTTACTCCCTTTTTCTCTTGATAGCTTCGTTAAAAAGGGCTGCAAAAATACAGTTTTTATTTTATTAAAACAATCTTATCATTAAAAGGTATTCAAGACGTAGTACTTATTTGGGTATTAACGCTATAAATATTGCAATTATTAGTATCTTGAGCTTTCAAATATTAACCGTTTAAATAATTATACATGAGCGTTAAAGCAAAGTACCAAGGAGTTTTGAACCTTGGTGAGCAGTTAGGAATTAAAGATGGAAACGTAACCGAAGAAGGCGGCGTACTTAAGATAAAAGGGGTGGCAAATACTCCTTATGAGAAAGATTTATTGTGGGATAAAATTAAAGAATTAGGTGGTGAAAATGCTTCCGATGTTAAAGCAAATATTTCAGTAGCTGACGATTCTGTTTATCACAGACATACTGTTGCAGGTGGAGAGTCTTTGAGTAAGATTGCAAAACACTATTACGGTGATGCCATGAAGTACAAGCAAATTTTTGAAGCTAACACAAACATTCTCAAAAATCCAGATGTAATTCATCCAGATCAGGTTTTGGTTATTCCAAATCCATAAGAAGTTATATTTTTATTAAAAAGCCATTGTTTAATAACAATGGCTTTTTTTGTATGCAACCTTTGTTTTATTTTTCAATCACTCGCAACGCAAAATTATACATGCGCTCAAACTGCTCTTCTAATCCCATATCACTATTATCAAATTCAATAGCATCCTTTGCTTTACGTAGAGGTGAAACCTTGCGACTGGAATCTATCGCATCTCGCTGTTGTACATTTTTAAGTACTTCGTCGTAATCGACTTCTTCGCCTTTGTCCAGCAATTCTTTGTATCGTCTATAGGCTCTTTTTTCTGGAGAGGCACTCATAAATATTTTGATTTCCGCATCAGGAAAAACTACCGTTCCGATATCACGACCATCCATGACAATGCCCTTTGCCTTTCCCATTTTTTGTTGCATGGCCACCAACTTCGTTCTTACGGCCTCAATCTCTGCAACCGGACTCACAAACTGAGATACTGCTAAAGTCCGAATTTCCTTTTCTACATTCTTACCATTGAGATACATTTCTGAGAATCCTAAGGTTTCATTGTACTCAAATTCTAATTCAATTTCATCAAGCGAACTAACCAAGCTATTTACATCTTTTTTATTCTCACTTATAAAACCCTTTTGCATTGCAAAAAGCGTTACCGCGCGATACATGGCACCCGTATCTACATATACATAACCTAGAGCCTTTGCCAATTGCTTGGCAATAGTACTTTTTCCTGTACTGGAATAGCCATCAATAGCTATGGTTATTTTTGTCATATTGTAAAAATAGTCAGAAATAGCTCTGAAAAAAGATTATCACAACTTATAATCGTATGACCCGAAAAGTGTAAGTTAAACTTATCATAAAAGGGAAGAGACAGGATTATAGCTTTTCTCTTCTCTTATTCTAAAATTTAAAACTTCTTTGCATTTTTAACCTTTTGATTGGTTATCGCAATATCAATAACCTCGTGCATATCGGTCACATAATGAAAATTCAAACCTTTTAAATAGTCTTGCTTGATTTCAAGGATATCACGTTGGTTTTCTCTGCAAAGAATAATTTCTTTGATGTGAGCTCGCTTAGCTGCTAATATTTTTTCCTTAATTCCGCCAACAGGAAGTACTTTTCCTCTAAGGGTAATCTCACCAGTCATCGCCAAACTTTTCTTCACTTTTCGCTGCGTAAATAAAGAAACTAATGAGGTTAACATCGTAATACCTGCACTGGGGCCATCCTTAGGTGTTGCCCCTTCCGGTACGTGTATATGTACGTTATACTTTTCGAAAACTTCAGGATCAATATCAAACCGGTCCGCATTTGACTTGATATATTCCATCGCTATGGTCGCAGACTCTTTCATGACTTTACCTAAGTTTCCGGTAATATTCAATGTTCCCTTTCCTTTAGAAAGAATAGATTCAATGAATAGAATATCTCCTCCAACGCTTGTCCAAGCTAACCCTGTAACAACTCCAGCAACATCATTATTTTCATATTTGTTACGTTCCATTCTAGCCACACCAAGAACTTTTTCCACTATTTCGTTGGTAACCTTTACTTCATATTTCTCTTCAATCGCGATGGACTTAGCGGCATAACGAACCATTTTAGCGATTTGCTTTTCCAAAGAACGAACTCCGGATTCTCTGGTATACCCCTCCACAATTTTTTCCAACTGGGGTTTTCCAATTTTTAAATCTTTAGCGGTAAGTCCGTGTTCACTTAGTTGTTTCGGCAGTAAATGTTTTCGAGCAATTTCAACCTTCTCTTCAATCGTATAACCAGTTACATTGATAATTTCCATACGATCGCGCAACGCTGGCTGTATACTTGCCAGGTTATTTGCTGTGGCAATAAACATCACTTTAGAAAGGTCGTAACCCATTTCTAAAAAATTGTCATAAAATTCACTATTCTGTTCAGGGTCTAAAACCTCTAACATTGCGGAAGAAGGGTCTCCTTGATGACTATTTGACAATTTATCGATCTCATCTAAAATAAAAACAGGATTCGATTTGCCAGCCTTTTTTAAACTCTGAACAATGCGACCTGGCATCGCACCGATATAAGTTTTACGATGTCCCCGAATTTCTGCCTCATCACGCAAACCGCCTAACGAGATACGCACATATTCTCTTCCTAAAGCCTCTGCTACAGATTTTCCTAAGGATGTTTTACCAACTCCTGGCGGCCCATATAAACAAAGAATAGGTGATTTCATATCATTACGTAATTTCAGAACCGCCAAATATTCAATAATTCTTTTTTTGACATCCTCTAAGCCATAATGATCTCTATCTAGTATTTTCTCCGCTCTTTTTAGATCAAACTTATCTTTGGAAAATTCATTCCATGGCAAATCCAAAAATAGATCCAGATAATTTCTTTGTATAGAATATTCCGCTACTTGCGGATTCATTCTTTGCATTTTTGCCAATTCTTTGTCAAAGTGCTCTCCTACCTTCTTTTCCCATTTTTTCTTTTTCGCACGAGCTTTCATCTCCTGAATTTCCTCATCATAAGAAACGCCTCCTAGTTCTTCTTGAATAGTTTTCATTTGCTGATGCAAATAATACTCTCGCTGTTGTTGATCCATATCATTTCGCACCTTGGATTGAATATCATTTTTCAATTCCAATTTTTGAAACTCCAGATTCATATATTTTAAAGTTGCCAACGCGCGTTCTTGCAGGTCTCCTATTTCTAGTAACTCTTGCTTATCTTTTACATCTAAATTTAGATTGGAAGAAACAAAATTGATTAAAAATGAATTGCTTTCAATATTCTTTATTGCAAAAGAAGCTTCCGAAGGAATATTAGGGTTATTCCGAATTATTTGTAACGACAAATCTTTTATTGACTCAATAATGGCTAAAAATTCCCCATCATCAGCTGCTGGTCTATTTTCTTTTGTTTCTCGAACTGTAGCAGTTATGTAAGGGTCTTTCGTTAACACTTCAGCAATCTCAAAACGTTTTTTTCCTTGAATAATTACAGTGGTGTTTCCATCTGGCATTTGCAAAACGCGTAAAATTTTTGCGACGGTACCTAAAGAATTAATGTCTTTAATATCTGGATTCTCAGTCTCTTCATCTTTTTGGGAAACCACACCAATCACTTTAGATCCGTTGTTGGCGTCTTTTATTAAGTTGATAGATTTATCTCTCCCAGCAGTAATTGGAATCACTACACCAGGAAACAACACCGTATTTCTTAAAGGCAAAATCGGTAATGTTTCTGGTAAGATTTCGTTATTCATCTCTTCTTCATCCTCAGGAGTAAGCAAGGGTATCAACTCAGCATCTTGATCGATTGAATGTAAAGACATATTGTCAAAATTTGAAAATTTAGAATTTCCCATATATATTTTTCGGTCATTCTGTCATTAAATGAATCTGAATGACTATTTAAAATTCATTAATCGTTTAGTGAAAAGACCCATTATCAAGGTTTTATGTCAAAATAACTTTTCAATATACTCTTTTAAGACAATTGTTATGCCATTTAGAAGGAGAATTAAGATCCAATATGTTTTGGGTATAAAAAAAGCTCCGAAAAAGGAGCATTTTTTATATTTTTCTTTAAATATTAATTCTTTATCAACTTTTTCGAGTGTTCCGTCCCATCGGCCAGCTTTAAATAAACTTGATATACCCCCTTGGCTAAATGTGTTATATCAAATGTTTTACTAGTTTCTGCTTCCATAAATGCCTTTATCAGAACTTGCTTTCCGTTTAAATCATAAACAATTACTTCTTCAAGCCTGCTAATTCCTATAAATTGAATAGTTACAATTCTTGAGGCTGGATTTGGAACTAATCTAAAATTAAAGTCTTGCGCTAAGTGAAATATTTCTGGATCAACAGAAGCTCTAAGGCCTGTTGCTCCGTTATCAACAGGACATCCCATTACCTCTACTTCTGCCATGTGCAAAATACCACTACCTGAGAGTTGTATTCTAAGGTAACGGCCCTGTGCATTTAAAGAAATAGTTTCCTCTAAACCTGCGTTGTTTGCAAAGAAATATTCAAACACATCAGAATCATTTCTCAAATCATCTAAACTTACACCCGTTGCAAATGGTGTATCAGAAACAAACACATAAAAATTATTCAAACGCGACTGCAAGTTGTCAGTGCGATTGAACAGATTCAAAGCATCAATACTATACTCTCCACCAAGATCTAATGACCACCAAGGAGTATTCTCATTGTTGGTATGTTGTAAGTCCGCACTCCATGGTGAACTACCCATCGTATTTCCGTCAATTGCGATTGAGGCTAAGCCTCTTCCATAGGTACTTGATTGCGTGGCAATACCATTTAAAGCTATATTTGACAAAACACAACCTCCAGTTCCAATAGTGTTTACTACAATATCTACAGTTTCTGATTGAACACACCCCAAACCATTATCGTAGGTATAGGTTACTGAATAGGTACCTACGCCTATACTCGGATCAAATGTACCATCAGTACTAGCTCCAGACCAAGTACCTCCCAGAGGACTAGCTACTAAATTTTGAACTTCATCTGTATCCAAAAAAGGACCTGAGGAATTAAGGGTTATGGCAGCGACACCATCACAAGAACTAGGCGCAGCCGGACATCCCATCACCTCTACTTCTGCCATGTGTAAAATACCACTACCTGAGAGCTGTATTCTAAGGTAACGGCCCTCCGTATTGAGGCCCACTATTAGCTGATCGCCAACCGCAGTAGGAAAATATTGCTTTGATATATCGTTATTACTAACGAGTTGATTTAAGGTTGCGGTGGCAGAAAATGGTGTGTCAGAGACAAAAATATAAAAATTGTTTAAACGAGACTGAGGCCCATTAGTTCGATTGTGAATTATAATATTTCCTAAAAGATAATCTGCACCAAGATCAACCTCCCACCAAGGGTTCTGTTCATTTTGAGTATGTTGAAG
>CALHCJ010000284.1 GCA_937936275.1 uncultured Flavobacteriaceae bacterium
CATTTAGAATACATGAAACAGATTCCCGCCTTCGCGGGAATAACAAAAAATAGTTTTAATGAACAGAATCAACCAAAAACTTCAGGAGAATAAAAAACTCCTCTCCATATATTTCACAGCAGGCTACCCTGCTCTAAACGATACCGTACAAATCATTCAAGATTTAGAAAAAAACGGAGTAGACATGATTGAAATCGGTTTGCCCTTTAGCGACCCATTGGCCGACGGACCGACCATTCAAAAAAGTTCTACGGCCGCACTCAAAAATGGCATGACTACTGAGAAGCTCTTCGAGCAGTTAAAAGATATTCGCAAAACCGTTTCTATCCCTTTAATCGTTATGGGGTATTTCAATCCGATGCTACAATACGGTGTTGAGGATTTTTGTAAAAAATGTCATGAAATCGGTATTGATGGAATCATAATGCCAGATTTGCCCTTAGATGTGTATCAGGCAGATTATGAAGCAACTTTCAAAAAATATGGACTCATTAATGTATTCTTGATTACACCTCAAACGAGTGATGAGCGAATAAGACAAATTGACGCAGCTTCTGACGGATTTATCTATATGGTAAGTTCCGCAAGCGTTACAGGTTCAAGCTCAGGTTTTGGAGATACCCAAACTACTTATTTTGAACGTATTTCGGCCATGAATTTAAAAAACCCTCTGATTGTTGGTTTTGGAATTAAAGATGCTGAGACTTTTCAAGCGGCTACAAAAAATACAAAGGGGGCCATTATTGGCTCTGCTTTTATAAAACATTTGACAGAGTATGGTAAAAATTCAATTTCGGAGTTCATTCAAAACATTCGATAATCGAATATACCTCGAACTATTCGAATCTAGTACTCTCAAAAAGCAACAGCTATAGTGCTTAACCTGAGTTCTTGTAGGAATCTTCTATTTATGTTTTTTTTAAGATACCGTACGTCCTAATAAATTACTTTTCAGCGAAAATACGGATCAGACCTACTGGTGAGACAAGTACATTATCTATATTTGGCTTACCTAATTCTACTTTGTCCTAAGACCTTGCTTATCATCAACCAAACCAAAAATGATAAATAAGAAACTTTTTGTTCTCATACTGTCCATTCTAAGTGCCTTAGCTGCTTACCTTTTTTTTAACAGTAAGCATAGTAAAATAGATAGCGCTACATACCAACTTTTAGCCGTTAATGACCACGAAAAATTAGCCTCTGGATCGTTTTTCTTAGAAGAAATCAATACTTCTTCTCGTGATCGCACGTATTTTTTAAAAAAGGCAAGTGAGCTTGACAACATCCAAAAGAGCGCCAGGGGAATTTTAGCTCCTGCCATAACTGCAGAGGCTATTGCTAAATTTATAAATGGAAATTTACCAACCACCACTCCAAATGGAAACAATGGTGTTCCTCTTTTACTATCTCAAACTGGAGCATTTTCCGACCTAAA
Organism: uncultured Flavobacteriaceae bacterium; assembly: GCA_937936275.1. Taxonomy (GTDB): domain Bacteria; phylum Bacteroidota; class Bacteroidia; order Flavobacteriales; family Flavobacteriaceae; genus Maribacter_C. Next base: position 1,439 of record CALHCJ010000284.1, read on the forward strand.
TACCTTATCTCCCAATGCAGGATTAATTCCTTATGATATGATTGAACCCTTTTGGTCTGATGGGGCCACTAAAAAAAGGTGGATGGTTATTCCAAATGATGGAACATTTGATACTTTCGAAGAACAAATACAATATTCTCAAAATAATGCCTGGGATTTTCCTCGAGGAGCAGTGCTTATTAAGCATTTTGAGTTGGGTGGAAAACGATTAGAAACAAGATTTGAAGTTAAAGGTGATGACGACGTTTATTATTATCTTACCTATAAATGGAATACAGCCCAAACTGACGCATCTTTACTAAACGAATCCGTCGATGAAGATGTCATTGTCAATGGAGTAACACAATCATGGCACTATCCCAGCAGAAATGAGTGTGCGTCTTGTCACTTTCCGCAAAACGGCAGCGTCTTAGGCCCAAAAACGCGAAACTTAAATAAATCAATGCTTTATCCCAGTTCAGGCATTGAAATGAATCAGCTCGTAAATTTAAGCGAACTAGGCGTGCTTAATGAAAATATAACGAATGCTAATATCAATAGCTATCCAGCTGTAGTCGCTAAAAATGATCTTAGTGCTTCGTTGGAAGACCGCGCACGGACGTATATTGATGTAAATTGCGCTAGTTGTCACAACCCCAGTGTAGACAATATTGCAATGTTTGACGCACGTTATTCCACCGCACTTGAAAATCAAAATATTATTTATGGGGATGTTGTTTATGATGAAGGATTAAATAATCCGAAAGTCATTATTCCACAAGACGTGTCCAATTCTATGGCTCATTTCAGAATGAATTCTACCCAAACGGGAATTGAAATGCCACCTTTGGCCAAAGATGTTGTTGATTCGGAAGGTGTGCAATTAATTGCAGATTGGATTAATAGTTTAACACCAACAACATCATCTCCGCCGGTAGCAGGTTTTTCAGCATCTACTGTAAATGGCGTTGCCCCTTTAAGCGTTGACTTTGATGCTTCAGCTTCAACGGATGCTGATGGCGATTCATTGACCTACTTTTGGGATTTTGGAGATGGTACAACTTCTTCAGGAATTACAACTAGTCATGTATACACAACCTCGGCAGCTTATACCGTAACTTTAACAGTAAATGACGGTTTACAATCTGATCAAGCTACAACTTCAATTGCGGTAAACCCCGATAACCCTGGTGGAAATACGGTTTCTTTCTCTGACGGAACTAGTCTTCTAGGACAAGATAATTTTAGTGGTTTACCGATGGGAGTAATTGATATGAATGGTGATGGAAAGGACGATATCGTTCAATTTAATTCGGCAAAAAACCTTCGTATTCAATATCAAAACGCCCCAGGCCAACAATTTACCAGTTTTAATCATGGCCAGGTAAGCTCGAATAATCAGTGGGGTACGGCTATTGCTGACTTTGATCAAAATGGGTTTAACGATATTATGTCAGGTGGCGCCTATGATAACTTGAAAATAATAAAGAATAATAACGGCAATAATTCATTCTCTCAATCTAATCTACCCAACTCCAATATCTTTTTACAGGGCGCAAATTTTGTAGATATAAATAATGACGGTTGGGCTGATATTTTTGCATGTCATGATGATGCCGAGTCAAGAGCATATGAAAACAATCAAAATGGTTCCTTCTCTAATAATCAAAATTTAATACGAACTTTTACAACTCCCTCTAGTGATAACTCAGGTAATTATGCAAGTATGTGGATGGATTACGATAATGACGGTGATCTCGATTTGTATATTTCTAAATGTCGTGGGGGCGTTACTAGTAGCACTGATCCTCGTCGTATTAACATGCTCTGGCAAAATGACGGCAGCAATAATTTTACCGAAGTTGCTGGTCAAGCGAATCTTAAAATAGGAGACCAAACTTGGCTATCAGATTTTGGTGATATTGACAATGATGGTGACTTAGATGCCATTATTATTAACCATGGTACTGGTCCTAATTTAATGAGAAACAATGGCGATGGAAATTTTACAGAAATAACCGCTGGTAGTGGTCTGTTACCAACATTACAACCACAAGATTTTTATGGTATACAAGGTTTCTTTAAAGACTTTAATAATGACGGTTACATTGATTTAATGGTATCTGGAGACAATCATTATATGTTCTACAATAACGGAGATGGTACTTTTCAGAACGCGGTAAATCCATTCAATTCAAACCAGATTCAGTCATTCTCAGTAGGAGATATAAATCATGACGGTTTTTTAGACATATATGCGGGATATGCAAACGGTTTAAATTCGCCGAGTTCAACAAAAGATCGTATATGGCTTAATGAAGGAAACTCTAACAATTTTATCAATATTCAATTAAAAGGAACTCAAAGTAACATTAACGGTATAGGAGCTAGAGTAGAAGTTCACGGTACTTGGGGAATACAAATAAGAGATGTACGCTCTGGCGAAGGTTACGGTTTAGTAAACTCATATACACAACATTTCGGAATTGGAGTTAACACTCAGGTGGACAAAGTAGTTGTTCGCTGGCCTTCTGGTAATATCGATGAGATAATAAACCCGAACATAAATCAATTCTTGGTTATTGTTGAATCTGGAAATGCACCAGTAACAGGTGTCACTTTGAATACATCTTCAATTACGCTACCAATGGGAAATACAGAAGTTATTATAGCTACAGTTTTACCAACTAGCGCATCAAATCAATCCGTTACATGGTCATCAGATAATTTAAATGTTGCTACGGTTGATGAAAACGGATTGGTAACTGCGGTATCAGAAGGAAGTGCTATCATTACAGTTACTACTAATGAAGAAAATTTCACCGCGGAGCTTGAAGTTATTGTAACTTGTAATCCTCCGGAAATTTTCGAAGATTTTGAAAATGGTCTTGGTGGATGGACGACTACAGGAACAAGTACGACTGGTACATTTGTAGTCGCCGATCCTACAAGTTGGACCTCAGGAGATATTGTTAGCCAACCTGATGATGACCACTCATCAGATGGTGTACATGCTCTAATTACCGCAACCAACACTTCAACAGGCATTAATGATGTTGATGGCGGAACAGCAACAGCCACCTCACCAACATATACGGTATTCGAAGATTCTGAACTTTCTTTATGGTACTTTTTTGCACAACGGAATACCGGAAATGACTCTGGTGACTTTTTCCTCTTAGAATATTCTATCGACGGAGGATCTAATTATATCACATTACAATCCTATGGCGATGAGACGGTGAGTGCATTATGGACATTAGCAACGGCAAGTATTCCAGCCGGATCCGATTTAATCATCCGTATCTCTGCCGCTGACGGACCTGCCACAGGAGATATCGTTGAAGCAGGTATCGATGATATCATGATTACTCCAAGCTGTGTTCAAGTGGCTAACGTCACAGGCGTAACAGTTTCGCCGGATACTTCGACTTTAATTGAAGGAGCTACCCAACAGTTGACTGCTACGGTTAGTCCAACAGATGCAGATGATACTTCTGTAGTTTGGTCATCTAGTGATATTACTGTAGCCACGGTTGACACAGATGGATTGGTAACCGCAATAGCAGAAGGAAATACTACTATTACAGTAACCACAACTGATGGTGATTATACAGCAAGTTCAACTGTTATCGTAGAAGATGGTTGCGCTTTAACCAATGTAGCACTTGGTGGTACTGCTTCGCAATCGAGCACCTATGGTAGAGGAGACGCTGCTCTGGCTATT
>CALHCJ010000285.1 GCA_937936275.1 uncultured Flavobacteriaceae bacterium
AGAGGGCAGTCATTTTGTGCGAAGAAAACGTCTTAAGGCCAGCTGACTTTTTATTGAATTCTAAAGCCTCAGTTATTACCGAAAATAATCAAATCACATTAGAGGAAATGGAGTTACATATGATATCAAATGCTCTTGATCAACATGATGGAAATTACAGTGCTGCCGCCGAGCAATTAGGCATTTCAAGACAAACACTTTATAACAAAATGAAAAAAATAGGAAAGTGATTACTTCTTCGCTTCAGGTGAAAATTAAACCTATGTTAGTGAATACGGTAAGAAATTTGAATCTAAAATATGGTAAGTAGAAACATATATTTACAATTAGTCTTACGAATCATATTGATTGCGGGCTCTTCGGTAGCTGCCGCATTTTTCTTTTTTAGAGAACAATACATTTTGACCTTTTTTGCTGTTTTTCTCTTGGTTCTAATGACTTCTTTTTTAATTCATTACGTAAATCAAACTAATCGTAAAATCGCTTACTTTTTTGACGCTATCAAGAATGAAGATTTTACGTTGCGTTTTCCTGAAAAACTGAGTGTTAAATCTCTTGAAGAGCTAAATCACAGCTTGAACATGTTAAACGAAATGATTCAAGATATTCATTTGAAGAAACAAGCCCAAGAGCAGTACTATCAAGAGATAATTAAACAGGCTGATATTGGTATTCTAACCATCAACGATAAGGGACACATTCTCTTTGCTAATGCTACAACCGAGAGTTTATTTGATTATACACCGCTGAATCATATTAAACAGTTACGCCAAGTTGATCAAAAATTATATGAGCTTTTTGAAGATTTGAAGCCCTTTGAACGTAAACTTGTTCAATTGACTAATGAAAGAGAACGAAAGCAGTTAACCCTAAAGTCTACTTCTATTTCTTCGGAGGGTAAAGAGTTACTTCTGGTAGTTGTTCAAGATATTGATAAAGAATTAGACGAAAAAGAAACAGATTCATGGGTAAAATTAATACGTGTTCTTACGCATGAAATTATGAATACTATTACTCCAATTACCTCTATCTCAGAATCTATTTTAAAATATTTCAAAACGAATAATGGGCTTGTTGCATTAAAAGATTTTAATGAAAGTCATATTCAAAACACCGTTAAAGGCCTTGAAGTTATTAAAGAACAAGGTGGTGATCTTATGGAGTTTGTTCAATCGTACCGTAGTTTCTTAAGCCTACCTAAACCAGACAAAAGTCTTATTAATGCCGAACGTTTGCTACAGAAGGTTAAAGTTTTAATGAGTCAAGAAAACAGCAATGAAACTACATCACTTGAAGTTATAGTAAAGCCCAATGATCTAGAACTATATATTGATGAAAAACAGATTTCCCAAATTTTGATTAACCTCAGCAAGAATGCTATACAATCTTTGATAGGACAAGATAATGGCAAAGTCAAAATGATTGCTGGAGTAACAAAAGACAAGAAAAAATATATTCAAGTTATAGATAATGGTCCTGGTATTCCGCAAGAACTAATGGATGAAATTTTTGTTCCCTTTTTTACTACAAAAGATACGGGAACAGGTATAGGATTGAGCTTATCAAAGCAAATTATGCATTTACACGGTGGAAATATTCATGTAACCTCAAATGAACATACTACTTTCACCTTGATTTTTGAGTGATATTTAACTAACCTAATTCTTTATAAGGATCCCAAAAATGTTGGTCAAGATTTTGAATTTGATTTTCTACGACAACGATTCCTTCACTTTCTAATAGTTGCTGCATGAGGTTCGTGCCTTCGAAATGATGTTTCCCCGTCAATAACCCTGCTTTGTTTACAACACGATGTGCAGGAACATTCTCCATGCTACCCGCACCATTCATTGCCCAACCCACCATTCTAGCACTCCTCGCAGCTCCTAAATATTTGGCGATCGCACCATAAGAAGTGACTCTACCGTATGGTATCTTTTCGGCAACCTCGTAAACCTTCTGAAAGAAATTTTTGTTCTCTGGTTTCATTAGTTCAGAAATAGTTTGAATAGTGTTAGGGCGAAAAGAACGACCATCAATCCGCTTAAAATATAGTTCGCATTTTTTGAAAATCGATTTGTTTTTTGCTCCATTTTGTCAAAGTAAAAGACATAGAGATACATTGCCAAAAATGTTCCTCCGCCTGCTGAAATTATAAAAATGACTTCATCCATTATGGTATAATTCATAAAGCCTTGGCTATGAAAAAAGGTGTTCATACCAGCGTAGTAAGGAATTGTCAATAAATTGAGAGCCGCTAGAAAAACTCCTTTGGAAAAACTACCTCTCTTTTTACCTCCAACAAATTCCATAGCATCTTTGGGTTGTTTTTTACCCTTAATAAAAAAGAAAACAGCTAGAATTCCGAAGATGACCAAGGCCGCTTGCATCAGCATTTCAATTACTTCGGGATTTCGAGATAAAAATTTTGAAATTCTTACAGCAAGATAGGCCTGCAACATGACCATAAAACCAACCCCTAAACCAAAAGTAACACCGTTCTTTTTACCCCTTTCAACGCTCGTCTTAGCCGCGTTCATATTTAATAACCCCGGAGGTAAGGAAGCAACAAAAGCGGCACTCAATGTTGCGACACATAAAAGCAGTAATTGTTGCATTAGATTGATTTTCTATTGATGAACCCTAAACTGAATATAGGTAATTGGTTTTCCTTTTTCAAGGTACTGATTTTCGTAGAAAGTTTGAATTTTTAACACGTCTTCAGGGCTTCCTTCATTTCTGTAAATATCATGATTAGCATAAACAACTTCCAAACCAAGACCATGTAGTAATCCTAAAGTATACCCATGCATAAACTCGCTATCGGTCTTTAAGTTAACAAAACCTTCAGGTTTCAATATGGTCTTATACTTATTAAGAAAACTTTGATTCGTCATGCGATGCTTTGTCCGCTTGTATTTTATTTGTGGATCTGGAAACGTAATCCAAATTTCAGATATTTCGTTTTGAGCAAAAAGTTGATCAACTAGTTCAATCTGAGTTCTTAAAAAGGCAACATTATTTAAGTTTTCTTCCAAAGCTGTTTTTGCTCCTCGCCAAAAGCGTGCTCCTTTGATATCGATACCAATAAAGTTTTTATTTGGATTTTTTCTTGCCAGAGCAACTGTATACTCACCTTTGCCACAACCTAACTCTAAAACAATAGGATTTGTATTCTTAAAATGTTTATGCCAAGCACCCTTAAATTCAAAAGCGCCATCGCCAATAGCATCTCTCTTAGGCTGAATCACATTTTTAAATGCTTCGTTTTCTTTAAATCTTTTCAGCTTATTTTTACTCCCCACCGCAATCCTATTTTCTAATTGGCAAAGCTAGTAAAATCTTTTACTTTCGGCGTACTATTGCTTGGAGAGCTCTTCCGATTTTTCTAGTGTAAAAGAGAACTCCGATCCTACACCTTCTTCACTCTCAACGTAAATTCGTTCTTCATGAGCTTCAATAATATGTTTGACAATAGCAAGTCCTAACCCCGATCCTCCTTCTTTACGGTTTCTACTTTGGTCTACCCGATAAAAGCGCTCAAACAATCTAGGAATATGATTTTCAGGAATACCCTCTCCGTTATCTGTAACTCGAATAATCACCTTATTTTGAATTAAATTTTCAACACTTATTTCAGTGGTACCGTTCGCATTGCCGTATTTAATTGAATTCACCAGAAGATTAGTTACCACCTGTCTTATTTTTTCACCATCAGCATGCACGTATATTGGGGTAGGATAATCCATATCGAAGGTTAAAGTGATATGCTTTTTTGCAGCTTTCATTTCTAGCAGTTCAAACACATTTTGAATCAATTCAATAATATCAAAAACTTGCCAATTCACATCGAGTTCACCTGCTTCTAGCTTGGTAATTAAATCGAGATCTTTTACTATAAAAATTAATCGCTCAACGCCTTTGTTCGCTCGAGTTAAATACTTTTTTCGAACTGATTTATCATCTAAGGCCCCATCAAGAAGTGTTTCAAGATAGCCTTGAACCGTAAATAAAGGTGTTTTTAGTTCGTGAGAAACATTACCCAGAAAATCTTTTCGGTACTCTTCTCGAATTTTTAAAGTGTCTATTTCGATTTTCTTGTCTCGTGCAAATTTTTCTATTTCTTGGGTAAGCGTACTCATATCTGTAGTAATGGTACGAGACGCTAGCGAGCTCGATTCTAACAATGAAACATCATCATAAATTCGTTTAATTCTACCATAAATGAACTTTTCAATACGTAACTGTACAACCAAGAAAGAAATGATAAAACAAACTATAGAACTGACGATCAAAAAAAGCCACTTAAATTCACCATTCAACCACATAAAACACCCCAATACTAGTGTCAGAATAGTAACAATCAAAAGAGCTGTGCGAAGTGCAAACTTGTAAGATCTTTTTAATTGAATGGCCATGTGCGAGTGTTATATTTTATTGAACCAATTTAACAATGGTTGACAAATATCGTGCTTTTTCAATAAGACAAGCCTTATCAAACTTTGCATAGCGAAGAAGTGAAATGAACTAATTGCGTTACGTATTGTGATTTTATGAACTTGAGAAGTTCATAAAACGGGCTTCTTTGTTAAAGAACAAATTTATAACCAACTCCTTTGATTGTTTTGAAGTGATCTTCTCCAATCTTTTCTCTTAATTTACGAATGTGTACATCTATCGTACGACCGCCAACCACAACTTCATTTCCCCAAACTCGATCAAGAATAACCTCTCTTTTAAAAACTTTATTAGGTTTTGAAGTCAACAGAGATAATAGCTCAAACTCCTTTCGGGGCAATACAAGTTCCTCGCCATTATTGACAATTTTATATTCTTCGCGGTTAATAATAATATTACCAACTTGAACTATATCTTCATTGCTTGAATTATCATCTTTCAACCTTCGCAATAAAGCCTTTATTTTACTGACAAGTACTTTAGGCTTCACAGGTTTGGTAATATAATCATCGGCACCAGCGTCAAAACCAGCTACCTGAGAGTAATCTTCTCCCCTTGCCGTTAAAAAAGTTATGATTGTATTTTCTAGCCCTTTTGTGCCTCGAATAATCTCACATGCCTCAATACCATCCATTTCAGGCATCATGACGTCAAGAATAATCAAGTGAGGTAGTTTTTTCTTTGCTTTATCAACCCCATCCGCACCATTTTTAGCTGTAAAAACAGTGTAACCTTCTGCTGATAAATTATAACTTAAAATCTCTAAAATATCAGGCTCGTCATCTACCAATAGTATTCGAATGTCCTTCTTTTTCATCTAGATAAAAAAAATTGTTACTTTCAAATGTAAAGATAAAACCTTTAGCATATTTGCGCTTAACGTTGATTTAATGTCTTAACATAATGTTAACATAGCAAACGATTGAAGAAACCTTTGTTTTTCGGTAGTATTAATCTGCTCTACTCATTTGATGCGTTTCGTCGAAAAAATCCGACTTTAACTAAAGTAAGAGTGCAAATTGGTTTTAAATATTATCTTTGTGGTATAAAAATTGTTGATAGTACTGTATGAAGAAACTCTACTTCATCTTTTTCTTTATTTTCGTTTCCTTTAGCTATGGTCAAGAAGCCAGCGTTGATGGGCGTATTGACGGGTTTAAACTTTATCCGAATCCTGTAACTAATGGAAAGGTTTATATCATCACTCAAGAAAACGCTCCTAAGAAGATTTTAATTTTTGATGTCTTAGGAACTCAAGTACTTGAAACTACAATTTTAGGTAAAGAATTGAACTTATCTGAGCTTGGTGCTGGGGTTTACGTACTTCGCGTTTATGAAAGAGATAAAATTTCAACTAGAAAATTGATTATTAAGTAGTTACTTAGCCAAAACCTTCCTTTTCTACTTTTTCTACTCTTAAGTTAAAAAATCGATGAAATGCAAGCATTGAAATTTTTACCTACATTATATCGAATTTCACAACAATAATAGTAAGCAAATAAAACCTTTTATTACCTTTAACCTGTTGATCCCAAATCAATAACCTATGAAGAAATGCTACTTCGGCGTATTGCTGTTGCTAACCCTGTCTGCCTATGGACAAGATAATGTCAATAACAACATCGCTCAATCAAATCAAGAGTCTTCTCTTAAAATCTATCCGAATCCGGCTATTAACGATATTGTTTATATTATTAGCACGGACAGTGCAGATAAGCACGTCGTGATTTACGATGTTTTTGGTGAAGTCGTACTCATGGATAGAATAAAGTCAAAATCACTTGATATTTCTAGATTAGTCGCGGGTGTATACGTACTGCAGATCACGGAAAATCAAAACACATGGACTCGCAAATTGATCGTAAAATAATTTATGCTAGCTCAAATAAAAGAGGGCTCTTGCTTCAAGGTAAGGGCTTTTTTGTTTTATTAAACGCTGTGTATATGTACTTTTGTGCTTCGCAATGAAGCTATGAACACCCAAGATTTCTTCAACATTACAAATGCTATTGATTTTAAGAGGAAAGCCTTGGAGGTATTTCAGTTTCAATATCTTAATAATGACGTTTATCGCAGCTTTTGCAAGCACCTCTCTAAAGACATCGCTACCGTCAAAGAAATTTCACAAATTCCATTTTTACCCATCGAGTTCTTCAAAACAAAAAATATTGTATCGAATACTGAAGAAATTGAAGCTACTTTTACAAGCAGCGGAACCACAGGAAATAGCACGAGTAAGCACCATGTGACCGATTTAAAAATTTATGAACATAGCTATCTTAACTGTTTTGAACAGTTTTATGGTGCTGTAGGTGATCTTTGTATACTTGCTTTACTACCATCCTACTTAGAACGCCAAGGATCTTCTTTGATTTATATGATTGATGATCTCATTAAAAAAAGTAAACACCCCGAAAGTGGATTTTATTTGAATGATTTTCATGCGCTAAAAAGAAAGTTGGAACAATTGACTGCTTCTGGGAACAAAGTCCTTCTTATTGGAGTTTCGTTTGCGCTTTTAGATTTCGTTGAACTGTATGATCTCAAACTCTCTAACACCATCATTATGGAAACTGGTGGGATGAAAGGAAGGAGGAAGGAAATGGTGCGAGAAGAACTACACGAAGTTTTAAAAGCAGGATTTGGGGTATCAGTTATTCACTCGGAATATGGTATGACTGAATTGTTATCACAAGCTTATTCTAATGGGAATGGAATCTTTCATACTCCATCTTGGATGAAAGTTTTGATTCGAGATACAGAAGATCCTTTAAGCTTTCAAACCACCGGAAAAACAGGTGGAATCAATATCATAGATTTAGCTAACATTAACTCTTGTTCGTTTATTGCGACACAAGACTTAGGTAAGCGTTATGCGGATGGGAGTTTTAAAATTTTAGGTCGTTTTGATCACTCTGATATACGCGGGTGTAACTTAATGATTATGTAGTTGACTATAATCCTAAGATTTTAGCATCAACAAAAAATGTAGAGTTTACGCCAATAGTATGATCGGTACTCATCGCCTCATCGGTAACAGTATTCAGTCTTAAATTATAACTATCTTTTTTAATATACTCTTGTAAATCAACATCTTCTATATCAAGACTTAATACCGATACAGTTTCTGGAACATCTGTTTTTGATGCAATTTTGATTTCATCGAGACCATCAGCAGAAATATAAACTTCTATAGACTCTAAAAAACTGAAATCGGCACCAGAGGGTGACTTTATATCTAACTCTAATTCAATTAATTTTATTTCTTCTACCAATTCTTTACGAGTGTCATTAGACTCAAATCTACTTTCTGAATCAGTTTCTGTATCGGGAGTTAAAACATCAAATGGGAGATTCACTCCTGTTGTTGAAGGAATAGTTACTTGAGTCGCATATTCTAAATTGAACTTTGTGAGCTCATCAAGTTTATCGCAACTAGTTATCAATAAAAAGAAACATAAAATAGAAATATACTTGCGCATCATTGTAAAGTATTTGTAAGAGAATACTCTACTAACGTCGAAGTCTCAAAAATATTTGCAGCTGAGGCTAAAACAAGCTAATTAACTACAAGTACAAAGTAGCTTTTCTTTCCTCGCTGTAAAAGCACAAACTTGTCATTAATCAAATCTTCGATGGTAATTTTATAATCTTCTTTGACCTTTTCTTTATTGACCGAAATAGAATTTTGTTTCAGTTCTCTTCGTGCTTCCCCATTAGAAGCTAAAAACCCTGTTTCGGCAGCTAGCGCTCCAATCATATCTAACCCGCCATCTAATGATGCTCTTGAAACCACGGCTTGAGGAACTCCATCGAAAACATCAAGAAACGTTTTTTCGTTTAGCTTTCTCAAATCTTCAGAAGTAGATTTTCCAAACAGAATATTACTCGCTTGAATAGCATTATCAAACTCTTCTTGAGAATGAACCATTACCGTTACTTCTTCGGCCAATTTCTTCTGCAAGATTCGCATATGAGGCGCTTCTGAATGTTCAGCAATCAAGTTCTCAATATCAGACTTCGATAGAAATGTAAATATCTTAATATACTTCTCTGCGTCAACATCAGAGGTATTTAGCCAATACTGATAAAATTTGTAGGGCGAAGTACGATCGGCATCTAACCAGACGTTACCACCTTCTGTTTTACCAAATTTAGTGCCGTCTGCTTTTGTAATTAACGGACAGGTAAGCGCATACCCTTTTCCACCACCAATGCGACGAATGAGCTCAGTACCCGTGGTAATATTTCCCCACTGATCACTACCACCCATTTGAAGGGTACAATTGTGTTCTTGAAAAAGATGAAGAAAATCGTAGCCCTGAACTAACTGGTAGGTAAATTCTGTGAAAGACATTCCCTCCTTGGCTTCAGCTGATAGTCTCTTTTTTACAGAGTCTTTGGCCATCATGTAATTGACAGTAATGTGTTTACCGACATCTCTTATAAACTCAAGAAAAGAGAAATCTTTCATCCAGTCATAATTATTGACTAAAACTGCTGTGTTTTCAACGTTGCTTTCAAAATCTAAAAAACGAGACAGTTGCTCTTTCAAAGCATTCTGATTGTGTCTTAAGGTAGTTTCATCTAAAAGATTACGCTCTGCAGATTTTCCAGACGGATCACCAATCATACCCGTTGCACCACCTATTAAAGCAAATGGTTTGTGTCCAGCCAATTGAAAATGGCGTAGCATCATTACTGCCACTAAATGACCAATGTGTAACGAATCAGCAGTTGGGTCGATACCTACATAAGCCGATTGCATACCTTTTAATAGATGTTCTTCAGCACCTGGCATTGCATCATGCAACATTCCCCGCCACTTTAATTCTTCCACAAAATTAAAAGCCATTCTCTATACATTTAGAATTGAGCTGCAAATATAAAAGGAAATATCCAAGTCTATTGCCTAATTTTGAATCATGGTTTTAGTCACAGGAGGAACTGGTTTGGTAGGTGCACATTTGCTATTGCATCTTATAAAACATGATATTTCTGTAAAGGCAATTCACAGAAAAGGAAGTGATTTAAAACGTGTAGAGAAGGTATTTAATTACTATAATTCAGCAGGAAGCGAGTTATTTAAGAAAATTATTTGGGTAGAAGCAGATATTAATGATATACCCCGTTTAGAAACTGTATTTAAGGAAGTTATTTATGTATACCACGCTGCAGCTCTAATTTCATTTGACCCTAGAGATTACAAAAAGCTTTTAAAAGTTAATGCCGAAGGAACAGCCAACATTGTCAACCTTTGTATCGCAAATCAAATAAAAAAACTGTGCTATGTGAGTACTATAGGCACAATTGGTAAAAGTGTTGCCGGAAATATGGCGACAGAAGAAAATGAATGGAACGATCAACATGTAAATGTATATGCCCTTTCTAAATACGAAGCTGAAATGGAAGTCTGGAGAGGTTCGCAAGAAGGATTATCCGTAGTCATAGTGAACCCAGGAGTAATTCTCGGTCCTGGTTTTTGGCAAACTGGCACTGGCAATCTGTTTACCACAGCGAACAAGAGCTACTCCTACTATCCACCAGGCGGCACTGGTTTTATAACCGTTCACGATGTGGTTGGAATTATGGTAGCTTTAATGAACTCTGAAATTAAAAACGAACGTTTTATAGCTGTTGCCGAAAATCTAAGTTTCAAAGAAATATTAACACAATTAAAAAGAGTTTTAGGAAAACCTCAACCTAAGAAACAATTACAGTATTGGCAATTAAAAACAGCTGTCGTTCTTGATTTTATTTGGTGCACCATGACGGGCAAACCTCGTAGCATTACCAAGAATGCAATTTATTCTATGAAGCATCGAGATGCTTATTCTAACGAAAAAATTAAAGAATTTTTAAACTTTGAATTCGAAGCCTTAGATGCAACTATTGACTTTTCTTGCCAGCGCTTTCTTGAAGAGAATCTTTAACCTGTTTTGTTTTATCCTTCGCTGCCTGCCGTTCCATTACCTTTAAGCTATCCCTGATTTTTTTCTCTGCTGTGAGTCGTTCTTTCTCTACTTCTAACTTCTCTTCTACCGCGATATAAATTTCTTCGTGTAATTCAGGTATCGACGCATAATACCGATCACTTTCAACAAATTGTAGGCTATCAATACCGTGTTTTGTAAAAATATACTGCATGGGTTCAATATCGTTATCTCGTAAAACTTGAATGTTCGTAACCTTAGCGGCATTAACGATAGCTAAATCATTTAATATCTCTACCATCTTTGCTTCTGGAATTAGATTTTCAGGTTTCTCCATCAATTTTTCAGCGCAAGATGCTAAAACAAACATTAGATAAATAAAAACCAATTTTCTCATTAGTCGCGATCAAAAGTTAAACGCTTGGCATTCCGTTGCTCTGAAAACTTTCCATTTTCAAAAGCTAGATGTCCGTTTACAAAAGTATGGGTTATGCGAGAGCTAAACGTATCGCCATCAAAAGGAGACCATCCACATTTATAGTAATTAGATGATGGTGTTGCCTCCCAAGAAGCATTCAAATCTACCAATACTACATCGGCATAGTAACCTTCTCGTAAAAAACCTCTTTTTTCGATATCAAATAATTTAGCCGGATTGTGACACATCTTTTCTACCAACTTTTCTAAAGAAAGAGCACCTTCTTTATATTTTTCTAACATTGCAGGTAGTGCATGTTGTACTAACGGACCTCCCGAAGGCGCCTTTGTATACACATTATCTTTCTCCTCAGATAGGTGCGGTGCGTGATCTGTAGCAATGACATCAATACGATCATCTAAGAGTGCCTCCCATAGTTTTAATCGATCTGAAGCTGTTTTCACAGCGGGGTTCCATTTAATCAGCGTTCCCTTCTTTTCATAGTCAGTATCTGAAAACCACAAATGATGAATGCATACCTCAGCAGTAATTTTCTTTTGTTCCAAGGGAATATCATTTCGGAATAAGTCCATCTCTTTTCCTGTGGATAAATGAAAAACATGCAAACGTGCGCCGGTTTCTTTAGCCAAAGCAATCGCCTTTGAGGAAGAAAGATAACAAGCTTCTTCACTTCGTATTAAAGGATGGTATTTTACGGGGATGTCATCTCCGTACTGATTTTTATATTTTTCTAGATTATTCTTAATGGTAGTTTCATCTTCGCAATGTGCAGATATTACCATTTCAGTACTTCGGAAGATTTTTTCTAAAACCACCTCATCATCAACCAGCATATTTCCGGTCGAAGAACCTAAAAATAGTTTAACGCCGGAACATGAGTTTTTATCTAGTCTTTTTATTTCCTCAAGATTATCATTGGTTCCTCCGAATAAAAAAGAATAATTGGCAAATGAAGATTTCGCCCCCATTGCAAATTTCTCTTCGTGCTTTTCGATTGTAGTGGTTTGCGGGTTGGTGTTTGGTTGCTCCATAAAAGTTGTAATTCCTCCTGCAATCGCAGCTCTGCTCTCAGAAGCGATATTTCCTTTGTGTGTCAAACCTGGTTCTCTAAAATGAACCTGATCATCGATAACTCCCGGTAGTAAATATTTCCCTTCCGCATCAATGACTTTGGCATCTGCATCAGAAATATCTGGGGCTATCTTCGTTATGATCTCATCTTCTATCAATACGTCGCTCTCGAAAATTTCATTTTCATTCACTAACGTCGCATTTTTGATGATATACTTTGACATATTTAAAATCTATTTTTTTGAAATATACTTCTTAGCTTCATTTTCAACACTCCAAAAATAGCTTCGCTCACAATCGAAGAAGACATTTTTGATTTTCCTTTGACTCTGTCTCGAAAGATAATCGAGACCTCTTCGATTTTATAGTTTAATACATAAGCTCTAAATTTCATTTCAATTTGAAAAGCATAACCCACAAATCGAATTGAATCTAAATCTAAATCTTCTAAAACTTTCCTTTTATAACAAACGAAACCTGCGGTTGGATCGTGAACCCGCATACCCGTGATTATTTTGACATACACTGATGCTCCATAAGATAATAGCACTCTATATAAGGGCCAATTTACTACATTAACACCCTTTTTATAGCGTGACCCCACAGAAACATCTGCGCCATTTTTACAAGCAGTATGCAAACGCAATAAGTCTGAGGGAGTATGAGAGAAATCAGCATCCATCTCAAAAATATAATCGTATTTCTTTTCAATAGCCCATTTGAAACCATGAATATAGGCAGTACCCAGGCCTGATTTTTCTTTTCGAACTTCTAAAAACAAGTTCTCTGTAAATTCCTTTTGTAAACCTATAACCGCGTCTGAAGTTCCATCGGGAGAATTATCATCTACAATCAGCACATGAAAATTAGTTTTAAGATCAAATACAGCTCTTATAATAGCCTCAATGTTCTCAATTTCATTGTAGGTGGGTATAATGACTAAGCTGTCAGACATGTTTGCTGGTTCGATTGACGCAAAAATAGTGTTTTAGCTACAGTGAAAAAATTGTCATTTTATCATTTATGATTTTTTTAAAGCCTACACAATGGAGGGAATTTGTAATTTTGCCACGAACAACCGCAAGAAATGCTCAAAAATCTTCCAAAACTTTTCCTGTATCTACTGGGTGCGCTTTTGGTCATCAATGTATTACAAGCTCATTTTACCGAACTTATTTATGATGAAGCCTATTATTGGTACTATTCGAAAAGTTTAGATTGGGGATACTTTGATCACCCACCAATGGTAGCATGGATGATTAAAGTAAGTGGTCTTTTATTTAGCGGAGAATTGGGCGTTCGTTTTATGAGTTGTTTATTTTCTGTGGGTACCGTTTTGCTCCTGTGGTTGATGGTTGATCACCCTAAAAAGAAGGCGTTTGTAATTCCTTTTTTTGTGATTGTATTTTCAACAACATTACTAAACTTTTATGGCTTTTTCACACTACCTGACACTCCTCTCCTTTTTTTCACAGCGCTTTTTTTATGGGTCTATAAGAAGTTCATAGCAACACCATCCTTTCTTTTAGCTTTTAGCTTAGGTCTTATCATGGCAGCACTAATGTATAGCAAGTATCACGCAGTATTAGTCATTGTGTTTGTATTGCTATCCAACCTTAAATTACTCAAAAATAAGTTTGCTTGGTTAGCGGTGTTAGTCGCTTTAATTAGTTACACACCTCACTTTATTTGGCTGTATGATCACGATTTTATCTCCATTAAATATCACTTGTTTGATCGCCCCAATCAAGCCTATAGTTTTGAAAAGTTTACTGGCGGTTACTTCTTAAACCTCATAGCGCTTTTTGGCTTTCTTTTCCCCATAGCCTATTATATACTATACAAGACGAAACCTTATGATACTTTTAAAAAAGCACTAGTGTTTTTGACTTACGGTGTTTTAATCTTCTTCTTCATTTCTAGTTTTTCTAAAAGAGTACAAACACAGTGGGTCATAGTCATATCGATACCTATGGTTTTATTGATATTTAAGTATATCATTGATCATGATAACCTCAGAAAGTGGGTTGTTCGATTAGGAATTATAAATATCATAGTGCTGTTATACGCCAGAGCAGGACTAATCAAACATGAGTTATTACCCATCTATTATGAAACACATGGAAATAAAGAGTGGGTTAGCCGGCTAGCCTATGATGTTTGGGATACTCCCGTAGTTTTCGAAAATTCGTATCGAAATGCACCGATGTATGCCTTTTATTCAGGAAGAAAAGCTATTTCACTCAACAACATAAATTACAGGCAAAATCAATATACCATTGATAATTCTGAAGCTAGCGTTCAAGATCAAAGAGTATTTTATGTTTCTAAGCACGTTAAAAAAGCTGGCCTCGCATATCCTAAACTTAACGGTTCACTGCTTTATGGTGAGTACATTGATAACTTTGAATCTTTCAGGCGTTTACGATGTATCATTGATAAAGAAGTTAGATACGATCTAAATGAGAGGTTTTCTATGAAGGTATATAATCCTTACGAAATGGATATACCTTTGAAAAAACTCAAGTTCGGACTCGCCTATTTAAATGATTACAAGCAGGTTAAAGACGTTCGTCCGCTTTCAGTTGAACAAACCGATTCTACTATTTTGATGCTAAAATCAAATGATACCTTAAATTTTACGTTTAAGCTCCCAAGAACCAAAATAGAACACCCGAAATATATTCAAATAGGAATTTCTGAAAACGGGCTGCCTTTCGGGATAAACAGTAAAAAAACGGAGTTGAAGTAATGGAACCCATCTTGAGAAATATAAACAGTTTTGATTGGATAACCTTACTCCTTTTTGGTAGTCTTTTATTAATTGTGGTTGCTAAAACTACTTTTTACAATAGGTTTATAAATTTTATCATTCTTCCTTTTAATAATAAATACATTTTTATGTATAATAAAAAGGAAAAGCTGGTGAATTGGTTTCACGTTTTTTTTACTATTTTTTTAGTGATTAATTTTTCGCTATTTCTCTTTTTATCTTGGAAAACTTTTTATGGCCCAGATATTTCATCAGATCTAAACCCTTTCGTCTATCCTGTCATTCTTGGGGCAGTTTTGTCCTATTTAATTCTAAAAGTTTTTCTACAGCTCACTAATGGTTTTATTTTCTCAAGCACTAAAGTGATTACCGAATTCGTATTTAAGAAGTTGTCGTACCTCAATTACAGTTCAATTATCATGTTTATAGCCAATGTGATGTTGAGCTTTGTTATGAAAGATTCTAAAGAGATTATTTATTTAGCATTTTTACTAATTCTTTTGATAAATGTTATTGGTTGGGCTACCCTATTGAGAAATCATCAAAAGTTTATTGCAAATAATTTCTTCTATTTTATTTTGTACCTTTGCGCACTCGAAATTGCGCCCTGGATAATTCTAGGAAGCTATTTAAATGTTTGAAAACTATGAAGGTAAAGACGATTTTGGTATCGCAACCAGAACCGAAGATGGAGAATTCTCCATACTCCAAACTCATTGACAAGGAGAAGGTGAAAGTCGATTTCAGGCCTTTTATTCATGTTGAAGGAGTAGATGCGAAGGATGTACGTCAACAAAAAATTGACCTCAAGAATTTTACTGCAATTATACTAACTAGCCGAAATGCCGTAGATCATTTTTTCAGAATTGCTGAAGAAATGAGATTTAAAGTGCCTGACAGCATGAAATATTTTTGCCAGTCAGAAGCAGTGGCTTATTATCTGCAGAAATATGTAGTGTACCGAAAGCGTAAAATATATGTGGGGAAAATGAACTTTCCAGATCTAGTGGTCTTGTTTAAAAAATATAAGGATGAGAAATTTCTTTTGCCTTCTTCTGATTCTTTAAAGGCAATTGTTCCCGAAACGCTTAACAAACTTGGTATCGATTGGACAAGAGGTATATTTTACAAAACCGTTATTAGCGACTTATCTGATTTAAAAGAAGTTTATTATGATATTTTAGTGTTTTTCAGCCCCTCTGGAATTGAATCACTACTTAAGAACTTTCCTGATTTTGAACAAAATGAAACAAGAATAGCTGTTTTTGGCAACTCAACCGTGAAAGCTGCAACAGAAGCTGGTTTGCGATGCGATATTAAAGCACCAACACCAGAGACCCCTTCTATGACAATGGCCCTGCAGAAATATATTAATGCAGCCAATAAGAAGTAAGACTTTTGTTTTAAATAAAAAAATCCCTGAAATGATATTTCAGGGATTTTTTTATGTTTAAGTTCTTTTGCTAAAAAGCATATCGTTGTGGTCCGCCACGCCGTATTTCCTCGCTAGCATAAGCTTCAAACTGTTTGAAGTTTTCTCGAAAAGCGTTTGATAGCTTAAAGGCTGTGGTATAATAGGCCTGATCATCATTCCATGTGGTTCTCGGGCTCAATACATCTGTTGGAACACCAGGACATGTTCTTGGCTGTGCTACCCCAAATACCGAATGAATATGGTAATCATCATAGTTATACAATCCTAAATCACCATTCAAAACTGCGTTAATCATCGCTCTCGTATACTTCAACTTCATTCGGGTTCCAACTCCGTAAGGTCCGCCCGTCCAGCCGGTATTTACGAGCCAAACATTTACGCCGGCATCTTGCATCTTATCACTTAACATCTCGGCATACTTAGCGGGATGCAATGGCATAAAAGGTGCTCCAAAACAGGCTGAAAAAGAAGGAATAGGTTCTACAACCCCAGCTTCTGTTCCTGCTACTTTAGCTGTATATCCTGATATAAAATGATATGCCGCTTGGCTTGGTGTTAACTTTGATATTGGAGGCAGTACACCAAAGGCATCAGCAGTTAAAAAGAAAATATTCTTCGGGTTTTTCCCTATTGATGGTCTCTGAACATTATCGATATTATATATGGGATAACTAACCCTTGTGTTTTGAGTAATGGAGGTATTTTCAAAATCAACCTCTCCGTTCTCATCTAGAATCACATTTTCTAACAAAGCCCCCTTTCGGATGGCTCCAAAAATTTCAGGTTCATTTTCGGCAGATAGATTAATCACTTTTGCATAGCATCCCCCTTCAAAATTAAAGACCGCATTTTCATTATTCCAACCATGCTCATCATCACCAATCAATTTTCGAGAAGCATCCGTAGAAAGTGTCGTTTTTCCTGTTCCTGATAATCCGAAGAAAATTGCGGTTTCACCATTCTTACCTACATTGGCAGAGCAATGCATGGGTAATGTATTTTTCTGTACGGGCAAAATAAAGTTTAGGGCAGAGAAAATTCCTTTTTTGATTTCCCCCGTATACCCAGTTCCTCCAATTAAAGCAATTTTTCTTGTAAAATTCAAAATAGCAAAATTATGCTGACGGGTACCATCAACTTCAGCGTCTGCCATAAAACCAGGAGCATTCACTACAGTCCATTCAGGATCAAAATTTTTCAGCTCCTCGTCTGTAGGGCGAATAAACATATTATAAGCAAACATATTACTCCATGGAAATTCATTGATCACACGAATATCCATCCGGTAATTATGATCAGCACATGCATAACAATCACGAACGTATAATTCCTTTTCATTTAAATAAGCAATCACTTTGTCATAAAGGGCATCAAATTTTGATGACTCAAACGGAATGTTAATTTCACCCCACCAAATCTTCTCTTCGGTGATCTTATCTTTTACAATAAATCGATCTTTAGGCGATCTTCCAGTAAACTCTCCTGTATTAACAGCTAAGGCTCCAGATGAGGCTTCCTTACCCATATTCTTCTCTAGTGTTATTTCTTGAAGCTTTGATGGCGAGAGCTGATAATGAACATAATCATGCGTGATTCCGTAATTTTTAAGTGACACGGAAGTTGGAATTTTTTTCGAATTACTCATTAAATGTTAGTTTTGAAGGATCAAAATTATTGAAAATATATTCTTTAGGGGGTAAAAATGAGAATATATTAGTTGAAGTGCTGGTGTGCTCGATAACCCAAAAGCAACCATCCCGATAAAAGGAACAATCCGCCAACAGGAGTTACAAACGCAATAGTCTTAAAATCAAATGCCGTCAAATGATTGGTCGCCAAAAAATAGATGGAAAAAGAAAATAGAAGAATTCCAATAAGCATAAAATAGTAGACCCATTTTTTGCTTTTTTGAGGCAATCGTGTTGTACTTGCTAAAATTAATAGAACGATTGCATGATACATTTGATAGGTAACTCCCGTATTAAAAGTTTGAATAGCATCTGCATCTAATAGCTTTTTTAAACCGTGCGCTCCAAAAGCACCCAAGCCCACGGCTAAAACGCCAAATAAGATTCCTGTCAAAAAGATTGTTCTGTTCATAACTTATGAGGTATGTTTTTTTATAAATGTAACAATTTGATACCTTAGTATTTCGTTGTATAAAAGTAATCAATCAAAATAGCAATGCGTAACATACTTGTAGTTGGAGCTGGTAAGTCTACCTCCTATCTCATCGATTATTTTTTAGAGAAAGCCGCCCAAGAAGACTTGTATTTAACTATTGGAGATCTAAATCCTGATGCGATTGCGACCGAGATTAAAGAACACACTGCCTGTTCTGTCATCAAATTAGACATATTTGAAGACGACCGTCGAAAGCATGCCATTCAAGAAACTGACATTGTGGTTTCGATGCTGCCCGCAAGAATGCATATGAAGGTAGCAGAAGATTGTATCACCTTTGAAAAACACTTGGTGACGGCTTCGTATGTAAGCAATGAAATAAAAACGCTAGATCAACAAGCCAAAGAAAAAGGTTTGGTATTTATGAACGAAATCGGACTCGACCCCGGTATCGATCATATGAGTGCTATGCAGATCATTGACCAAATTCGTGATAAAGGTGGAAAGATGTTACTATTTGAATCGTTTACAGGAGGATTGGTCGCTCCTGAAAGTGATACCAACCTATGGAATTACAAATTCACTTGGAACCCTAGAAATGTGGTAGTTGCTGGACAAGGTGGAGCTGCCCAATTTATACAAGAAGGCACCTATAAGTACATTCCGTATCACAAATTATTTCGTCGCACTGAGTTTTTTAATATTGAAGGCTATGGAAGATTCGAAGGTTATGCCAATAGAGACTCTCTCAATTACAGAGAAATTTACGGATTAGAAGATATTTTAACATTGTATCGCGGTACAATGCGACGCGTAGGTTTTTCGAAGGCATGGAATATGTTTGTGGAGTTGGGAATGACTGACGATTCTTATACTATCGAAAATTCGGAAGGTATGAGCTATCGTGAATTCACAAATTTGTTTTTACCATATTCTCCTACCGACTCCGTTGAACTTAAATTACGTCACTATCTAAAAATTGAACAAGATGATATTCGATGGGAAAAATTACAAGAACTTGATATTTTTAGTGTAGATAAAATAATTCCCTTGAAAGAAGGCACTCCTGCTCAAATATTGCAGCACATTCTTGAAACCAGTTGGACCCTAGAAGACACCGATAAAGATATGATTGTCATGTATCATAAATTCGGGTACGAACTCAATGGCAAAAAAGAACAGATTGATGCTAACACTGTGGTCATGGGTGAAAACAGAACGCATACCGCCATGGCAAAAACAGTAGGACTTCCGGTGGCGATTGCAACGCTTGCTATTTTAAATAAAAAAATCACTACACCCGGAGTTCAAATTCCGATTCAGAAAGAAGTCTATGAACCGATCTTAGAAGAGCTTAAGGAATACGGTATTGTTTTTAAAGAATATAAAGTTCCGTATTTAGGTTATAACCCTGATTCAGCTTACGATAAATAGCGATTCAAATTCTCTGTTTAGAATTTACATTTCATATGGTTTTGGTACTTTTACTTCAGATCTGAAATCGCAAATATGAAATCTAATTCCAAAAATGTAAAAATTGATGGTATCGACAAAAAGATTCTAAGATTCTTAATGTCTGATGCCCGTAAACCTGTACTTGAAATTGCAAGAAGCATAGGTATATCAGGGGCTGCAATTCACCAACGTTTGCGCAAACTAGAAGCATCAGGACTCTTAGCAGGCTCCAAGTTTATCATCAATCCGAAGGTCATGGGGTATACTACAATGGCTTACATTGGCATCTTTTTAGACAAGGCCATGAGTAACCCAGCTGCTGTAAAACAGTTAGAAAAAATACCTGAGGTATTAGAATGTCATTATACTACTGGAAACTGGTCCATTCTAATCAAAGTGCTTTGTAGAGATAACGAACACTTGATGCATGTATTAAATAAAGAAATTCAACAAATTGAAGGCGTATCTCGAACGGAGACGTTTATATCTTTGAATCAGCAAATTGATCGACAGATTACCATTTAGCTCGCAGTCTTCAGTAGCAGTTAGCAGTAAAACTGACGACTGCTACTGTGAACTGACCACTTTTTCTTAATCTCTACTGGCAACTCTCATCGCAAAATATAGCAAGGTTGCTAAAGCTCCGATAGCAGCAACCAAATATGTTCTTGCTGCCCATTTCAAAGCATCTTCTGCTCCTGCATATTCTTCTTGACTAACCATATTTTTATTCTTCAACCAAGCTAGAGCCCGGTTACTTGCATCATACTCTACAGGTAAAGTGATAAAGCTGAATAAGGTTCCTATTCCGTAAAGACCAACTCCAACCCAAGCAACAGTTCCTCCGATAGCTGTCGTTTGCATTAAGGCCAATCCACCAAAAATCACCCACATTGAGAAGCGGGAAGTTACATTTAAGATAGGTACAAGCTTCGAACGCATTTGCAACCAATCGTAAGCCGTTGCATGTTGAACAGCATGCCCCACTTCGTGAGCAGCAACAGCAGCTGCAGCGGCATTTCGCTGCGAGTATACACCCTCACTTAAATTTACCGTTTTATTTGCCGGATTGTAATGATCTGTTAACATACCGGGGGTAGAAATTACCTGTACATCGCGAATACCATGGTCAGCTAACATTTTTTCAGCAATTTCCGCACCGCTCATTCCATTTCTCAGCTGTACCTTAGAGTATTTTTTAAATTTACTTTTCAATCTACTACTTACCAGCATACTGAAAAGACCAAAGGCTCCAGCAATGATTATATATCCTATATCAAATCCAAACATAATTATAAAATTTAGCGTTAATGTGTTTTAAAATTACAACATAAAAAGCAAAAACCCCGCCATTCTGTGGCGAGGTCTTTGCTACTGACAAAATGTACTTTTATGCCAAGCTGGTTTCCCAACCAAATGCTTCTATAATTTCTTTATATACTACACGCCCGTTGATAATATTCAATCCTTTCTTTAAGGCTGCATCGCTATCTGTTGCTTTTTCCCATCCTAAGTTGGCCAATTTTACTACGTAGGGTAAAGTGACATTGGTCAAGGCTACAGTTGATGTATAAGGCACCGCCCCAGGCATATTTGCTACAGAATAATGTACCACATCATCAATAATATAAATAGGGTCTTCGTGCGTTGTCGGCTTTGTAGTCTCCACACAACCACCCTGATCTACAGCTACATCAACAATCACAGTACCAGGTCGCATTTCTTTCAACATATCTTTGGTAATTAGATTAGGAGCTTTTGCACCTTTTAGCAATACGCCGCCAATGATCAAATCATGGGTTTTTATATGTTTGCGAATATTAAATTCATTAGAAAATTCAGTGACTACATGCGGCGGCAATACATCATTTACATAACGTAAACGATTCATATTAATATCCATAATGGTCACGTGTGCGCCTAAGCCCGCTGCCATTTTAGCAGCTTGAATACCCACTACACC
>CALHCJ010000286.1 GCA_937936275.1 uncultured Flavobacteriaceae bacterium
TAATTTTTCTAGAACTTCAAAGCCCGTTATTTGAGGCATTTGAATATCAGTGATAACTAAGTCGTAGCCCAAATGAGAATCTTTTTCTACTTGAAGAAAATTGGTAAAGGCATTTGCAGTCATACCCATACTTTCTGCCAACTCTGTAAGCATTCCTAACAGGGCAGTATCATCATCAATGATGAGCAATTTTAGCTTCGGAGCTAAGTAACTATTCTCAACGTCTACCTGTTGTTTCCTGCTTGATACCGTTAGTGGAATTTGTAGTGTAAATGTACTTCCTTTGTTCAGCGTACTTTCGAGGTGTAAATTACCACCTAATAATTCTGTCAACTTTTTAGAGATGGTCAAACCGAGTCCGTAACCACCAAATTTTTTCTCGGTATGCGTTTCCGCTTGCGTAAACTCATTGAAAATTAGATGTTGCTTTTCCTTTGCAATTCCGATGCCAGTATCGTTGATCCTTATCTGAAGGTTTCGTGTTTTTCCCGCAGCATTTTTTGACAAGGCGGTAATTTTAATATGACCTTCCTCAGTAAACTTAAAAGCGTTTCCAATTAGATTTGTAATCACTTGTCGAATACGAAAAGGGTCTCCCAAAAAAGTTTTCTGCAAATCCGCATCGATATCTAAAAATAGTTTGAGCTTTTTGTCTTTATGAATAGCTTGTAATGATTCAGCAGTTTCTTCAATCAGGTTTGCCGGTATAAAGGGTGTTTTTTCAATATTCAATTTACCACCCTCTAGTTTTGAAAAATCTAAAAGATCATTTACTAGATTTCCCACATAATCAGAGGCTGATTTTACGTTTCCAAGATAACGCTCTTGTTTTTGAGAAAGATCAGTTCCTTCCATCAGTTCAGTATACCCAGTAATCGTGTTTAACGGTGTTCGCAAATCATGGCTAACCGTAGAAATTAATTGTTCTCTACTTTTGAGTAGGGACTCTGAAAATTTCTTTTCCTTCTCCAGTTTGAGACGGTAGGTCTGTACTTTCCAATAATCTCTGGTAATTAAAAAGGAAAATAAACCCACGATAAGAAAACCTAGAACGGCTGAAAAGCCAGCTATTCTAGTTGCTCTTCGCAGTGCTGCTTGCTTTTTAAGATTGTTTCCGTAGGTTTTTGCCATCACCTCTTGTTCGAAGGCAGCAATAATATTTTGTAATTGTTGAGAGAGTTCAAGGTCATTTCGACTAACCTCTATTTCCTTTTGTGCTAAGGAACGTTGCGACTTAAAATCTTTCAATTTTGCCTCTTGAAGCATATTCTTTGAAACATTTAGAATCGAATCGATGTATTTCACATTAGTACTTCCATCGGCATTGACGGGGGCATTATTACTTAGGAGTGCGGCATATTCTCTTAAATTTTTCTGCAATCCTGGAGAAAGTTGATCAAAGTTTGGAAATAGGTTTTCCGCAGAGAACTTGCCTATAGATTCTTCTATTTTTTCAAATTCTTTAAGTGCCTTATCTATGTAACGACTTTCATTGTTTTTTGATTTTAAATCACCTAGTGCTTTATTGTTGGCTACTTTTTGGGTCAGTAGTATCTGAAGACTATCTAGTAGCCCTTTTTGAAAATCACTTTGGGTTAATTTCTTAAGAACCTCTATTTCGGTATGAACAGAATCGATTTTAAGCTTGTAGGCTTCAAAATCTGCTTTCGTATTTCTTTGAGCGGAAAGTTTTGAAAGGCTTTCTGCTTCGTATAAATTGGTAAGTAAGATATTTGTTTTTAAAAGCTTTTCGTCATTTTCACTGGCTGTTTCTGTGGAAATATAGGTCTTTATCTCTGAATAGATGAAATAGCCAACTACTGCGGTTAACAGTGCTAATATGAGATAGCTAAAAACAATTTTAAGAGTGAATTTGTTTTTTGACTTTTTGTTCATATCGTATTCCTAAATCATTGTCCTATAATAGATACGTAGGCAATAGCTATTTTGTTTTTCAAAACCATTAATTATTTCTAATTTTTTGTTAGAAAATTGGAATTTCAAGAGTACATTTGTGCTATCTCAAAGGGGTGCTGACTTCTGATAATATTCGTTAAGGCTAGTTTGTCTTGAAACGAGTTCAGGATAAAGCTGAGATTATACCCAATGAACCTGGGCAGGTAATGCTGCCAAGGGAGGCGATAATCGCCATTAGGTTACTTAAATGTTGCACTGAAAGAGTTTCAGCATGCAATTAAAATCAATTTTAACTTAGAATAATAGCCCCTTTTATTCGTAAAACTATTTACGGATGAAAACTATTGTCACAACTTTAGCCTTAATTGGCTTAACGATGGCCTCACAGGCCCAAGAACAACAAACAGATTCATTAGAAGGTAAAAAAGTTGAGGTCCTCGATGAAGTTTTTGTATCTGCGATTCGAGTAACGAATCAGACTCCAGTTACCTTTAGCAATCTTACCAAAGAGCAGATTCAACCTAGAAATTTGGGTCAAGATATTCCAATCTTGATGAATTTTTTACCGTCTGTGGTAACCACTTCTGACGCCGGAGCAGGAGTTGGCTATACCGGAATTCGAGTACGTGGTAGTGATGCTACCCGAGTAAACGTTACCATAAATGGAATACCGTATAACGACGCAGAATCACAAGGTACTTTTTGGGTAAATATGCCTGATTTTGCTTCATCAACAGAAAGTTTGCAATTGCAGCGCGGTGTGGGTACATCAACAAACGGAGCAGGTGCTTTTGGGGCTAGTCTAAATTTACTTACCGACGGAGTATCTGAAGAAGCCTATGCACAGATTTCGTCTTCTGTAGGAAGCTTTAACACGCTTAGAAATAACCTTAAATTTAGTACCGGACTTTTAAACGACCACGTAGAAATTGCTGGGCGATTGTCTCGAATAACTTCGGATGGATATATCGATCGAGCATCTTCGGAACTGGAATCATATTTTCTTCAGGGAAGTTATAAAGACGATAATACACTGATTAAAGCTCTTTTGTTTGGGGGTCATGAAATTACCTATCAGTCTTGGTTTGGTATCGATGCAGCTACTTTAGAAAATGATCGAACTTTTAATCCTGCCGGTATATATACCGATGAAAACGGAATGACTCAGTTTTATGATAAAGAGGAAGATAATTACAAACAAGATCATGCTCAACTCTTATGGAACGAAAAGTGGAGCTCAAATTGGAGTAGTAATATCGCATTACATTATACACGCGGTCGAGGGTATTTCGAACAGTTCAAGGAAGATGAAGACTTTGCTACTTATGGTTTTACTCCGATTACCGTAGACGGTACTTTAATTGATCAAACCGATGTAATTCGTCGCAGATGGTTAGATAATGATTTTTATGGAACTGTTTTTTCGGCAAATTATGTAAATGATAAGTTGAACTTTATTGTTGGTGGTGGATATAACAAATATGAAGGAGATCATTTTGGAGAGATTATTTGGGCACGTTTTGCTGGGAATAGCAACATTCGTGATCGTTATTATGATGATAATTCATCAAAGACAGATTTCAATATTTATACCAAAGCGAATTACAAGCTTGATGATCAGTGGAGTCTTTTTGGAGATTTACAATATAGAGCGGTAGGGTATAAGGCGAATGGTGATGATACTGGTTTGGTTGATGACACTTTTAATTTCTTTAATCCGAAAGCTGGAATTACTTATGATTTGAATTCCAATAACAATCTCTATTTTTCATATGCTGTTGCCAATCGTGAACCGAATCGAAACGATTATGAAAATGGAAATCCTGAACCAGAACGATTAAATGACTTTGAATTGGGCTGGCGTTACGTTTCTTCAAATGTTCAGGTGAGTACAAATGCATACTTCATGAATTATGAAAATCAGTTGGTTTTAACAGGTGAGTTAAATGATGTAGGTGCGCCTTTGAGAGAAAATGTTGGGGATAGCTATCGACTAGGTTTAGAAATCGATGCGAATATTAATCTAGGCCAAAAATTTCAATGGAGTCCGAATGTAGCACTAAGCACCAATAAGAATAAAGATTTTGTGTTTGAACGTGATGGGGTTGTTCAGAATTTAGGCAATACCAATATCGCTTACTCTCCAAATGTCGTTATTGGAAACAGACTTTCATATAATCCATCAGAAAACTTTCAGATTTCAGCACTTACCAAATATGTGGGCAAACAGTACATGGGTAACATAGATTCAGAAGCTTCAACTTTAGAGGCTTATTCACAAACGGATTTGAATATTCAATATGTTATTGAATTTGATTCTATCATAAAAAGCATTACGTTTTCAGGATTGCTAAATAATGTATTTGACCAATTGAATGTCACTAACGGATACTTCTTTACGTTTGACGATGATTTTAGCAATCCAGGTACTATCACAACAATTGAAGGCGCAGGATTTTATCCTCAGGCGGGAATTAACTTTTTACTAGGAGCAACTATTAACTTTTGATATCGACTATGAAAACTATTCGAATTGCCTTAGACTGGACTGCGAATACGAATCATACAGGGTTCTTTGTTGCGAAAGAAAAAGGTTTTTATAAAGATGTAGGGTTACGTGCTGAATTACTAACGCCCGACGTTGATGATTACACCTTAACTCCAGCAAAAAAAGTGGAATTGGGGGAAGCTGAATTAGCGCTTTGTCCGTTTGAGAGTATCGTAAGCTATCGTACAAAAAACACACCTTTTGATGCGATTGCACTTGCTGCCATACTTAGAGAAGACATAAGCGCTATTGCGACTTTAGGCGACGGAGTTTTAACTGCTCCGAAGAATTTAGATGGCACAACCTACGCTTCCTACCAAGCAAGATACGAAGATGAAATTGTTCGTCAGATGATAAAAAACGATGGAGGTCAAGGACAATTCGATATTGTCTATCCTAAGAAATTAGGAATTTGGGAAACAATCGTTAACAAGAAGTATGATGCTACTTGGATTTTTACTAACTGGGAAGGTATTCAAGCCAAAAATCAAGGAATTAAACTTAATCTTTTTAAAATGGCAGATTATGGAATTCCTTATGGATATTCGCCTGTAATTTTGGCTTCAGAAAGCTTGGTAAAGGCAGATGTTGAAAAGTACCGAAGCTTTCTTAAAGCGACTAAGAAGGGATATTTGTATGCAAAAGACAATCCAGAAACAGCAGTGAACTGCATAGCCCCTTTTGTTTCTGAACAAGATAAAAATATCAATTTGTTGGAAAGCCAAAAGTTCACCTCACCTTTTTACGGAACCAAAGAAAACTGGGGTATGCTTGAGGAAGAAAAAGTTATGACCTATCTGAATTGGTTGTATGAAAATGAACTAGAAGTGCAAAAGTTAGCTTTCGACTCCCTCGTCTTCAACGAATTGATCTAACTTTAGGTTACATGCCAATCATTAACCTAGAAACTCGAATAAAAGCAGAAATCAATATCGTTTTTGATTTAGCTCGAAGTGTCGATTTACATGTAATTTCAACAGCCCAAACGAATGAAGAAGCTATTGCTGGAAGAACAACTGGGTTGGTTCAGCTCGGTGATACGATTACGTGGAGAGCAAAGCATTTCGGTATCACTCAAAAGTTGACTTCAGAAATCATTGGTTTAGAAAAGCCAACGTATTTCTCAGATAGAATGGTAAAAGGTGCTTTTAAGCGTTTTACCCATGAACATTTTTTTGAAGAGAAAGATGGATTTGTATTAATGTCAGATCTTTTCGATTATGAATCTCCCTTAAGTATGTTCGGAAAACTGGCGGACCGACTGTTTCTCAAAAGATATATGACAGAACTTTTAGAAAAAAGAAATGCCACTATTAAGATGTTCGCAGAATCAGAAAGATGGAGGGAAATCGTATGAGAATTCTTGTACTTGGAGCTACTGGTCGAACGGGAAAATGGGTGGTTAACAAGGCTTTGAATAAAGGCTATGAAGTAGCGGCTGTAGTTCGAGATAAAAACAAAATAATTCATCAGAAAAATCTAGAAGTATTTGAGGGTGATGTAAGAGATAGCGTTGTTTTATCGTTAGCTGCGGCGAAATGCACTGCCATTATTAACGTTTTGAATATTTCTCGAAGCACTGATTTTCCTTGGGCACCTTTACGTTCACCAAAGACATTAGTATCAGAAACGTTGAAGAGCTGTCTTCAGGTAGCAACTGTATTAGGAATAGAAAGGATAATTATATGTTCTGCTTGGGGTGTGGGCGAAACGAAAGGAGATATTCCTTTTTGGTTTCGATGGATAATTCAATATAGTAATATTGGAGTGGCATATAAAGATCATGAAAGACAAGAGCAACTTTTGAGAGCTTCTAATTTAAAATGGACCATCGTTCGACCAGTAGGTTTGACAAATTCTTTGAAAGAAGAAAAAATTCAGTTGAGCTATAGAAATAAACCGCTACCAAAATTAATGATTAGTAGAAAATCGGTAGCGAAGTTTATAGTAGATGCTTTAGAAAATGATGCGCTAGTTGGAATGCTTCCGGTAATTTCACGGAAGTAAATCGATAAAATGTAGTCCTTACGAATTCGTTTTCCAGTTTGGTAATAATGTTTTCATGTGCTCTTTGTTCAAGTATTCTTTTCGAATACCTCCTTTGATAGTATTAACATCAAACTCAATTATAAAAGCGTTTTGGTCGATGCGGTCGATAAGATTGTAAGTTCTTCGAATATCAATTCTATTAATTACCGTGTGTATTATGTCGCTTTCGTTTCTAGAGCCACGTTTACCAAAACCTTTAGCTCCTCTATAAAGTGTTGTTCCAGTTTTGACAACTTCTATAAGTTCTTTTTCTATAAGATCTGATTTTTCTGATACAATCATCAACCCCACGTAATCTTCGAAACCTTCTATGGTTAAATCTATGATTTTAGCGGTGACTAGAAACGTTAAGGTTGAATACATGGCTGTTTCGATTGAAATGGTAATGGCGGTAATACTAAATAGAATGATGTTGAAAACTAGTACGACTTTACCAATGCTAAAACCAAATTGTTTGTTTGCGAAAACTCCTAGTATTTCCGACCCATCGAGAACTGCCCCGTTTTTGATGGTCAAACCAATACCTCCGCCTAAAAAAAGTCCTCCGAATATAGATATGAGTAGCTTATCATCGGTGACTGGCGTGAAGTTTTCAAAGTGTAAAACTATCGCCAAAGACAGTATGGCGAGAATAGATTTTATCGTAATTCGTTGTGAGAGGGTAAACCAAGACATGATCAAAAATGGAAAACTGACCCCTATTAAAAGAATTGAAATATTAAAGTCGAAAAGTTCACTGAGGAGAATAGCTATTCCTGTCACTCCGCCATCTAAAAAACCGTTTGGAAGCAAGAATACCTTCAAACCAATACTGGCTAGTAGAACACCGAATGCTATTTTTAAAAATTCTGATAATTGTTTTTTCATCTTAGTATTTGGCTTTTAGTAATAGAAACTATTTCCTTCAGGTCTAATTATCACTAGAATTGTAAAAGGTCTGTAAACACTTTTGTTATAGTTATGAAGTTTTGATGTAAGGTAAGATTCTATTTTTCATTCTTATCTCAACTTGATTGAGTGTCTGAATCTAGATTTACCAATTCTTTACTCTTTATAGACATATCAACATCGGCGAAAATCTTCTCAATATTTCCTATGACCTTCTGGTCTTTGTAATGTTTTAGTACCGCAATACTACTTCCATTGGACATTCGTAGAATACTTATCACCCGAACGATGATATTTTCTATTTTCTTGAAATCTTCTAAATCCTGAATATTTAGTGTCTTTGGATCTATAATAGGATGAATATACTGATAATACCTGTTAGAGGGTTGACCTATTTTATAGATTTTACCGGCTCTAATCTCTTTCAACGGTTTAGTAATGTTATTTTCTTTTAAAACGGAAGTATCCTCACTACCAGGAAATAATATGACTCTCTTTTTTTTCATTGTTATCTTTTGATTTGTTCAAATATAATAGTATTGCTATTAAATATAAATAGTTTAACTATTATTTATGAATAGTAATAGTATTAATTGTGATTAACTTCCTTACTTTTGCCCTGAATAATTTTAAACATATCAGTTATGAGATCAAATTTTAAAATATTGGGTATAGGTTTAGCTATTGCGGTATCAACTGCTTTGAGTGGTCAGTCTGTAACTCTTGATAATGAAAATTCAGGGGTAATAGAAATTGACAGAAGTAAAATATTAGTAGAAACTGTTTTAACCGAAGCTGAACAAGCGGCATTGACGCCTAGTGAAATATTAGAAAGTTTAAGAGCAGGAAATGAAAGATTTGTGCGTAGTGATCTTACAGCTAGAGACCACTCTAGCCAAATACGTGAGAGTGCTGAATCACAATTTCCAAAAGCAATTGTATTATCGTGTGTGGATAGTAGAGTGCCCGTTGAAGATGTTTTTGATAAAGGTATAGGTGATATTTTCGTAGCAAGAGTAGCAGGTAATTTCATCAATGATGATATTTTGGGCAGCATGGAGTTTGCTACTAAGGTTGCTGGAGCTAAATTAATTCTTGTGCTTGGTCATGAAAATTGTGGAGCTATACACGCTGCAATAGATGGTGCTGAGTTAGGCAATATTACGAAGATGCTAGAAAATATTAAACCCGCAATTGAGAGGTCGACAGTGGCTACAGGACCTCGAAGCTCTCAGAATAGGTTATTGGTTCACGAGGTAAGTGAGAACAATGTGCGTATAGCTATAGAGCGTATTACTAAGGAAAGTCCAATACTGAAAACAATGTTAGACAATGGAGAAATTGATGTTCGGGGTGCTGTGTATGATATGGATACTGGGGTGGTTAATTTTATCAAATAGTATGAATGTTTGGAAGGTACACACAGCTTTAGATCGTCCAATCATAGGCAGAAAACTAGGT
Source organism: uncultured Flavobacteriaceae bacterium (assembly GCA_937936275.1). Taxonomy (GTDB): domain Bacteria; phylum Bacteroidota; class Bacteroidia; order Flavobacteriales; family Flavobacteriaceae; genus Maribacter_C. Next base: position 8,864 of record CALHCJ010000286.1, read on the forward strand.
CTTCTTTATTGATGGTAAGTAGTTTTGAAGATTTTTAGGCAGCCGTTTTAGAGTCTCTCAAATTTGAGAGACTCTTTTAATTTTTTGAAGTAAAAATATTACTTTAGTAAATCATTAAACTTTCAATTGTGATGATGTTAGCAATAGGTGCTCCACAAATAATACTGATTTTACTAGTTTTAGTCTGCCTTATTTTTCCAATTATCGCCTTGGTTGATATTATTTCGAGCAATTTTAAAGGTGTCAACGATAAACTCATTTGGGTATTAGTGGTACTCCTGCTAACTCCATTATTAGGTGCTTTGATCTACTTTTTCGTAGGTCGAAAGCAGAAGGTAGATAGAAAAATGGGCAAGGAAATTGACGAATCTGAATTAATGGAAACTTACACTAGAGATCTCTAGTTCGAAATAATAATCAAATCGGTACCGTTATACGAAGCTCGATATTCTAACATATCATAATAGCGCCTACCATCATTTGGGTTGTTAAGCATTTGACCTGTAATGGCACTATACTCGTAGTCATCGCAAGAACAGGTAACCACAGTTCCATTTAAATCCATCGTAGAACATTCATTTGGAACGTGATTTGGGCAACTTGCTTCAAAGACTCGAAACACATCGAAACCTGCATTGCTTACGATTGCTCCTCTAGTACCTACAGAAGCATTACCGATAAAAATAGAACTTCCAGGATTTGTTAAGGGGGCATATAAAGGTAAGTTTAGGTTGATGTCAAATCGGAATCCAATTTCTTGCAAAAAAGGATTTCTGTTTGTTCGCTCTTTGTCGCATGAGAGTAATAAAATCAATACTAATAGGCCCCAAATTCGTTTCATAATAGTGTGTCTAATCGAAATGTAAACGATACAAAATTGAACAAAAAAAATGTATATTTGTCTTAAATCCTCTCTAATTAGTCGTGGAAGCACGATTTTATTCAGAGGATTTTCTATTTATTAAACGAGGAAGTTATGAGTAACGTATCTTATTATACTCCAGAAGGATTAAAAAAGCTAAAAGATGAGTTAAATCATCTACGTGATGTTGAACGCCCAAAGGCATCTCAAGATATTGCTGAGGCTCGAGATAAGGGTGATTTATCAGAAAATGCGGAATATGATGCCGCAAAAGAAGCGCAGGGACTTTTAGAAATGCGTATTTCTAAAATGGAAGAAACTCTTGCTAATGCTAGGTTAATTGATGAATCTCAATTAGACACCTCAAAGGTTTTAATACTGTCAACGGTAAAATTAAAAAACCAAAATAACGGAATGGAAATGAAATATACCTTGGTTGCCGAAAGCGAAGCAGATTTAAAGGCAGGTAAAATTTCGGTGAACTCACCCATAGGCAAAGGTTTGCTGGGTAAAGAAGTGGGTGACGTTGCAGAGATAACAGTACCAAACGGCACATTAAAATTTGATATTTTAGAAATAACACGATCATAGGTATCACATAAATTTTTATATTTAATCCTGTCTACATTGGGCGGGATTTTTTTTGATACCAACGATACTATGTCCTCTATTTTTACCAAGATCATTAACGGCGAAATACCATGTTACAAAATAGCCGAAGATGAAAATTTCTTTGCTTTTTTAGATATTAATCCGAATGCTAAAGGGCATACCTTATGTATTCCTAAAAA